>JBIKKP010000063.1:0-5104 GCA_044360285.1 Rickettsiales bacterium
TGGTCCTGCACAAAAAGCAGGAATTTTACCAACCGACATCATCACAAAAATCGACAATAACGAAGTCACTGAAATGAAGGTTCTGCCAAAAATTATTTCCGCCTATCCAATCGGTAAAAATGCTAAAATCACTCTACTGCGCCAAGGAAAAACAAGAGTCATCAATGTCAAAGTCGCTAAAATGCCAAGCGATGAAAAAAAGCCTGAACTGCGCACCGTTGAAAAAAGACAAATTTTAAAAACGGCGCCAAATCAACAGCTTCTTGGCCTGGGACTTATTGAAATTTCAGCAAGCATAAAACAAAACCAAAATAAATCAGTAGTTGAAGGTCTGTTGATTTCTGACGTCGCGGCAAAATCTGAAGCGGCAGAAAAAGGCATTGCCGCCAATGATGTGATAGTTTCAGTTAATCAAAAGCCGGTAAAAACTATCGAAGATTTTAAAAAAATTATCGATGAAGTTGCTGAATCAACCAAAAAAGTTTTTCTCTTTGTTAAACGCGGCGACAGCAATTATGCCGTTGTTTTAAACACCAAATAATGATGAGATGTCCAGCCAAAATAAATTTATTTCTTAAGGTCGTTGGCGTCAGAAAGGACGGTTATCGCGAGCTGGAATCGCTTTTCGCTTTTGTTGATTTATTTGATATTCTTCGCGTTGAAAAAAGTACGCAATTTTCGCTGCAAATTTCTGGAGAATTTGGCCATTTACTTGATCCCAAAAAAAATCTTCTCACCGAAATTTTAGATTTTTTTTTCCGCGAATTTGGCGTTGAAAAAAACTTAAAAATTTCCCTCGAAAAAAATATCCCAATTGGCGCTGGACTTGGCGGTGGATCATCTAATGCCGCTTATTTTATGATGGCTTTAAATGAAATTTTTGCACTGGGTTTAGACAAAAAAAACTTACAAAAAATTTCGCTAAATTTTGGTTCCGACATTGCATTTTTCTTTGAAAAAAAAGCCTCACTAATTCGCGGTCGCGGCGAAGAAATTCAAGCCTTCCCGGCTTTTGAACCGCTTAGCGCTTTGCTGATAAATCCAAAGATAAACCTCTCCACCAAGCAAGTTTTTGCCAAGCTTGGTAATGTTTTTTCAAATAAAATTGTTGATGAAAAATTGCTGAAAAGCGACGCACTGAAATTAATTAGAGACCTACCAAATGAACTTACCAAACCAGCAATAGAGCTGGTTCCAGCAATTGCAGAAGTCCTAGAAAAACTTAAAGAAAATGGTGCAGAAGTTTCTAAAATGTCAGGAAGCGGCTCAACTTGTTTTGGAGTTTTTGCAGATGATTTTAAACTCAGAAAGGCACAAGAAAATTTACAAAAAATCTTTCCAAATTTTTTAGTAAAAGAAGTCAAAATTCTCTGGCAATGCTAAAAAAAATATACGGCATGCAATCACTAGAGCAGCATCTTGGTCAAGTTCTGAAGCCAATTTTCTTGGGCAGCAAAAAAGAATTTATTCTCATCAATAATTTGGTAAAAAACTGGTCAGAAATTATCGGCAAGAAATATGAAAAATTTTGCTATCCAAAGTCGGTTCAAATTTCTAAAGACAAAACAACACAAGGCAAATTAACCGTTGCTGTTCACAATTCTGCCGTGGGATTTTTTATCGAAAATAATCAGGAAATTATTCTTGAGCGAATCGCTGCACTTTACGGATTCAAGGCGCTAAACAAAATCATTATCAAGCAAGAACCCAAAAGAATTGTCGAAAAAAGTGAGACAAAACTTAAAGAAAGTCAGAAAAAATTTTTAAGCGAAAGACTTGGTGAATTTTCTGATTTGGATTTGGCAGAGAGCCTCAAAAATCTTGGCGCAGAGATTTTGTGCGAAGAAGAATCTAGAAAAAATCTAAACAAGTAAAACGATTGCGTGTGAATTTGGCATAAGTCACGCAAAGCTGATATTGCTCAGGTGAAAGCCCTAAAGATTTTGGTGAAGTGGCAATTTTAAAATGTGCAAAAACCGCCTTAAGCGCAGAAGCATCGACGTAAATTTTTTTCAACTCTTTTCTGATTCTTATCCAACCCTGCCTTGCTGCTTGCTGCTGTAGAGAAATCTTTTCTTGATATTCTTCTAAGCAGGCAGCGGCGATTTTTTTACCAAAAAATTTAGCTATTTTTTTAGCATCAACATCTTTCGCAAACTCAGGAAAATCAGGCATTTGCAAGATTTTTTGTTGCAGCTTACTTGCTGTTAAAACGCTCACCGCAATCACATTTCCATGCAAATTTTTTGCGGCAATTTTTGGGTATTTCATATCAATTGTATGCGCAATCATATGCTCAGATTGACTGGCCGGATAAGAGCCGCCGCAGCTTGTCATTCCAAGGCCAGAGAGTAAAATTATCTCCAAAAGAATTTCCAAAAACTTCTCATCTTTTAGTGAAAATTTGGCAAAATTTTTGAGCAAAAACTGCATTTTTTTCTGCAGCATCAAAAACGGTTTTTCGTCAAATTTTGTGCCCAAAATTTTGTGCGATAAATACCAATCAAACCAGCAAGAATAAAAACACAAAACATCGCCCACGCCTGCTTTTGTAAGCTTTATTGGTGCTTTTGCCAAAATTTCTAAATTGCAGAAAACCGCTTTTGGCAAAGTTGCTGCTAAGGTTTTTTTATGACCAGAAATTGTAATTGAGGCATTGCGCGACAAATATCCGTTCATTGATGCAGCTGATGGAAAAACCGCATAAGGTAGTTTTTTTTGTGCAGCGCTAAACTTACACAAATCGTTGATAGTGCCGCTTCCAAGGCATAAAATCATTTCACAATTTTTTAGCGCAGCAAAGATTTTTTTTAGATTTTTTTCATCAGCTTTTGGGTTTTTTAGCAGTAAAAATTTTTCAACTTTTTTGGCAAAGTTTTGCGGAAAAAAATCAGCACAATTTTTCCATATTTTTTCATCAGAAACAAAAAGTATTTTTTGCCCCACAAAACCATCTAGCGCTGAATTGATAAAGTTTTTTCCACGACCAAAAGTCACAAAATCTTCAAGGCGATATTCATCTTTTTTTAGCGCCGCAAAAGCGCTGTTTTTTTTCATATAAAAACTTGTTAGATAAAAAATGTTTTTTAGGTTGCCGCGCCTTAATTTCTCTGGTCGCATCAGGCTTAAATTCAAAACAATTCGCGTAAATGGAAAACTTTCAACTTTTTCTGCTGATTTTGCAGATGATTATCGCCGTACTTTTGATTATTTTGGTTCTTTTACAAAAATCTGACGGCGACTCGCTAAGCGGCATTGGCGGCGGTTCAGGCGGACTTAACTCAGTAATTTCAAGCAAAAGTTCAGCGAACATTTTGAGTAAAATTACCATGTTTTTGATCGGCGCCTTCATGTTGAACTGCCTGATTCTTGCCTCAATTTCCAACTCTTCCAAAAACGCTTTGAAAAAAGAACTGGAACAAGCAATTGAGCAAGAAAATTCTGCAAACCCAGAAGCTAAACCTTCAGCACCAAGCGTTCCTGCCGTCGAATAAAATTTAAAAAAACTTATGAAAACAACTGCATTAAACCAAACTCATCGCGCTCAAGGCGCCAAAATGGTTGAATTTGCTGGCTATGACATGCCAGTTCAATATCCAGACGGAATGCTTAAAGAGCATGAATGGACGCGCTCTGGCAATGTTGGCATTTTCGATGTTTCGCACATGGGCCAATTTTTTATCGAAGGAAGCGACGTGGCAAAATTTTTGTCACACATCACACCAACCGATTTCTCACTGAGCACGCCAAACTTAGCTAAATACACGGTTTTGACCAATCCAGAAGGTGGCATCATTGACGACCTCATCATCACTAAAATCACTGACGAAAAATTCTTCATCGTACTGAACGCCGGCTGCAAAGAAAAAGACTCGGCTTGGATTCGCAAAAATTTACCAGCCTCACTTTCATTCAAAGAACTCGACACGCGCTCATTGATTGCAGTTCAAGGCTCTAAGGCTGAAGAAGTTTTAAACCGCTTTTTAGCTTCCGAAAATTTGGCTACTTTGCCTTACATGAATATCGGTTTTTACAAATTGAAAAGCGGTGAAGATGTTTTCATCAGCCGCACTGGCTACACCGGCGAAGATGGTTTTGAAGTTTCAATTGAAAACGCCGCTGTTGAAAAATTTTGGCTCGCTCTTTCTGCACAAAGTGAAGTAAAGCCAATTGGCCTGGGCGCTCGCGACTCGCTTCGCCTGGAAGTTGGCTATCCACTTTATGGTCACGATTTAGACGACACAACTTCACCAATTGAAGCCGCTCTTGGTTGGGTCGTAAGCAAGACCAACGCTGGGTTCATCGGGGCACAACGCGTTTTAAAAGAAAAAGCCGAAGGCACTAAACGCAAAAGAATCGGCGTAAAATTACTCGATCGCGGCATCGCGCGTGAAGGCACTGAAATTCGCAAAGACGGCCAAAAAATTGGCGTTCTTTCATCTGGCGGATTTTCGCCAAATCTTAAAGTTTCTATCGGCCAAGGCTATTTCGACACCGCTCTAGCCAAGGTCGGAGACCAAGTTTCTGCGGTTGTTAGAGATCGCGAAATTCCAGCGGTTTTGACTTCACCAACTTTTGTTGAAGCAAAAACCAAATCATTAAAAAAATAAAATTATGAAATTCACAAAAGATCACGAATGGATAAAAGTTGAAGGCGATGTTGCTACAATTGGCATCACCGAATATGCCGCTGAAGCCTTGGGCGAGTTGGTTTATGTTGAGCTACCAAAAGTTGGCAACAAATACAATAAACACGACGCTTTCGCTGTTGTTGAATCATCAAAATCTGCCAGCGACGTTTATATTCCTGTTGCCGGCGAAGTTGTGTCTGTAAACGACGCCCTCACCTCTTCTCCAGAACTGGTGAATAATTCGACTTATGAAAATGGTTGGATTGCTAAAGTAAAAATGAGCAATGCTGCTGATTTATCTGATGCAATGGATGAGGCTGCTTACAAAGAGTTTTTGAAGAATAGCTAAGCAACTGACCTCAAATGATTGCTCAGGCGGGGTTTGTAACCACAACTGTCCCAACGTCTAAATCCCGAATCTCTCAAAACCCTTGATATCATGAGCTTGATTGGACATAGAAATTTTTTTCTAT
>JBIKKP010000033.1:0-14858 GCA_044360285.1 Rickettsiales bacterium
AAAAAAAACATAGAAAAAAATTTCTATGTCCAATCAAGCTCATGATATCAAGGGTTTTGAGAGATTCGGGATTTAGACGTTGGGACAGTTGTGGTTACAAACCTCGACCAGCATCCAGGAATCAAATCGACACTAGATTGTCGCCGCACACAGAACCCGCTTACCGTCAAGCTTCAACCAAACTTAACATAATTGCTTTTCATATAACAAAAAAGGCCGCATCTCTTTTGAAGATGCGGCCCTTCAAGCTTTGAACCATTTATTTCTTAGTTAAGAAATAAATTTATCAAAGATTTTAGACTTAGAATCTGTAAGCCAAACCAAGTTTCGCCATGTCGATATCAGTTTTGGTATTGATTCTTCCGCCAGCAGAAGTTGCAGTTGCAGAGCTAACTTTAATGCTTTGGAATCTGTTATATTCCAAGTTTACTACCCAATTTTTTACTGGTTCATAAGAGAAACCTAGACCAATGAAGCCAGCAGATTCAGAACCGGTTTTTTTGGTTCTGCGAACAGTTCCAGCACCGTCATTATCATTTGTATTCAGTTCATAACCAAATGACGAAATACCCACTGGGATGTAAGCAGCAAACTGGTCAGTTATGTCATAACCCAAGTTAGCTTGTAAAGTTAGGCGTGATTTTAACTTCATGCTTTGAGAGTAAGGATCACCAGCGCGTCCAGCAAAACCAGCTTTTACATCGTTGTTAAGCAAGTCGTAAGAAACTCCCGGAGCAATAAAGAAATTATTAAAGTTGAATGCATATTTATAATTCACTCCAACTCCATAAGAAGAGTCTTTCTTGTTATGAGAGTAGTAAGCAGCACCATTACCAGCATTATCAGATGCAAGACTAGAAGAGCTTTTAACTTTTGCCGAGCTTCTGATGACATCAAGTCCAAGATAATTTCCTTCGGTTTTTGCATTAGCCTGAGAAGAAAGAGCTAAAGCAGATGCAATTGCTAGAATAGAAAAAGTTTTTTTCATAGATTTGTAATTATTTTTTTTTGGCAAACTCGGAATTGAGAACGCCTGTAAAATTTTTTCAGACAAACTTTCGAAATCTGTCGAAAAAAAACCTCTTTTACGAAAAATAAATATACAAGGTAGTTTTTTCACTGGGCATTAATTTGTCCGCTGGGCAAAAATTGCAGCAACCCATAAATTCTGTTAAAGCCAGATTACTTACCCCGCCCAGGGCTTCCACCAGCTGCTGTAATATAACCCATAGCCACGCAAGCTGAACTTGGCGCCTCAACCCAGCCATCTGTTCTTTTTGTTTCATCACGCTTTAAATCGCGACTTGGATAACGTTCTTCTCGTCCCTCAAAAAGCTTAGATTTTTTATTTTTAAACTCTTCATAACTGGAAGGTAAAATGCCGCGCAAATAGAACCCACGCACCTCAACTGATTTCCCGCTTTTTGTATTTTCTAGCTCTACTTCACGCTTTTGCGCGGCAACTGAATCGCTAATTATTATTTCATCTATACCACCAGAAGCATCCAAAAAATGCTCCAAACCCATTGCTTCACCATAGGCATATTGACGCAGCGAACCATCGGCAAGTAAATGCTGACGACGATTTGTTAATGAACTTCCATAAAAACGCTGCTGCCACATTTGTGCATATTCAGGCAAGTTCATCACATAATGTTTCTTTACGCCATCACTTGTGGTTGCCTCAACTGCACTAATTGAAACGCAACATTCACAAACTCCACCAAGCCTTTTGGAAAGCATTGAAACAGCTTTGTCAAAGGCTCCAGCCAAAAAACTTTTGCCGCGAAATTCTTCTTTGGTGATGAAGCGGGAAGCATAAATAAAATGATCGACCTCGGCTGGAACCTTTAATTCAGCGCGTTGCGCCGGATTATCGATGTTAAAAAGCATTGCGGTGACGTAATTTGCATCAGCATCTTCCAATACAAACACAACTTGATTTTCTTCCTCAAAGCCGTGCGGCATAAGACGATTCAACCAATTTTCGGTATATGATTTGCTGTGAAATTTTTCTTCTATAGCCGCTTCGGTAAGTGATAATTTCTCACCTTTTTGTGCGCATTTTTGCATCTGCACAAGATGCGAATTATACATGATGTGACCAAGGTCCCGCCTTGCCTTTGGCTGCTTGGCAAGTTCTGCGTCATTTGTTATGACACGAAAAAAATAGTCTTTTTCGTCAACAGAAAAGACATATTTCCTTCTACCGTTAAGGCGGTCTAAACCACCTGGTAGAACGGGGCTGGACATTTTTTAGATAAGTATATTTACGAGCTTATCTGGCACGATGATGATTTTTTTAATGGCGTTTTTATCGATAAATTTTTGCACATTTTCTTGCGCCAAAGCTCGCTGTTCTAGCTCGCTTCGCTCTAAACCTTTTGGCACTTGAATCACCGCACGCAGCTTGCCGCCAACTTGAATTGCAATTCCAACTTCGTCTTCAGCAATCAAATTCACGTCAAATTTTGGGAAAGATGCTTCACTTACCAAGCCTTTTTGGCCCAGCATTTGCCAGCATTCTTCCGCAAGGTGTGGCATAATTGGTGCGAATAAAATCACCAAGTTTTTCAACGCAAAATTCATGGTGATTTTTTCTTCGTCGCTTTTCGGCGCGAATTTTTCTAAAGCGTTTGAAAACTCACGAATCTTAGCAATGGCGCGGTTGAAGCCCATTTTTTCATATTCGTCTTGGACGGCGGCGATTGTTTTGTGAGTGAGTCGCAAAATAAATTCTGCGTCCTTAGATGCCTTAAGCTCGTCATCCTTGGATGCTTTAGCATCCAAGGATCTCATGAGTTTAGGCTCTGAGCCAAACTCCTGAGATCCTCGATGCTGCGCATCAAGGATGACGGAGTTTGTAGAAACTAAACGAAACAAACGATTCACATATTTCCAGCAGCCATCAACGCCACTTTCCGACCAATCTAAATCACGCGAAGCGGGAGAATCAGAAAGCATAAAAAGCCGCGCTGTATCTGCGCCGTAAGCTTCAACAATATGCGCCGGTTCAACGACGTTTTTCTTTGATTTGCTCATTTTTTCGCTGCGGCCGACCAACAATTTTTCGCCGGTTTTTGCATGGACGAACTCGCCATTTTCTTGTTTGATTGCATCAGAAGTATGCACCCATTTTCCAGCCTGATCTTTGAAAGTTTGGTGACAAACCATACCTTGTGTAAGCAGCGCTTTGAAGGGCTCAGAGACATCGAGATATCCGCATTTTTTCAACGCTTTGGTGAAAAAACGCGCGTAAAGCAAATGCAAAACTGCGTGTTCAACGCCGCCAATGTATTGATCGACTTGCATAAATTTATTCACCAAATCGCGCTCGAAGGCTTTGTTTTCTGGCTGCGAGATGAAGCGAAGGAAGTACCACGAGCTCTCGAAGAAAGTATCGAAAGTATCAGTTTCGCGCGTTGCTTTTTGGCCTTTGTAAGTTGTGTGTTTCCAAGTTGGATGAAGTGCCAGAGGATTCCCCGCGCCTCTAAATTCAACGTCTTGCGGCAATTCAACTGGAAGTTGATCTTCAGGAACTGGAACAACCGATCCATCTTCCAAATAAAGAATTGGAATTGGGCAGCCCCAATAGCGTTGGCGCGAAACACCCCAATCGCGCAGGCGATAATTTATTTTTTTCTGCGCGGCGTTTTTTGCGGAAAGAATTTCGAAAACTTTTTCTTTCGCTTCCGCATTGGTAAGTCCGTTGAGAAATTGCGAATTGATGATTTTTCCTTCTTCGCAAAAAGGCAGCGGTGCGCCAGCAGAATCAACGACTTGGCGAATTGGTAAATTATATTTTTTAGCAAATTCGAAATCGCGCTCATCATGTGCCGGACAGCCAAATACGGCGCCGGTGCCATATTCCATAAGCACAAAGTTGGCGATGTAGACGTCGATTTTCCAAGTTGGATCAAGTGGATGAACAACTTGCAAACCGGTCACAAGGCCGCGTTTTTCTTGCTTCTCAAGACTTTGTTCATCGACCGCCGATGCATTGCATTCTTCGATAAATTTTTTGACTTCGGCGTTAGTTTTTGCGAGCTCTAACGCAATTGGATGATGCGGCGAAATAGCCAAGAAAGACGCGCCAAATAAGGTGTCAGCGCGGGTTGTGTAAACTGGGATAGTCATGCTGAGCTTGCCTGCGCATGTTTCTTGACTCGGGCTTACAGCACCCTTCGACAGGCTCAGAGTGACGTCGGAGTTGGCGATTTTAAAGTCGATAATCAAACCTTCGCTGCGGCCGATCCATTTTTCTTGCATGCTCAAAACGCGTTCGTCCCAGCCTGGAAGATGCTTCAACTCATCGAGCAATTCTTGTGAAAATTCGGAAACTTTTAAAAACCATTGCTTCAATTTTTTCTTTTCAACCAACGCGCCAGACCGCCAGCCGCGGCCGTCAATCACTTGTTCGTTGGCAAGAACTGTTTGATCAATTGGGTCCCAATTTACGTAAGATTCCTTCTGGTAAGCGAGTCCGGCTTTGAGGAAATCGAGGAAAATTTTTTGTTCGTGTTTGTAGTAATTGGGCAAACAAGTGACAACCTCGCGGCTCCAATCAATTGACAGACCAATTGATTGAAGTTCACCCCGCATGATTTTGATGTTATTCAAAGTCCAATTTTGCGGATGAATTTTATGCTCAAGCGCTGCGTTTTCGGCCGGCAAACCAAAGGCATCAAAGCCCATTGGATGCAAAACATTAAAGCCCTGCATTTTTTTAAAACGTGCGATGCAATCACCAATGGCGTAGTTGCGCAGATGTCCCATGTGAATTTTTCCTGATGGATAAGGAAACATTTCAAGCACATAGTATTTTTTCTGCGACGAATTTTCGTTGAATTTGAAAACTTCTTTTTCGCTCCAGATTGCTTGCCATTTCTGCTCGCAAAGAGCATGGGAATAGTTTTGAGTTGCGCTTTTCATGAGTAAAAATTTAGAAAAATCCAAGAGAAAGAAAACTCTCGAACAAACAAAAAAAATTCCAATGAAAAAAATTCACCAAACCTTGAGCGGCAAGCAATTTCGCGCTTTTTCACTGATGGAGATGTCATTTATTTTATTAGCTCTGAGCTTAATTATTGCCGCAATTCCAGTCACCACAAGCTTCATTCGAAACCATAAGGTTGTAGGCGCGCAGGCAATTACCAACGACGCGCCGGTACATAATGTTGAAGGACTGGTTTTCTGGCTTGAAACCGCAAAAGCGGAAAGTTTTTTTGCCACGGAAGGAAAAGATGGAAGGATTGTCAACACTTGGCGCGACATTAATCCACAATCTCCAACAAAACTTAATGCCCTTGCAGCAACAGCTGACGTTGGCGATAGCACTAAAATTTCTTACAATCAGGTAATATCTGCTTCAACCACCAATACCAAGGGCCCAACCTATGTCAAAAATGGCATTAATAACTTGGCAAGCCTAAATTTTGCTAATGCCAGTGATCAGTTTCGCTATTTGGTTATCGACAATAAATTCAGCGTAAACCCAATTGAGAGCATGACTTTGTTCTTCGTTTTTTCTTATCACAGCGGACAAGGCTTTTTGATTGATCGAGTCTGCCGCGATGGCGACAACATAATTGTCACCAACTGTGACAATGATATCAAAAGCGGCTTACCACTTTTTGGTTTGGCAATCAACGCATCGAAACAACTTTTATTCTACGCCAAATCAGACGCTGGCTCCTTTGGCAGCTTTGGCGACGACTATTTCAACACCGGTTTCACAATCAATCCTGGCACGCCTTACATCATCACGCTAGAGCGCGATTTTGGACAGAATTTTACAATTTACATCAATGGCAATGCAACTTTGGCTACAACAGCTAGCAAAACCGATGCTTCTGGAACCAACGCTGGTGCACCTATCAGCCTAGCACCATTCAAAATTGGCCGCCATTTCAGCAATACCACTGATGAGAATTTAAACTTCGATCTTTCGGAATTTTTATTTTTTAACCAACCGGTGAAATCAACGGACCGTCAGGAGATCGAGAATTATTTAGGAAAGAAATACGGAATTTTAGTGAGTAGATGATAGAACAATAAAATCGTTTAAATGCCTAGCAGCTCGATGATATTGCGCTAAACAGTGAAGATTCTAAAGTCATCCTCAAAGCCCGCGTCTTCAAGGATCGCGGGTAATGTTTTACTGCCCCGGCATTTTGATTTGCGGCTGATTTGATGCTGGCGGCATTGGATAAGGCATTGAGCTTGCCGGCAAAACTTGTCCGCCCGCCCCAGCTGACCATGGCTGTCCCGCTGAAACATCGGTTGTGCTTGTCGTAAAATTATTTGGCTGCGGCAAGTTTCCTCTTTTATCGCGCTTAATTTGTGCACGCGATTTGCCATCGGTAAAGAGATGAGTGTTATAAACGCAAACGATGTCACTGCCGCTGCGCAACGTAAATTGCGGCGCAACGCGCTCAACGATGATGTAGCTACCTGCAGCGCGGAAGTTGATTAGCGACTCAAAACCTTCAGCATCAACAGTAAAAATTGCCGGAATTTCAGCATTTTTCTTCGAGAATTGGAAATAAGTGAACTCACCATTATCAAAGACTTTAAGCGGGGCAATTGCTGGCTCGCCGGTATATTGGTAGTTAAAATTATATCTCGATAATTCGCGCATGTCAGGCTCATCAGATGGCGGAGTTTTGGCAAATTCGACAATGTTTTTGTCTTTCTCATCTGGATAAACGAACTTCACGACGAAAATTAAATCCTTATCAGCAATACCTTTCGCCTCTTTGGCAACAAGCTCAAAATGGTAAACGCGCTTATTAGTGATTACAGTCATGTTGGTTTCAGAATTGTCCTCACCAACCGGCTTTAAAAACAAACGGTTTCCCAAATGTTCGAATAACCACAAAGTTGGGTCGCCCATCGAAATTGTATTCACCGTTTCGCCTTCTTCAAACTCAACAAAACCTTGATAGGTGTAGTGACCAAGATAACGATAAACGTCATTTGGATTGTAAATGTAGCTGCGAAATTTTTTCTCAGAGCCAAGAAAACGAGGCATTTGCGCAGCATTTGCAGCAAAAGAAAAAAAGCAAAGTAGCAGCAAAAAATAACGAAAAATTTTAGGCATATTAATTTCGGACTTTGAAAAGTTTGTAGCTATTAACGTTGAAGTTTAGCGATTGTTTGTCGGTGCCATTGGGGTTTTTTATGCCGTCAAAAGAGAAGTTTATCTTCGCCACAAAAAGCTGTTTATCAACTTTCACCTCACCAACCAAGGGCTTAATTTTAGTGATTGCAGCAAACCTTACCTCGGCTTGCGTTGGAATTTCGCTAACCAAAAATTTTTGCGCTTTTTCGAATAAAGTTTTTTTCTCTTCGCGCTTAAAAATCACCGAACTCACCTGCACTTCACGCTTCACATTTCGACCAAAATCAAGAATTGGACTATTTGGATTATCCTTATTCATCACCGCTTGAAATGCCTTATATTCATTGTCGGAAGACATGTTGCGAACACGATTAAATTTTTTATTCACGTCTTCAATTTGGCCTTTGGAAAAATTATAACCTTCACGCTCTGCAACATAATTTTTGAGCAAATATTTTGCGACCGCCTCTTCGATATTTAACACACCTTCATCATAACCAGCCTCACCTTTATGAGGTTTTAACTCAACAATTTGCGGAAAAAATTCTGACTGATCTTTCGCTGAAATTATGATTGGAACTTCTGAAACCAGCGGAAATGCGCCTTTAATGAGATTGTACAAAAAGAATAAAACCACGGCTGCAATCATCGCGCCAAAAATCAACATCGTACGATCGCAAATCGGCGTGACATAGCGAAAGAAATACCAATTCAAAGCATCACGAAAGTAGCTGCCGTCTTTTACCGTCGACTTTACGTAAGCAAGATACTCGGCCTCGTTCTCGTAATTTTGTTCGAGAAAATCTGATGAATCGACAGTGACTTCCTGAACTTTGTCTTCCATTAATTTTGGATTTTTAATTTTTGTTTCATCTCGCTAACCGCGTGCTCCAAGGCTTCATAATTTGTACTTCGAAAAACCAAAGAAGTGCCGCCGTCAAATGGATATGAACCCATCACAACTTGCGTATATTTTTTCTGCAACTCCTCAAAATCTTTCGCAATTACGCTTTCGGTTAATGCAATTTTGATCTCCAACGACTTGGTTATTTTTCCACCAATTAATTCTTTTTTTGCTGCCGCAAACATCGCTTGAAAAATTTTTGGAACGCCAGCCATGACAAAAACATTTTCAATCCGAAATCCCGGAGCAGAAGTGACTGGATTATCAAGAAGCGAGGCACTGCTTGGCAAGAAAGCCATTTTCAGGCGCGCTTCATTAACATTTCCTGCGCCGTAATATTGAATTAAAATTTTTTCTGCTTCGGCATTTTTTTCATATTTATCACCAAAAGCTTTCGCCACAGAAAGTGAAGTGATATCGTCATGCGTTGGACCAATTCCGCCGCTAGTGAAGACGTAATCGAATTTTTTTCGAAGCAAATTTAGTGCAGAAATTATTTCCTCTTCGATGTCAGGAATGACACGAACTTCGCGTAAATTGATGCCCATTTCCGCCAGATTTATTGCCAGAAAATTCAGGTTAGCATCTTTTGTGCGCCCTGAAAGAATCTCGTCTCCGATGATCATTAGCGCAGCGCTGATATTTTTTTCTTTGTTCATTTTTTAAAATTTTTGTAGTCACCACAACTCGCCATCCTTGAATTGCGTTAGTAATTCAAGGATCTCGTGCGTTTAGCGATGAACAAAACGAGATCCTCGAAGCCGTTGGCTTCAAGGATGACGGCTGGAGATAAATTTTGGTGCACCCGGCGGGATTTGAACCCACAACCTTTGCCTTCGGAAAGCAACACTCTATCCAGTTGAGCTACGGATGCTTAGGGTAAAACGTTTCGTCGCTTTTCGAGCAAAGCTCGAAGACGACTCACGCCTGGGCAGCAGCACAGCTGCCGCCCGTTATTCGTTTAAAATGCTAGCGCATTTTATTGCGCCAAGGGCGCAAACACTCATAACCCAAGTTGAGCTACGGATGCTTAGGGTAAAACGTTTCGTCGCTTTTCGAGCAAAGCTCGAAGACGACTCACGCCTGGGCAGCAGCACAGCTGCCGCCCGTTATTCGTCTTCCACCTGCTCTACAGCCTCAACTTCCGGCACGTAATGCTTAAGCATATTTTCAATGCCGTTTTTAAGGGTAATAGTTGAGCTTGGGCAGCCAGAGCACGAGCCTTTAAGCACCAAACGCACAATTCCATCTTCAAAAGAATGGAAAATGATATCGCCGCCATCCATTGCCACTGCTGGTCGCACCTTGATTTCAATAAGTTCTTTAATTTGCTTTACCACTTCACTGTCTTCCTCGGAAGTCACATCAGCAGCGACTTGCTCAAACATTACCGGTTTTTTTGAAACGTAAAAATCCATGATTGTGGCAAGAATTTCTGCTTTCATTTTGTGCCATTCGCCATCTGGATTTTTGGTGATGGTGACAAAATCGCGACCAAAAAATACTGCGGCAACTCCAGGAATTTCAAAAAGCTGCAAAGCCAATGGAGACTTAGTTGCCGCCTGCTTTTGATTTTTAAATTCCGCGGTCGAATTTTCCAAAACCACCTCACCGTTTAAGATAAATTTTAACGTCAGCGGATTTGGCGTTTCTTCAGTTTGAATAAACATTTTCTTAAAAAAAATTATTGAAAGACAGAGAACTACTTTTTGCCCCAAGCTTTTAGCAGACTTGCTGCTTAAAAATCACAGGCTTTTTCGCCTCTAACAATAAAAAAAGCCGGCCTTTTTTGAGACCGGCTTTTTTATGATCGATGTTTTGATGAAACTAAGGCTGATCCTCAATGGCAATCGTCACCACGCGGCGGTTCAGAGCCCACGCTTCTTTGTCATGATCTTATATCCAGTGGGTTGGTTTTGCGCGTAGGTTAGTTCTGATTTTAGCGCCAGCTTGAGTAGATTTGTAGCGATTCAGGTGATACAGTTTGCGAACCATTATCTAATCCTGCAAACCCCTGATTTTAAAGGCTCCGCATGTGTAGCGAAAAGTCAGAAAAAAATCATCTGGTATCAGCTGATGTTGATTGCGAGTCCCTCGATAGATCTCATCTCTTCATCCAACAGCGTGAATTCAGAAATTTTTAGATCAGCTTTCATATGCGCTTCATCGCTGGTTCCAGTAAGCGGAATAATTCCGATTTGCTGAGAAAAACGGAAAATAATTTGCTCCTCATCAACTTTATATTTTGCAGCAAGATCAGCAATCACGCGGCTTTGCACGATTTGCGGATTTGCGGTTAGAAGAGAAAAACCTTGATAGTGAATTTTATTTTTAGCGCAAAATTCGCGCACATCTTTGTCCCAACCACGATTAGCATAACAACGATTTTGCACAAACATTGGCTTGATCGAAGCTCGCGCCACCAGGATTTCCATCTGTTGTAAATTTACGTTACTGATGCCAATCATTTTCGCACTGCCACTTTGATGCAATTCTTCCAAAACTTTCCAAACTTCAAAATCTTTCGCGCCAAGCAGCGGATGATTATACGGACCGTGGAGCAAATAAGAGTCGAGATAATCGCTGCGCAAATGTTGCAAGGAACTGGCGAAAGATTGCCTCACTTGCGTGGCAATATCGGCTTTGGGATCGTAAGGCAGACGATGATCCTGACCATCAAGCGAAGTAAATTTCGACTGCAACCAAATTTCCTCGCGAGCAATTTTACTACGCTTCAAAGCCTCGCCAACCAAGCTTTCGGAATAATGTTTAGCTTGATTTGCAGTGTCGATGGCGCGGAAACCGGATTTTAAAGCGAGCTCAACTAGATCAGTTGTGGCGTCTTTTTTCCATGCTGTTCCGTAGATAAAGTTTGGGATTTTTGGCATTTTATTTTTCTAATTTACAAAAAATCGTAAGAGTTCTGCTGCAAGTTTCGAGCCTTTTGCAATTGGATATAATTGGATATTTTTATGGATATTTACCTTTTCCGGTCTACACTTTGTTTGGCTTATCTGATTAACAAAATATTTGCGCATGAGCAACTACCAAGTCGCCATAACTAACGAGATACTAAACCTCATCAGCGAAATCGATGAGTTTAAAGGCAAGTGGCAGGCAATTAACACGCTGTCACCCGATCGTTTAAAGATGCTCAAGAAATCAGCAACAATTGAATCTATTGCCTCAAGCACAAGAATCGAAGGCGTTCAATTAACTGATGCTCAAGTTGAAATGCTTCTCTCAAAAGTCAGAAAAAAATCATTCAAAAGTCGCGACGAAGAAGAGGTTGTTGGCCACTCCGACGCGATGGATTTTATCTTGGAAAGTTTTGAAGATTTAAAGATAACTGAAAATCACATCAAGCAACTCCACGCAATTCTCCTCAAGCATAGCTCAAAAGACATTCGCCACAGAGGCGAATATAAAAAACTCGATAATCACGTTGTCGCAATTGACGCAAAAGGAAAAGAAATCGGAGTAATTTTTAAAACCGCAACGCCATTCAAAACGCCAATGAAGATGGCTGATTTGATTGAATGGACGAACAAGGCTTTTGAATTAAAAGAAATTCATCCGCTGATCATAACCGGAATTTTCATCGTAGTTTTTTTAGCGATTCACCCGTTTCAAGATGGCAATGGCAGAATTTCAAGAATTCTTACCAACTTGCTTTTGCTTAAACTTGGTTACAGCTACATTCAATACAGCTCGCTTGAAAGTATCATCGAAGACAACAAAGACGCCTATTACAAAAACTTGAGAGATTGCCAAATCACGCTCGAAGCCAAAAAAATAAAATTCGAGAACTGGATTTTGTTCTTCCTAAAATCGCTCAAGAAGCAAAAAGATAATTTAGAGAAAAAAGTTAAGGCCGAAAAAATTCTGCAGGAAAATTTCCACGAACTTCATTTAGAAATTCTTAAAATTCTTAAAAATCACAACCGCCTTGCCGTCTCTGAAATACAGAGCCTATCTGGCGCAAACCGCAATACATTGAAAGTAAAATTAAGAGAATTGGTTGAGATGAAAAAGATTAAAACTTTTGGGAAAGGCAGGGGTGTGGTTTATGAGGTTTGTTAAAGTTAATTCTTGGTTTCAAAAAATTTTGTTAATTAAATTTTATTAGAGAATGGCAAAGTTAATACCTTGCAAAACATGTAAAAAAGAAGTTTCGTCAAATGCAAAATCTTGTCCTAATTGTGGTGAGGTTGATCCAGCTTTAGTGGTTTATCAAAAATCTTTCAAAGAAGATTTGATATATGGTTTAATTGGTGTGGCGTTATTTTGTTTGGTGTATTTTGGAATATGTTTTTTTCGAGAATATAATCCTAATGGTAAAGAATTTGAAGATGCCAAACCCGCAACTTATGAAACAAAATGCTCAAAAAATTATAAGTTATGCAAAAACAACAAAGATGTGATGAATCTTAATAGAGATATAGCAATACTAGGTGGAGTAAAGTGCAAAAGAGCGGCAGAAGAAAAAGCTAAATCAGAAATTGATTGGGGAGGTCTTTTATCTCTAAACTTTAGTTATTTTGAAGATGGCGATTCTGCAATAAAAGAAGATAAAATTCTTCTTATTGATAAGGTCGCAATGCATGGAAATGAATTTGGCGGCAAAATCAAAAAGAAAACTTTTTGTGTTTATGATATAAAAACAAAGGAAGTTGAAGATGTGCAATTTTATTAAGACTTACTCTGCCAAAATTTGCGGTTTACTCTGATATTTCAAAAATATTCTTATTGTGTGATAGTTTTATTTGATGCCAACGCATATGATAAATTGATTGATTTGCCTGATGAAATATTAAGAGCTATCCTTGATAAACTTAGGAAAATCATATTGCCACAAGCTGTAAGAAAGCAGTTAGATATGATGATTAATAGCTCGGATAAGTTAGAAAAATTATCTAAAATTAACCTCTTAATTAGCGATCTTGATGCTGCTGGTAAAATCGATTACATACATGGGATGTTTGGTTTTGCTAGTTATGAAGACTTAGAAAATGGAAAAATAAAAAAAGACAAAAAAACTCAAAGAAAATATTATTCTATTGCTGGATTTTCTAACTACGAAAATTTTGGTCAAAATTCTTTAGGAATGAATACTTATGGTAAGCAAAGTTATTTTGATTCTTTGCCAAGCAGAATGAAGAATGGAGATAAACAAATTGCACTGACCGCAAAACAAGAAGATGCTATTGTGATTACCGAAGAAACAAAAAAGAATGGTTTTTATGAAGGGCTTAAAAAAATAAATCAGCCAGTTATGAATTTTGAAGAGTTTTTAATTTTTCTCCAAATCTCCGTTTCACGTTAACCGAATTCTAGCCAATGTCACCAGGGTTTGGCGGGCTTCATCTGAGAGGAAATTTTACTATTTTCTCCATTCCCAAAGAATTCGTCCACAACTTCACGCAACACAAAGTTCGCAAATTGTATCTCTTCCCTAAGATGACAATTTTCAGTTTTATTTTGATGGAATTTATTTTAGGTGCGCTTCGATCTACAGCGGTCGGAGGGGGTAGGAATGTGAGTTCGCAATAAAGTTCGCAAAAATGATCAAATGGTCTGAAGCCTTGCGGCTCTAGGGCTTGCGGTATTGGCGGAGCAAAGAACCCCTTTTGCAAACTTTTCTCGCACTTTTTCGATGTAGATAGATCAAGGATTCAGAGCCTATTTCAACTGCACCTTTGAGTTAGAAACTGGAACACCGCTTAGAGCAAAAGACCCCTTTTGCGAACCGAATTATTTTTTAATTATCAGGACATTTTGATGGGTTGCATCTGTGAGTTAAGCAGTAATCTGAATCTCTGAAATCTGGACATAAAGAATTATTTTTGACGTAACCTTCTTTTATCATAGAAAATTGTTGTGGATGAGTTTCTTTTATTGCGTTAAGAACTCTGATCTCTTCTTGTTCATCAAATTTTATTATAAAAATTAAAATGGCGCAGTTACCTTTTCTTTTTAAAAAAGAGCCCACTTTTCCTAAGTCTGAATATGCAGTAGGTGCCATTATCGATAATCTTAGAAGATATGTGCATTTTAAATCTTGCTCAAATCTATTATAACACTCTTGTCTCATTTCTTGATTCAGTACAGCCATACGACCATCAATTAGAATTTCCCATAACGGATTATCATAATATGGACAAGCAATACCGCTCCAATATAGATCAATCCAATTTTCAGGAAATTCTTCGTTTTGGTGATGATTAATCCAATTAGAATCATGCTCAGAAAATCTATATGGTTTAATAACCTCAACTTCGCTTAAGCAGACACCTTGAAAATGATTATTTGGAGCCCCCCAAATTTTCTGAGCTCTTTCAGCATCTAGTTCATTTTTAAATACAAATAAACAGTGCATTCTTGATACTTTTTCTAAAAAGTTGTTCTGACGAGTTGTTTCTAGCTTATATTCTAGCTCTAATTCATTTCCGCCCCTTATAAGACGAGATCTTAAAAATTGGCTTGGTAAAACAATATTTTTTTCTATTAAATGTGGCGGAGATATTACTCCAGTTGCAACATTCCAACGCACCAAGGAGTTTCTTGTATCTAAGTACGACCAATAGATATTTTCCATTATTCTTTAGAATTCTTAAAAATTTACAGTTTTTGTATTAATAGCTTCACTATTTTCTCCAAATCTCCAATTCAGCTGCACCGAATTTTAATCAGCAACATCAAGGTCTTAAGCAACCCCAATAACGCTTAAGCAACCCCAACTCGATTCAAGCAAATCCTAGGTTTGCTAGGGTTTAGCATGTAAGCAAGTAATGCTGATAAGATGTTAGTGAAGTAGTTGATTTTCGATCT
>JBIKKP010000034.1:0-14750 GCA_044360285.1 Rickettsiales bacterium
TCTGGCTGTCGATACAATAAGCCGTCTTAAATTCTGTATCTACCCCAAACACAGCCCTCAAAGCTGTTTCAAAAGCCACGCGCGTTTCATCATCGACTGTAGCTAAAGTAGGATCTGTTGAAGAAGAACCAGAGCTAATTGTGCCGCCAGTAGTAATAATTTTAACCATAACCGAAATCTAACTTTGATTAATAATTTTGCTTTCTGCTACTTGCGCAACCTTTTAAATCCTGCTTCCAGATCAATTTTCAGATCTTCCACATCTTCCAGACCAACATTGATACGCAGACAAGTTTTATTGCCATAGGGCCATTTTGTGGCGCTGCGCACGCTAGTTCCATCAACTGGCAGAATCAGTGATTCATAACCGCCCCAAGAATAGCCCATGCTGTAATAATGCAGCTTGTCAAGCATTCGCGCCAAAGATTCGTTAGAATATTTACGATCAAGCACAATGGTGAATAATCCTGCGGCACCAGTGAAATCGCGCTTCCATAACTTATGTCCAACGTCTGATTCAAGCGCCGGGTAAAGAATTCTCTCAACTTCAGAACGACCTTCAAGCCATGTGGCAAGCTCAAGCGCAGACTTAAAGCAATGATCCATCCGCACTTTTGCCGTGCGCATTCCGCGCTGAACCATGTAAGAACAAAACGGCGCTGCAGTGACAGCCATGTAGCGGAAAGCTTCATACATCGCGCGGAAATGTTTTTCCTGAATTGTAATTGCGCCCATCATCATGTCAGAATGGCCGTTGATATACTTGGTCAGCGCCATTACCGACACGTCAACGCCGTGCTCAAGCGGTTTAAAATAAATGCCGCTTGCCCAAGAGTTATCAAGGATTGTCACCACGCCGTGTTTTTTGGCAACTTTGCAAATCGCATCAACATCTTGCATCTCAAAGCTCAGAGAACCTGGGCTTTCCATGAAAATCACTTTCGTATTTTTCTTGATCAACTTTTTGATATCTTCGCCAATTTTTGGTTCGTAGTAAGTTGTTTCAACGCCAAGTTTTTTGAGGAATTTATCAGCAAATCCGCGGGTTGGTGAATAAGTGTTGTCAACCAACAACATGTGATCGCCTTGCTTTAAGAACGCAACCAAGGCGGTGTTAATTGCCGCTGCACCAGAAGATGTAACAAAAGTGTTGTAGCCGCCTTCCAGCTCAGCAATTGCTTGCTCAAGCAAGAAATTTGTTTGCGTGCCGTAGCGGCCATATTTCAACTCGTAAGGCTCAACTAAATCATTGTTAGAATAGCCGCGCTCAGCGTAAATCAAGTCTTTAAGCGTTGGAAAAACAATCGTCGAACTTTGGTAAATTGGTGGATTAACCATCCAGCCCTGCTCTTTTGGATGACGCGCCGCATGCACTATTCTTGTGCCTTCGCCCATTTTTTTTTCCATATTTACCTCAATTGATTGTCAAAAGAAACAAGTGGTCCGAGTTTTCTTCCCGCCAAAATATGCACATGAAAATGTGGCACGGTTTGATGAGCATCGAAGCCAGTGTTAGAAAGAATTCGAAAGCCCGATGCGTCAGCATTTACAAGTTTCGCCACCTCGTGAACTTTCTTGAAAAAATCAGCAATTTCTACATCAGAAGCTTTCGAAACGAAGTCAGAGAAATTCTGATATTCACCTTTTGGAATTACTAAAACGTGAATTGGTGTGGCTTTCGAAATATCGTGGAAAGCCAACACCTGCGCGTCTTCATAAACTTTTTTTGCCGGAATTTCGCCACGAATTATTTTAGCAAAAATGTTGTCGCGATTATAGCTCACCGCTATTTCACCCTCTCAACATCAGCAGCAACACGCACACGAATCATGGCATCAGGATTATTCACCTTACCGCTGCGGTCTTCGCCTTTTTTAATTTTATCAACAAATTCCATACCTTTAACCACGCGTCCCCAAACCGTGTATTGGTTATCAAGAAAACGTGAATCTTTGGTGACGATGAAAAATTGGCTGTTGCCGCTATTTGGATCAGAGGCGCGCGCCATTGAAACAGCGCCGCGAATGTGTGGCTCGTCAGAAAATTCTGCGCGCAAATCAGGAAGTTTTGAACCGCCCATGCCAGTTCCAGTTGGATCGCCAGTTTGCGCCATAAAACCATCGATAACGCGGTGAAAAACTACTCCATCATAAAATTTTTGGCGCGCCAAAGTTTTAATGCGATCAACGTGAGCCGGAGCAATTTTTGGCAATAATTCAATCACAACTCGACCCGCGTTAAGGTCGATATAGAGAACATTTTCAAGGTCCTTCGCCTTGTTTTGCTGGGCATTAGCTGAAGTCATAAGACAAAAAAATAGAGTTAGAGAAATAAGAATTTGACAAATCTTTTTCATAAATTTTTTAATTAAATTTAATCTAGAGAGGGGCGCGCCTTCTAGAAGCGCAGAGTTTTTTTTCAAAGGCTTTTTCTCAAAAAAAATCGCTGCAAAAAGAAATCAAATCACAGGGTTTTTGACCTTGTCTTTGGCAAGTTGCTTTCTAAGTTGCAAAAAAATTCTGCTTTCAAAAAAAGCTATTTTTTAAACATCACTAACAATCCCAAAAGCTTACAAACACAAGGAGAAATCATGTCGATTAACAAAGTAATTTTGGTTGGAAATGTCGGCCAAGATCCAGAAATTCGCTCAACACAAGATGGTCGCGAAATAGCAAATTTTTCACTCGCAACTTCTGACAGCTGGAAAGACAAAAGTTCTGGCGAAAGAAAAGAAAAAACCGAATGGCATCGCGTCGTGATTTTCTCGCAAGGTTTGATTAATGTGGTTCGCAACTACATAAAAAAAGGCAGCAAGCTTTACATCGAAGGTTCACTTCAAACCAGAAAATGGACTGACTCACAAGGCGTTGAAAAATTCACCACCGAGGTAGTTTTGCAAAATTTCAACTCAACTTTGCAAATTCTTGACGCACGCGAACGCAATTCATCTTACGGCGGTAGCGACTCTTCCAGCAGCTCACACAGCGGCGGCGGACATCATAAACAACGCAACAATGATGTTTCGGTTGAAGAAAATGACGATGAAATTCCGTTCTAGAACTTAATTTTCTGAAAAAAATTTCACTAAGGCGGGGCCAAAAACCCCGCCTTATTTTTTTGTGAGAATCCTTCATCTCGTCATCCTTGAATCGCAAAGCGATTCGAGGATCTGGTGCGTTTTCGCCTTGAACAAACCAGGATCCTTGAAGCCTATGTCTTCAAGGATGATGAGTTTTTTAACGAGGATGACAAGAGTTGGTTACGGAAATGGTTTTTTCTGCGATCGCCAATTGATTCTCAAAAATTTCTGATTTGAATGCGTACCTTCCATTTTCTCCCGAACTTACGCCCTAAACACTCCTTAAGTAATGCCTACAGTTTCAATTAACGGTAAATCTCACGTCGTTCCTGAGGGAATCACAATTATCCAAGCTTGCGAAATTGCTGATATCGAAATCCCGCGCTTTTGTTATCACGAACGCCTGGCCATTGCTGGAAATTGCCGCATGTGCTTGGTTGAAGTCGCCGGCGGCCCACCAAAACCAGTTGCCTCTTGCGCCATGCCAGTTGCGGAAGGAATGCAAGTTTTCACCGACACACCAATGGTTAAAAAAGCGCGCGAAGGTGTGATGGAATTTCTTCTCGCCAATCACCCGCTTGATTGCCCAATTTGCGACCAAGGCGGCGAATGCGATTTACAAGATCAAGCCTATCAATATGGCCGTGGCGAAAGTCATTACCACGAACATAAGCGTTCAGTCACTGAAAAAAATCTAGGTCCGCTCGTCAAAACACAAATGACGCGCTGCATTCACTGCACACGCTGCGTTCGTTTTATGGAAGATGTTGCAGGCACCACAGAAATGGGCGCAGTTTTTCGCGGCGAAGGAATGCAAATCACCACCTATCTCGAAAAAAACATTAAGTCTGAACTCTCTGGAAATATCATCGACCTTTGTCCGGTTGGCGCGCTTACCTCTAAGCCTTACGCCTTTAAAGCAAGAAGCTGGGAATTGCGCAAAACCGAAACAATCGACGTAATGGATGCAGTTTGCAGCAACATCAGAATCGATTCACGCGGCACAGAAATTATGCGCATTTTGCCGCGCCTAAATGAAGAAATTAATGAAGAATGGATTTCTGACAAAACACGCTTTTGCTATGACGGGCTGCGCTATCAGCGCCTTGACCGCGCTTACATAAAACAAAGCGACGGAAAATTAAAAACCGTAACGCTTGACGAAGCGCTGCAAAAAACCGCCAAAAAAATAAAAGCGCTGCAAGCCAGTGAAATTGCCGCTCTAAGTGGTCAACTTTCTTCTGTGGAAGAAATTTTTGCGCTGAAAAAATTGCTCGAAAAACTTGGTGTAAAAAATTTCGACTGTCGTTTGCGCGATGAAAAATTAAGCACCGATGATCGCGCCTCCTACCTTTTCAACACAGGAATTGCCGGAATTGAAGAAGCTGACGCTTGTTTGTTAGTTGGTGTAAATCCACGCAAAGACGCTCCAATTCTCAATGCGCGCATTAAAAAAGCTTCGCTCAATCAAAATTTCAAAATCGCCGCAATTGGTGTTGAGGCTGATTTAACTTACGCTTACCAAAATTTGGGAAGTGACGTATCAGCACTAAAATCAATCTTGGATGGCAAATCGCCTTTCTGTGAAATTTTGCAAAAAGCGCAAAAACCAATGTTGATTTTGGGTCATGATATGGTCGCCAGAGCAGACGGTGCAATGCTTCTTGGCTTGGTCAAAAAAATCGCCGAAAAATTCCACATGGTTAAAGATGGTTGGAATGGTTTTAACTTTTTGGCAAAATCAACTGGCTTCATCAACGGCCTTGAGCTTGGATTTATCGGCGATTCCAACGTTTCGCAAATTTTAACCAAAACCAGCAGAGACGAAATCAAAGCAGTAATTTTGCACGCTGTTGATGATGATATTGATTTTGAAAAGCTGAAAAACACTTTTGTAATTTACATTGGAAGCCACGGAGATCGCGGCGCGCACGTTGCTGACATAATTTTACCAGCGGCAGCTTACAGCGAAAAAGATGCAATTTTTGTTAATTGCGAAGGACGTCCGCAAAGCACTAAGCACGCGGCTTTCGCGCCAAATGAAGCAAAAGTTGATGTCGAAATTTTTGTCGCCCTGGCCGAAAAACTTGGCATTGATCTTGGTTTTAAAAATTCCGCCGAAATCAGAAAAGAGCTGGTCAAAACCAATAAAATTTTTGCAACACTTGAGAAAATAACCAAAACAACTTGGAAAAATTCCGTTGAGACAAAAGGTGAATTTTTGGGCGAAAATTTAGCGCCAAAAAATTGCGATTTTTATCTGACTAATCCAATTGCCCGCGCTTCGCGAATTTTAAATCGCTGCAGCGCCGAACTAAGCTAAAAAAACAAAAATGAGCGAATTTAAACTAAGCGAAAAAAAGCTCTACAAGCCCTTTAGTAACGATTTAGATAATTTCGATTTTTTAGCTTTTTTAAAAAAAATTCTCTCCGCAGAAAAAAATTTCTTCCTGGTTGCAGCAATTTATGGAGCAATGATTGCTCTGCTGAGCCTTGCGGTTCCTTTGTGTGTTCAACTTTTGATCAACTCTGTTGCTTTTAGCGCACTCTTGCAGCCGGTTGCAATTTTGGCGCTGATTCTTTTTTTCCTGCTGACTTTTTCTGGAATTTTAAACGCCGCACAAATCTACGTCGCCGAAATTTTTCAACGCAGATTTATTTCGCGCATTGCCGCTGAAATATCGCTGCAGCTTGTTCATGGAAAGCGCGATGCACTTGAAGAATCAAACCTAAGCGAACTAACTAACAGATTTTTTGAAACGACCGCGGTGCAAAAAATTGTACCAAGATTTCTGACCGAAACTTTTGCGCTGGCTCTGCAAACGACGATTGGATTGATTTTGCTTGCCTGCTATCACCCAATTTTACTGCTATTTAGCTTACTAATAGTTGCCTCTCTTTTTTTGATTTGGCGACTTTCTTACCACAAAGCAATTAGCACCTCATTTTACGAAAGCCGAAGAAAATACGATATCGCCGCCTGGCTTGAAGACATATCTCGCAGCAACGATTTGTTTAAATCAGAAAATGGCAAAAATTATGCCAAATTCAAAATCGACTTTCTCACCGGCCAATATCTCAAAGAACGAAAAAAGCATTTTCGCCAATTATTTTCGCAAACAATTTCGCTTTTGGCGCTTTATGCAGTTGCCAGCTCTATTTTGTTAATGATTGGGGGATGGTTGGTAATAAAAGGCCAGCTAACCATGGGGCAGTTGGTTGCAGCCGAAATGATTTTATCAGCAATTCTTTACGGAATTTCAAAATTTGGTAAAGATTTTGATAATTTTTACGACCTTGTTTCCGCCTGCGAAAAACTTTCGCAGTTCTTCAACATTCCTTGCGAAAAGGATCGCAAAAGCAAATTGGAGGACGGACCAATCGCAATTTCGCTTAAAAATATCTCTCATCAATTTTTGCAGCGGCATTATTACTTTAACCTGAATTTTGCTTCCGGAAAAAATTATCTAATCGCCAGCGAAGGATCAACAATCCAAAAACTTCTGATCAATTTCTTAAGTGCCTTAAGTTTTCCAGACCTTGGCTGCGTTGAGTTTAACGGCCAAGACATAAGTCAGCTTGATGGATTTCATCTGCGCTCAAAAATTGTTGTGCTGAATAATTCGCCGCTGCTTGAAGGAGAAATCGAAGAATATCTGACTTTTGGCAACCAATCAATCAGCAAGGCCAAAATAAACGAGGTTCTAGAAATAACCGGGCTTAATGCAGCAATGACAAGGCTTGGACTTAATCTGAATTCAAGAATAATTCCTTCTGGCTGGCCATTTTCTGAAAGTGAGAAAATTTTATTAAAAGTTGCCAGGGCTCTGATTCTTGAGCCGCGAATTATCATTATCACAGAAGCGCTCGACATGATAAATTGGCAACTTCGCCAAAAAATTCTGCGTCATTTAACAAATCACCAAGAAGTGACCGTGCTTTACTTCTCAAGCCTTCGTAACATTGAAGTCTTTGATGAATGCATTTTTATTGATCACGAAAAATCATTTAGCTTCAAAACAGCAGCTCAATTAGAAAAATTTGAGGAAGAGGTTTATCAAAAATGAACAAAGAAAAAGAGCTATCCTCATTCAAGCAACTCTCTGAAATCCGGGTTCCGCAGCCTTTAAGAATTTTAGCCAAAACTTTGGTTATTTCATTTTTTGCCTTGGTTTTGTTTTTAGTGATAACGCCATGGAGGCAGACCTCGAAAGGCTTTGGACATGTAATTGCTAGCAACCCAAATAATCGCACTCAAAACATCAACGCCTCAACAAGCGGAAGAATCAGCAAATGGTATGTTTCAGATGGCATGAGAGTAAAAGCTGGCGACAAGCTCGCTGAAATTGTTGATAATGACCCGTTGATTCTTGATAGACTCAAAACAGAGAAATTGGCTAAAGAAGGAAAATTAGGCGCTTCACAAAGCGCAGCGCAAACCGCTAAAATAAATTATGAACGCCAACAAGAGCTCTATAAAAAAGGCCTGAGCTCAAGAAGGGAATTTGAGCAAGCGAAAATCGAATATCAAAAATTACTCGGCACGCAGCAATCAGATGCGGCAGAACTTGCCGAGTCTCAAACAAAACTTTCAAGACAAGAAAGTCAGTTAATCACCGCACCAGGGGATGGAACAATACTCAAAGTTTTAGCCGGAAACAATTCCACAATCGTTAAAGCCGGCGATAAAATTGCCACTTTTGCACCAAATTTAACCGACCCGGCAGTTGAGCTCTATGTAAATGGCAACGACATTCCACTGATTCATGAAGGCAGAAAAGTTCGCCTGCAATTTGAAGGATGGCCGGCGGTACAATTCAGCGGCTGGCCATCAATTTCAGTTGGAACCTTTGCTGGCGTGGTTTCATCGGTTGATGCTTCAATTTCAGAAAATGGCAAATTTCGAGTAATCGTAAAAAAAGATGGCGAAGAAAACTGGCCCGACAATCGTTTCTTAAGACACGGGGCCAAGGTTTATGGCTGGGTTTTGCTAAACCAAGTTCGTCTTGCTTACGAGATTTGGCGCCAAATCAACAGTTTTCCCCCTGATTTTAGTGAAGAAATAAAAGGCAAAAACGACGAAGAAAATGCCAAGTAAAATCATTTTCTTTGTCACGCTGACAATTTTTCTAGCCAAGCAATCTCTGGCACTTGAAGCAAGCACACACTCAAAAATAAGTCAGCAAATGGTAATTAATTCGCTGCTGACCAATTACCCAAAAATTCTTGCTTATTACGACAAAGTTGACGCCGCGCAAGGTAGCTATCTTGCCTCGCAGGGATTTTTCGACATCAAGCTTAAGCAAGAATATGAAGACAAAACGCGCGGCTATTACGATGGGAAAGGACTCAATTCAACGATCGAAAAACAAAACCAATTTCTGGGCAGCAAAGTTTACGCGGGATATCGTAAATCTTTTGGTGAATTTGCCTCTTACGATGGAGAGAGGTTAACCAACCATGACGGCGAAATCCGCGCCGGGCTTCGTTTCTCGCTGCTTAAAGACCGCGCAATTGATCAAAACAGGCTTGGAGTTTTATTGGCTGAATTTGGTTTAAAAGAAAGTCGCGTTCAGCTTGAGACAATTAAAATTGAGATGCAGCGCGATGCAATTAAGGCTTATTGGAGATGGGTTGCCGCAGGAAAAATTTATGAGATCTATCAAAATCTTCTCGATCTTGCCTTACAACGCGAGAAGCAGCTTGAAGAAAGGCTGAAGCGTGGTGACGTAGCTGAAATAATTTTAGTCGAAAATAAGAAAAATATCTTACGCAGAAAAAATGCCACGCTTGAGGCAAAGCGCGATTTTGAAAACAGCGCAATTTATCTATCGCTTTTTTTGCGCGACAATACCTCTAACCCAATAATTCCAAAACAAGAGCAGTTGCCCGAGATTCATTTTTCACTCAAGGAAATTGACTCGGTTAAGATGCAACAAGACATCGATAAGGCCCTGCAAAACCGCGCTGAAGTCAGGATAATTAAAATCAAAAAAGATGAGGAATTGTCGCATTTAAAATACAGCGAAAATCTTTTTTTGCCAAAGTTTGATGTCGAAGCTGGGGCCTCTAAAGACATGGGTCGCGGTCCGCAATCAAGAAAACAAAGCAACAATTTCGTTAAGATGGAATTTGAAATTCCTCTGCAATTCAGCGAAGCGCGAGGAAAAATCAGCGCTTCTCAATCAAAGCTAAGCGCAATCAGGCACGAAGAACAACTGCTTGGCGAGCAAATAAAGAACGAAATTACCCAGCTAAAAAACTATCTGCACAACTCAATTGAACTTTATCACAATTTTGAAAAAGAGGCGCAGCTTGCCAAAAAACTTGAAATTGCCGAGCAAGAAAAATTCAAGCACGGCGCCAGTAATTTTTTCCTGGTAAACGTTCGCGAACAAGAAACTGCTGACGCCAAAGCATCTCAAATCAAGATGTTTGAATATTATCAAGAAAATTTAGTGGCTTACAAAGCCGCGATCTTTGAGTTCTAAAAAACAGAACTAGAAACATCTTGCATTGGTAGGGCTCTGCTGTTTTTTTAGGTAATCAATTCCCATAATTTTTCACAAAAATCCATGAAAATCAGAACTTTACTAACCATTGCCGCACTAGTATTTTCAAGCTCTCAAGCTCTGGCTAAAAAGAACGACATCAAATCTTCAACTGAAGAAAAATTGGTTGAATCGCTCGACGTAAAAAAAGACTCACGCGAGGAAATCGCTGCATTCGACTATCAAAAACTTTTCGCCGATACGGAAGGTTTTTTCAGAGCTGCAAAAGCTTGGAAGAAAATCAAATGCGAACCAAAAAATGGCTTCATTTGCACTAAACACACCTGCAACAAAAAAGAATCTGCGGTTCATGTTGTTCTAGACAAGGTCAAAGAAACCATCACGCGCTGCGAAGGAAAATATTGCGAAAGTTTCCCGGCAAAATTCAGCCAAACTGGCGTATTCTACAACATTCAATCTGATGGCCCGGTTGGCACTTTGATTCGCGTTCTTGGCGACAGCCGCTACAAAGAAATCACTACCGTTGGGCTTGACGCTTACATCGCTAATGGTGAGTGCCAAGTGACTACTGAGTAATAACAGGCACACCCTTCGACAGGCTCGAAGGTGACTAGTTTGAATAAACATAAAAAAACCCGTCAGAATTTCGGTTCTGACGGGTTTTTTATTGGAAGAAATTCAGCAAAATCGAGTCATGCTGAGCTTGTCGAAGCATGCGCCTGCAGGCCATAATCGCCATGCTTCGACAAGCTCAGCATGATGACTATTGCGTCAATTGATTACAAACTTGACTGCAACATCCAAATCGCCTTTTCGTGAGTTTGAATACGACCAATAAACAAGTCTGCCGTTGCTTCATCTTCTTGACCTTGCGCAATTTTAATGCCCTCTTTCAGCTCTTTTACCAAAAGTTCGTGATCAGTAATTAAGTCTCTTACCATTGACTTAGCGTCAAAATTTTTATCGCCGCTTTTAGTTTTATTTAGCTTAGAAAAATTCTCAAAACTGCCTTCAACTTTCGATCCAAGGGCGCGAATGCGTTCAGCAATTTCGTCAAGTGCGTCAAACATTTCTTCATATTGCGCGCCAAATAATTCATGCAGCGGTTTGAAATTTTCACCAACAACGTTCCAGTGATAATTTTGTGTTTTGACCACCAAAGCATAGCTGTGGGCCAGCGCTCCTTCTAGCGCGGCGATAGTTCGGTTATTTTTCATAAAATAAGTTTTTAATTGTTAAAACCTGCGCCGCCGAATTGACTATAGCAGCAATTTTTGCAACCATTTGCACCTGAATCTTTGAGAATCCATGTTTTACTAGTTGCGCTGCATGCGCGTCAATACACATGCCGCAGGCATTGATGATTGAGACCGCCAAAGAAAATGTTTCGAAATCAACTTTGTCAATTCCGTGATTGACAATTCCTTGCATACGAAGACCGGCTGGCATCGCCGCGTAGTCTTGGTCGCCAATCAGGTGTGTAAAGCGATAATAGACATTATTCATTGCCATCAACGCAGCTGCACCTTTAACGGCATTTATCTCGTCTTCGTTTAAGAAGTTTTTTGCTTCATTTTCTAAAGCTAGAATCAGGTTTGTTTCCTTTGTAGCGTAAGCACAAGCAAGCGCTGATCCAAAAGTTTGTTTGGCACTCAAAACCTGATTTTCTTGGTTAAGCAAATTCCCCAAATTGATCTTAACATCTTTTGCGTAAGCGGGAATTTGCGCGATTAGTTCTTGTAAATTTGTCATAAGAAAAACTGATTAATTGCGCCGAAGCGCGTTAAATAAGGCGCTTCGGCTTTTTTGATAAATTATAGCTTGATCGTTTCTTCGCCTTTTTTCCAGTTGCATGGGCACAACTCATCGGTTTGCAGCGCATCAAGCACGCGCAAAACTTCCGCTGGATTTCTGCCCACATTCAGGTCAGTTACATAAACAAATCTGATGATACCTTGTGGATCAACAATGTAGGTTGCTCTGTTGGCAACGCCTTCATCTGCGTCTAGAATTCCAAGGCTTGAACTCAACTGGCGCTTGACGTCAGCAAACATTGGGAAGGGAAGATTTTTCAGCTCTTCTTTCTGACTTCTCCAAGCCAAATGCACAAATTCCGAGTCGGTGCTGGCGCCAATTAATTGCGCATCGCGGTCATTAAATTGTTCGTTTAATTTTCCAAATTCGGCAATTTCAGTTGGACAAACGAAGGTGAAATCTTTTGGCCAAAAAAACACCACCAGCCATTTGTTTTTATAGCTTTCGTTGCTGATATCGATGAACGCATCTTTGATATCATTGCTTACAACCGCTTTGCCTGCGAATTGCGGAAACTTATCTTTGATTGTTAACATTTTGCTCCTTTTTCTTTTTTTAAAAATCGCCAGAAGCAGCGAGATTGCTGCTTTGACGCAAGTTGGTTTTTAAAAGAACCAAATCTTGGTTGTGCAATCTCTGGAGCGTTTTTAATAAGTTTAATTGATTGATTTGATTATCTTGATTACTTTTTCTTATGAATATCCGCAACCTAAAATATCTGGTACAACTGGCCAAACATCAGCATTTCACCAAAGCCGCTGAAGAATCTTTTGTCAGCCAATCAGCGCTAAGCATGCAAATCAAAAAGCTCGAAGAAGAGCTGGGAGTGCAGATCTTTGAACGCTCGAAGCGTAATTTTGTTGTGACAAAAATCGGTGAAAAAATTATCGAAAAAGCTGAAGTGATTCTGCAGGAAGCGGAGGAAATAAAAAATTTAGCAAAAAATTCGAAAAATATCTTTGCTTCTGAGGTGACAATTGGCGCCTTTCCAACGCTTGCTCCATATTTCTTTCCAAAAATTATTGGAAAAATTCACAAAAAATTTCCGCAGCTAAAAATTTTCTTAACCGAAGAAAAAAGCGAAATTCTGCTCAACAAACTAAAACAAGGCAAGCTAGACACAGCAATGCTTGCCGGCCCAATCCTTGATGATGATTTAGAAAAAATAAAAATTTTCGAAGAAGATTTTTTGCTCGCCACGCCAAAGAAACACCACTTGGCAAAATACAAAAAACTGCCAATTACGAAACTAAGCAATGAATCTTTGCTACTGCTTGAAGACGGACATTGTATGCGTTCGCAAGCACTTGAAGTTTGCTCTTTTGTTGGCGCTTTTGAAAGAGACGAATTTCGTGCAACAAGTTTAGAAACATTGCGCCAAATGGTTGAAATTGGCGGCGGCATCACACTTATTCCAGAAATCGCCACCAAAAAAAGTGCTAAAATTTGCTACGTCAAAATCACGCCAGCGCCAAAGCGCGAGGTGTTTTTGTGCTTTCGAAAAAAAGCTGCAAATGCTGAATTACTGCGGCTTCTAGGAAAAGAAATGGGCGAGGGCAGGCTTAACTTAAAAAAAGTCTAACACTTATTCTTCCAACTCTCATCCAGTGTGATGGCGACTTCTTTTTTTTCCTAATTGCGATGAACCTTTGGGCTCTACAGATCTAAAACCCGGGGCTTTCTCTTTCGACTCTTCTTCATCAACAAGAACTTCGGCGAATCCAGAATCAGAGTCAGGGCGAGGCTTTCCCGCCCCCGGCTCTTCTGTTTTTCTCACTGGTCCCGCTCCAGAAGATCCGGCACCACCAACACAATCGCCAGTTTCATCAGTTACTACCGCTCCATCTCTAACTCCCCCTCCACCCTCTTCTGCTGTTCTTCTGAGTTTTTGTGGTTTTTCGAGGCTCGACGCTTCAACTTTAGCAAAGCCCTTCTTACGCAATACTTCTTTTACCTCAACCACTGCTTTTTGAGGATCGAAATCCCTGGGATTCGGAAATTCCACCGGTAAAAACAAACTCTCATATCCCTGGGGATTGTATCGTTTACCCAAAAATTCTTCAGTAAATTCATTTCTATGCTTGGTTGAAACGTTCGGCACAAACTTATCAGAGGAAACATCTTTGGTAAAGTGCGAGGGCCCGTCTATCTCTATCCAAAACTCAAGAAATTCATCTTCCACACCTTCTTCCTCACCTTCTTTTTTTACTTTTGGTTTTTTTATTATCAGAAGTATGTCTGTTGTATGAACCGCCTTTTCATCTATCGAAATCAGAGGAGCACTTCCAATGATTGTTGCGTCCGGAAAAGCATTTTTTAGGGCTAAAAAACATTTTCTCTCAAGAGTTGAAACCGTTTCTTGATCATCATTATATAGTTTTGCAGCCTCTTTAGCTGTTTGATCCGAGATTACTTGTCGCTCTTTATACTTCCATGCTTGCAGTACCCGACTTAAGTCCTCTTGCTCCATGCAATGTATCCTTTCCGTGACAGCCCGATTGATTAATTCTATCTCATCCTTATCTCCTCCAAAGGAAGATAGGCCTATTTCAAGACGAGGTAGAGAAAATAAAAAAGGCTGATTTCTTGAGGAGTTGCACCTCCAATTGTTTCAATGAATCTGTCGCCAATTTTTTTGGCTTTTCCCTCATTATCGATTCCAAGGTCTCTTGCACTTAATCCAAGACTTTGAGCAGCATTTAGAAAAAGGCTGATGTCTTGAGGAGTTGCCTCTCTAATTTTTTCATCGAATCTCTTGCCAATTGCTTTGGCTTTTTCCTCATTATCGATTCCAAGGTATCTTGCACTTAATCCAAGACTTTGAGCAGCATTTAGAAAAAGGCTGATGTCTTGAGGAGTTGCCTCTCCAATTTTTTCATTGAATCTCTTGCCAATTGCTTTGGCTTTTTCCTCATTATCGATTCCAAGGTATCTTGCACTTAATCCAAGACTTTGAGCAGCATTTAGAAAAAGGCTGATGTCTTGAGGAGTTGCCTCTCCAATTTTTTCATTGAATCTCTTGCCAATTGCTTTGGCTTTTTCCTCATTATCGATTCCAAGGTATCTTGCACTTAATCCAAGACTTTTAGCAGCATTTAGAAAAAGGCTGATTTCTTGAGGAGTTGCCTCTCCAATTGTTTCATTGAATCTCGCGCCAATTTTTTTGGCTTTTTCCTCATTATCGATTCCAAGGTCTATTGCACTTAATCCAAGACTTTGAGCAGCATTTAGAAAAAGGCTGATGTCTTGAGGAGTTGCCTCTCCAATTGTTTCATCGAATCTCTTGCCAATTTCTTTGGCTTTTTCCTCATTATCGATTCCAAGGTCTCTTGCACTTAATCCAA
>JBIKKP010000072.1:0-4767 GCA_044360285.1 Rickettsiales bacterium
TCTAAATCTTCAAAAGATATTAAAACCACTAATATTATTAATAGTGATAATGATATTTTAAATCAACTTAAAGAACTTCTATTAAATCAAAATGAAATTTTAAATAATCTTAACATTAAAAAAACAAGAAAACCAAGAGTTAAAAAACCAGTAGTTGAAAGAAAAACATTAGATTTAACTATTACTGATACTGATATTAAAAATATAATTGAAAATAATAATAATGATAAAAATAATAATAATATTGATAATAAAAATAAAACTGAAACAAATACAGATGAAAAACTTCAAGCTTTTTTAAATGCGTTTAAGAAATATTAATTATTTTTATTTACATTTCTATTTGGACTGAACTTCCTGAGAAATTTGCTTTAACTACTCGTTCCGCAAAAGCAAGAATATATAAGTTGTCAGTGTTAGTGCCATTAAAGGTAGTTGTATATTTGATATTTAATAGATTTTGAGTTGGATTGGGAAAACCAGAGATAATACCTGCCTTCCAAGCACCGCGGTGTTCAAAAGAAATAGCATTAAGGAAACCAAATTTATTCCATTGTTCCAGAGATTGAAAACCAGGATAATCAGCAGCAAGATTATCACCTTCAAAATCAAGGGCATCAAAGTTATTATTTTTGATGAGATGGGGAGGTTGAGGAAATGGATATTGTGGAAGACCATTAATTTCAATTTGAACTTCTTTAAGGTCAACAGCGTTCTTTTGAAAATATTTAGATTGATTGAATGCTGTAACATTGGTTTTAAGGTCAGCAAGTAATTCACTCATACTTTTAGTCACAACAGTTGAAGATGTTCCCTGGTTTTGTAAATAGTTAATAGTATCAAAAGAACCATCAATGAAAGTGAAATATAGTTTAGACAACCATTTAGCAGTAGTTGAGAATTGTAGAACTGGATTTGTGCTGCGAGCAACTAAAGCACTACGAGCATTTGAATAAGTCTTAAAAGTGATTGAATAATTACCAGATGCTTTTAGAGAATTGATGGCAAGTTGATAATAATCATCATCAAACATAATCTTTTGAACTGTCATATAATAATTGTCAATTTGATATGATGGAGTAGCAGCAGTGACAGTTCCAGTAGCATCAAGACCTTTAAACATAATTTGAGCGGGAGCATATCGTATTTCAATAACTACTTCAACATTAGTAAGGTCTAGAACACGATTACAAGTTCCTAAGAAACCTACCCAATTACGAATTTGAAGAGGTCTATTATTATCACAAGTAGCAGCAGATGTTGTTCCAGTTTGTGCTCCCTGAATAGTAGCAGTAATAGTACCATTTGAAGCAGTTGTAGCATATTTGATTGATGGGTCAGTGCATTCTAATTGCCGAATACCAGAACAGTAATAATTATAACCACAGGTATTATCATATATAATATTGAATAGATGATTATAAGTAGGGATATTTTCATAAACCTGTCCATTGATAAATACAGTGATAGTATCAATGATAGAAGCAGAATTGCGAGGGAAATAAGTTCCAGTTGAGAGAGTAGTTCCAGTTGAAGCAACAGTAGATGAAAATTCAAAATAATGCATTAGAGAATCCATAAGCATAATTTCTTTAGGAAGAGTCCAGCGTAAAGTATCATTAGCATTAATTTTTCCCGAGCGGTCTGGATAGAATCGTAAAAGTTGCTTGCGAAAACCAGACATACTACGATAAATTTCATTAAGATTAGGAGGTATTACAGGACTAGACATTATTCTATCTATAAGAAAATATTTTAATTTTACTTTTCTATGATATTATTATAATGGGTTATAAAATTAAATATTCAAGAAAAGAAAAGAAAGAAAATAAACAAGATAAGAAAGATAAAAAAATATTAAATTTAATTCCTTTACCGCCTAATTGTTGGATAGATGCTCGCGAAGATTATGTTTTTATTTAAATAGATGTCAGGCAAACACGATATATTATATCTATTAATTATTCCAATTAATTTATTTTATTATTATTCACATAAATATTTATATGATAAAAATAAAAAAATAAATAGTTTTTAATTTAACTTGAAGTTATAACAAAATCAGGTTTATCAGGTATAATCCAATCATTATTTGTAAAGTCTCTTAATGCCTGTCTATATTGTTTAACTAATTCTAATTGTTCTGGAGTAATAGGGAAATCTGAAAGCATATATTTATCAGTCTTTATTAATAATTGATTTCTTTCATTTTTTAATGATATTTTATTTGATATTTTATTATATTCTTCATATATATTCATTATTCTATATTAACCAGATACTTTAATTATAAAACTTCCAGCATAATAAGCATTTAGAATTGTTATTCGCATCGCATTAGCACCATTTGCACCCCATTGATTAGTTACTGTAATTTGATTAGTATTATTATTATCTGGTTGTCTAAAATCCTGAACCACTGAATATGCACCACCAGTTCCTGCTAAATATGCTCTACCAAACCAAACAGCACTTACCCCAGTAGCATTTACAGCAATAGTTAAATAAGAAGCAGTTCCATAACCCGCCCAAAAACCATTAGTAGTCCACCACCAACCATCAAGACCAGGAGACCCATTATATCCAATTTCATATGAAACTGTTTCACCATAATTAAAAGATTGTCTATGTCTTAATAATCCTCCTATATTTGTAGCACCTCCTATATTTGTAGCACCTCCTATATTTGTATTTCCTTGTATTGATGCTGTTGTTCCTACAGATAAAGCACCAATCATATTTACATTTCCTACATCGTCAAATTGAACTGTATTTGCATTATTACCACTATTATAAAATCTATGATACTGTGCACTTGAATACATTAGAGTTCCACCAGTAATACCAAACCCATATACATTAGTTCCCCATAAATTTATTTTATATTGATTTAAAAGATTTGGAAAATTTAATTTATCACCATTAGCAAATATAGTAGTTCCAACACTTAAATTAGCATTAGTTGCTAAATCACCTATTATACTCGCATTACCATTAACATATAATTTTTGAGATTGATTAATTGCTCCAATACCAACATTACCTGAACTCCAATTAATATTAAATTGTGTTGAAACCCAAGTATTCGCAGAAGTATTACCTCCAAAATCACCCATACAAAAATTAAAAGAAGTATCATAACCAAATTTAAAATTACGATTTCCACTACCTCTTTTTGATATTACTAATGTTCCATCATTATCAACAACATCAGGTCTTCCAATTGATAAAGAACCTAATGGCGTAGGATTGCCTATTCCAACATTTCCAGTAGCATTTATAGAAGTTGTATTTAAAGAACCTTCTACATTTAACCGATATGATGCATTGGTAGTTGTTCCTATTCCTATATTTCCACTATCATCTATAATTAATCTATTAAGAGAAGTGCTTGGTGGTTTTCTATCTCTTATATAAAAGAAATTTGTTCCAGTTGAACCACCAATACCCATGTCCCAAAGTTTAGTATAAGATGTACCTGATGTTGTTGGTCCTGATATAAATTCCATTGCAGGAGAATTTGCTCCATCATTACGCCATATTCTCATAACAGCAGCAGTTCCAACAACATTCAAAAGTCTTCCAAGACACGCAGCATTAACACCAGTAGCATCTGCTGCACTTACTTTTGCTGATGTTATATTAGTTCCAGTTAAATCACCTGTTAAAGTTCCACCAGAAAGTGTTAGATATTTTGCTGATAAATTTGTTCCTGCTTCTTGTAATGATGTTGTTGCATTTATAGTTGTTCCAGTTAATGGTCCATTCATTGTTGAACCAGTTTTTAAAACATATGCTGGATCTGCACCTGAAGTTGAATAAGAACTTAAATTAATCCCGATAGTATTTGTTGTTCTTGTTAAAGGACTTGAAAATGTTAATATTTGTTCTTTTGTTGTTAATAATGAATCTGTTTGAGTTTTATTATAATAAATAGTAGGGTCAATGGGAAAATAAGTAGGTTTATTTAAAGTAATATTATTATAATCTAATGCTGATATTGCTGAACCTATACCTAAAAGACTTGTTGCTGCTGTTAAAATATTTTGTTTTGTATCTATTTTAGTATTTAAAATATTAGAAGTAGTTGTTGTATAATTTGAATTCAAATTTGAAATATTACTTATTTGAGTTTGAGTATAATAAATAGCAGGGTCAATAGGAAAATAGGTAGGTTTATTTAAAGTAATTTTATTATAATCTAATGCTGTTATTGCTGAACCTATGCCTAATAAATTTGTTGATGCTGTTAAATTTGATTGTTTAGTTGCTAATAATGCGTCATTTGTTGCGGTTGTTGAATAAGCACTTAAATCAATTGATATAACATTAGTTGCTAAATTTGATGATAATGGAGATGTATATGTAGGTTTATTTATAAGAGTATTATAATTAATTCCTGTAATACTTCCACCAGTTCCTAAAAGAGTTGTTGCTACTGTTAAATTTGGTTGTTTTGCTGCTAATAAATTATCAGTATCTGTTTTATTATAATAATTAGTTGTTAAATTAGCATTTGTTGCATATGATGTAAAATCTATTAATGTTCCATTTTGATAAAATGATGTTGAATTTAATGAACCATTAACATTTAATTTATAAGTTCCAGGAGTTGTTCCTACGGCAAAATTACCACTAAATGAACCATCACCAGTCATAGTTAAAGCAGTTCTTGATATTCCAAATACAACTGTTCTTGGTTGTGGGTCATCATATGTTGGCACATAACCAACATAAAATAGATTAAATGCAGCATCTGCTGAATAA
>JBIKKP010000064.1:0-4705 GCA_044360285.1 Rickettsiales bacterium
CGCTGAATCAAAGTGGAAATGATTTTCTTGCTGCAGAACTTTTGCCTTATGTCTGGCAATTGCGTGTGCTGTGGGCGATCGGCAGATATTTCCGGTGCAAACGAAGAGGATTTTTTTCATCAACGCAACGTGTTCTATAACCAACTTCCTGGCTTGCGTTTAACCTTAATTACCGCGGTTCCAGCCATAACATCGTGCAGACTCTTTTTATTTTTGCCCCAAACAATCATCAGGTAACCAATACAAAATAAAAACATGGAAAGGTAGGAAGCGAAATAACGCCCAATAGCGCGTTCAGCGGAAATTCTTTCGCCATTATCGTCGACAACTTTGAGCTGAAAAACCCACTTACCAAACGTCGCCTGCATTTTTGAGGAATTGCAAACGACTTGGTAAATCAGCGACAATAAAACCATGTGGCCCAGAATGTAAGACTTAGTGATTTCAGGTGAAAAAATATAACTTACGGACCGCGCTACGTAATAGTCGTAATTAATTTCTTCCCTGGTGTCAGATAAAAATACTGCCACTACCGCCGGGAAAACCAAAATTGCCATATCAAGTAAGAAGGCCAGAAACCTTACCCAAAAACCGGCGTAAATCGCTGACTGAAAGTTCTTCATGTCTGCTAACTTTTAATAACGTAAGTACCAGCGATCATATCGTGCAAGCCACGCTTCTTCTTGTTCCATCCGACCATGAAGAAACCGATAAACAAAATTATGAACGAGAAAAATTGTGACACGGTTCTTCCAACTCCTCGTAAAAAAGAAATTTTGTCACCATTTTCATCAACCACTTTCATTCCAAGAAGCTTTTTACCAATGGTTGCTTGCCATGCGGAGGAATAGAAAAAACCGTTATAAATAACGAACAAAACTAGTATAATGTTGTTCTGTAGCATTCCCGGCGCAACAACAAGGGTAACTAAATAGCCAGGAACAATGAATAATACTGAATCGATTATAGAAGCTACAACTCTGATCCAAAAGCCTGCATACCTTATTTCAGGGCTATCTTCAGACGAAAAATTATTTTGTTCTGCGGTCATATTTTGATTTATTGGTTTAAACTCTTGCGCCATGAAAACGGCCCTTGCTGAATCCAAACATATTTCTTTTTTGCAATAACTTGATTGGATTTTTTTTATATCACGCTTTGTTTTGCCTGCGCGAAGTTTCTTTAAAAAAGTAAATAGAAAATGAGTAGACGTAACGACTTATTTATCACAGCCGCAAAAGCCGCAGCAGAAGTTGCGGGGATTGCTGGAAAAGATTACAAATACCCAGCAGCAAGAATTGTGGCAAGCGGCGCCAAGAGCCATCGTCTGCCTTTAGAAAGTGCAAGTAACAAACAAGCAGCACATTTCACAAAGTTCGGAGTCGCGCAAAATATAAAATCAGAAGGATTAATTTATTGCCAAACCGGCTCTCTTGCCGTTGTTTGCGCAGAAAAAGATCTCTGCGGAATTTTTACTTTTCACTTTGAAGGCACTAACCAAGATAAAATTAACGATCATTTGCGAGAAGCTCTAGAGGGACGCAAAGCGGATTTGTTCTTACTCGGCCTTCACTCTGGAAGATCTGCAAAGCCTGATGAAGTTAACATGAGTCGCTGCACAAAAGAATTTTTAGACAATCTTGGCGTTATCAATCTTGACCATTTTACTCAAATAAAAACTTCCTGCGACGGCATTGATAAAGCAACCGCAAGAGAAGTAAGAAGAGAACACGAAGACCTATTTCCACTTAACGAAGCCGGCAGATTAGTAAAATTTTTAACAACCGGATTTGGTGATTCACTTGATGCCATATTCAAAATATCAGAAAGCGGCAGTGTTATTTCCGCAGCTTTGCCAAAAGAAGTTTGGGAAGAAATTGATAAAGCTGAATTGATTGTAAGAGGCCATCACAGCTTCGATTTAAAGGCTCTTGCGCCTCCTAAAGCAATCAGTGCAACTTCTGAAGAAAGGCTAAAAAAATTGCGTGTCGCTTGTCACTCGCTTGAGGAATAATTTAAAAATCTAACTTCATCATAACCGACCCATTTAAATCGCATAAATGAGATGCATATCTTTGACCAACTAAAAGATTAGAATTGCCGCAATCCGCTGGCCTAGAGCTTTTCCAAGGCGAAATATTTTCTTGATACACCTTGCTGAAGGCGAAGGAAAAAGAAAGATCGCTCAATTTTTTCTCAACATTTTTTGCCTCAATTAACCGCTCTTGCACCTGATTATTTTTTATCAATATCAACTCTTTATCTGTCACAATTTTTACAGCCTTAATCAGCCAAACTGGTTTCACCAATTCCATTTCAGCCAATTCAAACTTATACCATTCACTTTGAAGATCAGCGTCATTAAAGGCGCGCAGCTCTACATTCAGCAAATTTTTTGTGTAAAATTTTGAGATTGTCGCCGAAGAATTTTTTGCGTTAAAAAAATTAGGAAAATTTTTACAGCAAGCCAAAGACAAAAAAACAACCAGCCAAAAAGCTTTTTTCATAAAAATTATTTTTCTCTTTTTTTCAAAAAAATCGCGGATTTTCTGGTAAGAAAAAATGGTTAGAGCGGCAAACAACAAACCTCCAGCAACATCGATAAAATTGTGATATCTCGCAAAAATTAATCCAAAAGCAATTCCGCAATAAAGCAAAAGCCGGTTATAAAAAACCTAATCAAGATTGCATAATCTATCTACTTATTGATCTTCGTTGAAATTTTTGTACAAACCTGCGGGCGCGATTTAAAACTGATCTAGCGCTAAATTTTATAACTTTTTAAGCAACTTTAATGCCAAATTTCTTACCCAAATACCTTTCAATTTCCACCCTTTCTTCCGTCGTCAGTAAACGACTAAACATGATGACTTCGGCTATATCTCCATTATAATAAGAAGTCGAAGATGTCATTCTGCGACCAATTGTTGCCTGCGTTAATGCGCTTAAATTTATTCTTCGACTTGCAGAGTTATTACTTACCTCATTAACCCCATTCCCCCAATATCTTTTTCCTGCAGAAGACGCGCTGCCATGCGTAAAACAGTGAATTTTTGGAGTTGGTTTTGAATATGCAGAAACTGTAATGTTGATTTCAGTGGAGGAGCCAAATTGAGAATGCCTTAAAACGGTATCGCTAAAATAGCCCAAAATTAAATTTCCATTTGTAACTGAAGTGGTTGCGCCAATGAAATAATTATTAGCAACACTAGACCTTCTTTGCTCAACCACAAAAATTGTGTAATCAGTTCCAACCAGAAAGCTGCCGTCAAAGTTTAAAAAATCATTAACGCCATCAAAACGCACTACAGGAAGCACATCATTGATTCCATTGTGTATTAGTAGCGGCTTGTTGGCTTCAGTGCTCTGAGTGGCATTATTATATTCAGAAACTCTTTGGTTGTTATCATTCCAGGTGGAAATCGCAGAATTATCAATCAACTCGCTTTCAGTGAAACTTCTTGAAAGAGAAGTTTCCAGCCACAGCCCCAAATTTTTAATAGTAGCAACGGGAGAATTAATGGTTAGCTGCTGCGCTGACTGTAATCTGAATTTATCAACGAGTATATTGGCTTTGATAACGCCAAATACCAAAACTCCTATGATCAAAATTACTATTGAAAGCTCCACGAAAGAGAAAGCAGTTTTTGTATTTATTACATTTTTTTTATGCATATCAATCGATCTGAGTTTAGTAATTCCCTTAGTTTGATAGTAGTGGGCTACACCACCCTCTCGACGCTAACTCGCAGACGAGATTGCAACCAAGAAAACAAACCTGCAATTTTTCTTAAACACTTACTTGGGCTTCCAGACAAAGCGCCGGGTTTTGACTATAAATACTATTTACAAGTCTAGGATTTCGAAGCTCAGGCGGCGTTACACAATGACAACCTGACGTTCATGCAAAACTACCAACTCGCAATTTCAATTTCAGAATTCGGATTCGCGGAAGACCATTTCCAAAACTCCGGCCTTTCAACATAACTTTTCTTCACCGGATTTTCATGAATGTAATTCACCTTCTGCAGCAAAAATTTTTCCGCCTCAATTAGCTTAGGAAAATTATCACTTTTCCAAAATTCGTAACCCTTATCACTTTGAAATAAACACAAAACATCCGGCTCACTTGCCGCAATATTTTCGATCAATTTCTTGGAAGTGAATTTTTTGAAATCACGCATGAAGCCAATGATATCAGGCGATTTCACGATTAGATGAAGGTGGTTTAGCATGAAGACATAAGCAAAAACTTCTAAGCCTTTGTTTTGCTGAAAGAACTTGATCGAGTTAGCTATGATCTGCCAGCGCTCGTGACGATCAAAAATGTAATACCAGTTTTTTATGGTCGGCGTGAGGAAATAAATCTGCCCGCTATTGAGCTGGGAGTTGATGCGGAGGTGTGGCATTGGGGTTTGGTGGTTTGTGGTTGTGGTGGTCGTAATGGTTTGGTTCGAGTTTTTTTGGATGTTGGCCCTGCCGCTCAGGCGGCATTTGCAATGCCGCCTGGACGTTCATGCAATTTCAAATCTCCGAATTCGCGGAAAGTTTTTGCATGAACCTGCGGGCGGGGTTGCAAACCACTACCGTCCGGTTCCGCCCCCTACAACCTGAAGAGGTCAGTAATTTCAGTCTCTGATTTTGTGTAATTCAATTTGATGAAGTCGCTCAGGTTCTGGGTTCTCTCAAAAAGTGAGAGGCTAAA
>JBIKKP010000010.1:0-38899 GCA_044360285.1 Rickettsiales bacterium
GGCATGCAGCTGCTAAATGTGCTGCATGGCGGCAAAGTAATTCAGCATATTCCTGATGAAAAAAATTTGATGGATCACGAACAAAGCCACAACGAAGATTACAAAGATTACGCCAAAGGTTATCACGAGGTAGCAATTGAGCGTAATTCAAAACTTTTTGAAATTGTGGGCAAAGAAAAAATTCTCACTAATTCATCACATCACCAAGCGGCAAGAAATGCGGGGGAAAACTTGAGAATTGTAGCTCGCGCTTCAGACGGAGTTATTGAAGCGGTTGAAAAACCAAATCATGATTTTTGTCTTGGCGTGCAGTGGCATCCAGAATTTGAAACCTCGGAAGCAGATAGAAAAATTTTTGAAAACTTCGTTGCTGCAGCGAAAAAATATAAGGAATCGAAATGAACGAAGAAAAATCGAAAGAAAAACCAGAGGGAATTCGCATCGCAAAAGTGATCGCGCAAGCCGGGCACTGCTCGCGTCGTGAGGCCGAAGAGTTGATTGCTGAAGGACGCGTGGCAGTAAATGGCATCACAATTAAAAGCCCGGCAACTTTCATTACCGATCATTCAATCAAAATTGATGGCAAGCTCATCAATGAAAAACAAACGCAACGTGTGTGGCTTTTTCACAAGCCGGTTGGCGTTTTGACTACAACTAAAGATCCGCAAGGCCGCAAAACTATTTTCGATTTTTTGCCAAAAAATTTGCCGCGCGTAATTTCGGTTGGTCGCTTAGATTACAACACTGAAGGCCTGCTGCTGCTTACAACCAGCGGCGAATTGGCTCGCTACATGGAATTGCCAAAAACCGCCTGGGTTCGTAAATATCGCGCGCGTGTTTTTGGAAAAATAAATCACGAAAGACTGAAAAAACTTGAGAAGGGAATCACCGTGGATGGCGTGCGTTATCGCGGAATTACCGTTGAAGTTGAGGTTGAAAAACCGTCAAACTCTTGGCTGAAAATCAGTTTGCAGGAAGGGAAAAATCGCGAGATTCGTAAAGTGATGGAGCATTTGGGTCTGCAGGTGAATCGCCTAATTCGCGTTTCTTTTGGACCGTTTAGTTTGGGAACGTTGAATGTTTGCGAGATTCAAGAAGTGACCAAAGCAATGATGAAGAATTTTTTTCCAAAGGTTTAATCTCAAACCGTCATCCTTGAAGCTGCAAGCTTCGAGGATCTCGTTTTGTTCAATGCTAAACGCATGAGATTCTCGAATTGCTGTGCAATTCAAGGATGACGGCAGGAAAAAATAAAGATGACAAGTTTGCTGTACTAATGATCCTTCCAACCAACCCGCTTCAAGAAATACTCATAAGAATCATCGAAAGTGAAGGTTTTTCCGTCGTCGAAAATAATTAATTTATTGGCGATTTCTTGCAAAAAATACTCATCATGCGTCACCATAATCACCGCGCCTTCAAAGTTTCGAATCGCTTCCATCAAGGCGTCGCAAGATTCCATATCCAAGTGATTCGTCGGCTCATCGAGCAACAACAAATTCACACCTTTAAGCAAAATTTTTCCAAGCGTCACGCGACTTTTTTCGCCACCGGAAAGAACTGAGATTCGTTTATTGGCCAAATCACCAGAAAACATCATATTGCCGCAAACCTGGCGCACTCTAGTGACGGGAAGCTTCTCGTCAACTTTTTGCAACTCTTCATAAATCGAAGAATTTTTATCTAAGCGGTCGATATTCATCTGCCCGAAATAACCAATATCGGCTTTTGGATTAATTTTAACACTGCCTTTCAAACCAGATAAATCGCCGGTCAACAGCTTGAGTAAAGTCGATTTTCCTTTGCCGTTTTTTCCAATCACACAAATTTTATCGCCATTAGCAACTTTGAACGACAGATTGTTGATCAGCAGATTTTGTGGATCATAACCAAAAGCCAAATTCTCGACTTCAACCATGTTGTCTTTGCTGCCAAATTCTTTGTGATTAAATTTGAACTCTAACGTATCGACATCGAGCAATTTTTCCTTCACTTCAATTTTTTCGAGCATCTTCACGCGAGACTGAACGCGGCTTGCTTGACTTGCCTTGGCGCCAAAACGATCAATCCATTCTTGGGTTTTTTGGCGCTGCTTTTCTTCGTTAATACGTGTTTTTTCGTAAATTTCTTCCTCAGCAGCGATTTTCTCGCGCAGACCTTTTGTGTTGCCAGGAACTTTTCTGAATTGATTGCGATGAATGATTAAAGTGTGCGTAATCACACTATCCATAAAGCCGCGATCATGCGTAATTAAAATCAACTCGCCACGCCAATTCTGCAAAAATTCTTTAAGCCAACGAATTGAGTGGATATCGAGATAGTTTGTTGGCTCGTCCAACAACAGCATTTGCGGCTCAAGCAAAAGCAATTTTGCTAAATTTAATTTAACTTGATAACCGCCGGAGAAATTTTTTGGATCCTTCTCGAGGTCTTCGTACGTAAAGCCCAGGCCATATAAAATGTTTTCACCTTTCCAACCTTCATGCTCACGATCTTCAGGCAAAACTGAGCAAATTTCTTCTAAAACTGTGTTGTGAGTGAAATGAATATGTTGCTCAAGGTGCCCAATTTTGTAGCCGCGCGGGATTTCAATTTCGCCGCTATCTGGCTCAAGTTGTTTCAAAATTAACTTTAGAAACGTACTTTTGCCACTGCCGTTGCGACCAATCAATCCAACCTTCTCGCGCCCATTGATGATGAAATTTACTTCCGAAAAAATCTCGCGACCAGAAAAGGAAATTGAGAGGTTTTTTGCTCTTATCATTTTGATTATCTTGATGTTTGGTTTCTATATCACAGCACTGCACGCAAATCGTATTTATGATGGCAAAATAGAGTTCATCACCGTCTGCTGCGCCTTATGCGACTAAATTTGTAAAAGCTTTGTATGAAAAAAATACCCCTTCTTGTCACTTTATTTTTCTTCCTAAGTCCGTCTTTTTTGGCAGCCCAAAGTATGAAAGCGCGCGAAATGCCAAAGCCAATAGATTATCCAGTGACGGTGCGCGATACTTGGTATAAAACAGAAGAGTTGCGTCAGCAAAAAGAGGAAATGCTACTTACAAAATACTCAAAACATCTCAGCAAAAAAACCAAACCCTTGACTAGAAAGCCGCCAGGCATCCTTTTTCTTACAAAAGATCCCGGAGAAGCAAAAGATATTGAATACTCAATTAAGACCGATTCTGGAAAAATCATCACCAAAAATTACTGCAGCTTGATTGGAAAATGTATTGGCTACAACAATTTTGGCGGCTCGGGAGAGGTTGTGGATAGTGAATTCAGACTGCTTGATGTCAAAAGAGATAATGCAATTTTTTATCACTTTTTCCTAACGGAATCACATGGCGGCGGTCCGTCATTTGATGTGGTTAATTTACACAGCGGAAGATCAATTACCTTGTATGACACAATAAATTTTTCTCCCAATGGAAGGGTCATAGTTGAATTCAGGTCTGCAGATTTTTGCGAAGAATGCACCGAATCAAGCAGCGGCTTCAATATCGATATTTACGAAATAAACGAAGAGCATGATTATGTCTTAACTTCAAGAACAGAAGAGTTGGACAGCAATTCCACAGGAAATTCATATTTTTTATCACGCAATCCGCAATGTGGCCCAACGCCATTTTTTCACTCATGGAAAAATAACGATGAAATCAGAATATCGATGACAGAACCAAATAATGCCAATAGCGGCGCCAGAGCGATATTAAAATACGATCTAAAAACAAAAAATTGGAGCTGCAAAAAGACCGATGAACTATTTCCAAGCCCTCAAAAGCCTGAAGAATATAACTCTTATATCGCAGATTAATTTGGCTTATTTCACGCCTAAAATTTTGTGAATTTGCAGCGATAAAAAATATCCATGATTTTTGCAGAGATTTTTTACATGCTCTAGATTTGCTTGGTTCTTGGCTTCATCATATTCATCCATTGGCTGAACATAAATTGGAATGTTGAATTTTTCTTGCCCAACTTCAGCGATTTCTTGGTAATTTGGATGAGTTTTTGAGATAATAAATTTGAAAGCGTTAACGCGCGACAGCAGGTCTGGTCTGATTGCGTGATACTTGCCATTCGAAACTTTTGGTGAACAAATAATTTTTACTTCCGCTGGCAATTTGCGAAAAATTGTGCCGTTGGTTTCGATTTGTACCAAAAATTCTCGCGCCACTAATTCTTTACAAAGCCGCTCTATTGGCTGGCGCATTGGCTCTCCGCCAGTGATGACAATAAGCTTTCTTACAATTTTTCCTTCAGCATTTTTTGCTAATTTTTCAACTTCCAATATCAGTTGGTGCAGCGAGTAATTTTGATAAGTTTCAAATTCTGTATCACAAAAATCGCAAGCTAAGTTGCAACCTCCCAGCCGCACAAATACTGATGGATGACCAACATAAGGCCCCTCGCCTTGCAGAGTTGCGAAGATTTCTTGCACATCAAGCGCCAGACCATCGTGCGTTTCAGCTTTAAGAATTTTGTTTTTACCAAACATTTTTATCTTGTGCGGTTGTTTTCTTTGTGACGAAACGGCAGCAATAAAACATCTCTGTCACCCCTGCCACCCTCTCTGCCATGCAGGCCTTCGTCATTCCTAATTGCAAACATCGTGCTTTCCTCAATACAAAATTTTGGGGTCTCTTCACTTACTGCCAAGGAAAGAGTGATGTCTCGAAACTCTTGCAAAGCCTTTTCCACCTCTTCTTTTTTAAATTCGCTATCCAAATTAAACTCGTCAAACTTACCAAAATTTTCATTGAAACTCAAGGCTCTGGCGCCTCTTTTATTCACATAAAAAATGGGGAAATGCGTTCTACTTCTTGGGATGTCGCTGCGTTCGTCATGTTCATAATAAACGCTAGTAAAAATTGGACTCGATAATATCGCGCGAGTTTTTTCAGACATTTTATCGTAAATATCACCAGCTCCCAAAACATAAGTTCTCACTCTGTCACCCGATAGCCTTATTCCAACCAAGGATATTAGATCAATTCCCGAATCTTGCGCAGCAAAAGCACTGCTCACATCTTGATGAGGATCAAGAGGCACCGTTATGCCATCTTTTGTTGAACCAACTCTTGAAACTCTTTCTGCAAAAACCCCTTTATCCAAAGGAATGAAGTCAACTAGCTTTGAAATTACACTAGCAAAATTAGCTCCAGCCACTTCTCCCGCGGGCATGTTTGATAGGTAAAGGCCAAAAGCATCTTTATCTCTTTTAAACCTTCCAATAACACTTAAAAAATCCTTCACCTCCTTATCATCACTTGCATCAAGTAAATCTGTGAGATGCGCCGTAATCCGAGAAATTGCTTTTTCCTCAGGAGGCATTAAGTATTTTACTCCATCCTTCAGAGAAAAACCTTCTTCAAATTTTTCTCTCAAGACATTTGGAACCCTTGCTTGCAAGACGGAAAAAGACCTGATACCGCAACCAATACTAGATAGCCCAGAAGCAATTGGTCGTGATAGTTGCGATAAAGGACGCATATCTAAATTTCTTACGTTAGAGTTGTTGTCATATTTAATTTCATCCCTTCGTGACTTGCAACAAAGCCAATTTTTTCATAAAAGCGATGTGCGTCTTTTCTCTGCTTATTGCTAGTCAATTGAATAATTTTTACTTCGTGTTTTTTAGCAAATTCGATCGCTTTTTGCATCATCCAACTGCCAATTCCGCGGTTAGAAAATTTATCAGAAACCCTTACTGATTCAATGTTCATGCGCTTTGCGCCTTGCAGAGGAAGAGACGGTATGATTGTTAGGTGACAAGTTCCAATTACATCACCTTCAAATTCAACAACGGCTAAAAAATTATTTTTATCAGCGGAAATTTCGACGAAGGCTTGGCGATATTTTTGTAAATCATCTAGATTTTCGCGCGCCTTACCCAGCATATCGTCAGCAAGCATTGCCACGATTGGCTCCAGGTCACTTTCTTTGGCTTGACGAAAAGTTAATTTCCAGAAATCCATTAATTTCCAATACGAATTTTTTGATAAGTGGCGCACTCCATGTCGACAATATCGACCGAAATATCGCAGCGTTTATTGATTAGTTCGCTATTAGCAGGAATTGCAATATGACCTACACCAGTGATTGTGTCGGCAATTTGATGAGCGACTTCAACGATTTTATCTGTAGCGCTTGGAGAAAATTCCAATGTTTCGTAAATTTTTTTAGCAGCAGCTAGAGATTTTTCGGCTAGTTGTTTCTTAACCTCAGCCGATCTTCCGGAAAGGATTTTTATGGTGATGTGTAAAAAAGATGACTCTTCCTGACTCAATTTTCCAACCAGATATTCACCAAAAGCAAAGCTGCGACACTTACACTGGTCTGGGTCAAAATTACCTTCAGCAACTGAAGGCATAATGTTTAGGATTTCTTTTTGAAGAGATTGGATTGCGCTTGGCGAGATATCGGCAGAATGCTCGATAATGAGATGAGGCATAATCGTAATTTTTTCGTGTTTGTAATTTTTCGAGAAAAACAAAGGCGATAGTCATGCCCGAAAGCATGGCCCGAAGGCCGACTCTATGTTTTTGCAAGCTATGTTAGTAGCTTGCGTGGAAATCTTACCCGAAGGCGATTTCTTATTTTTAAGGAGGTAATCCAGCCGCAGGTTCCCCTACTGCTACCTTGTTACGACTTAACCCCAGTCACTCCTCCTACCGTGTAGACCTGCCTCCTTGCGGTTAGCTCAGCCTATTCAGGTAGAAACAGCTTCCATGGCTTGACGGGCAGTGTGTACAAGACCCGAGAACGTATTCACCGTAGCGTGCTGATCTACGATTACTAGCAATTCCAACTTCATGAGGGCGAGTTGCAGCCCTCAATCTGAACTGAGATGGCTTTTAGGGATTTGCTCCAGATTGCTCTTTCGCTTCCTGCTGTAACCACCATTGTAGCATGTGTGTAGCCCACCACATAAGGGCCATGATGACTTGACATCGTCCCCACCTTCCTCCTGCTTGTCGCAGGCAGTTTCCTTATAGTTCCCAGCATAACCTGATGGCAAATAAGGATGAGGGTTGCGCTCGTTGAAGGACTTAACCTAACATCTCACGACACGAGCTGACGACAGCCATGCAACACCTGTCTCCACTGTGGATTGCTCCAAAGGTAAATCTCTCTACCGGTCAATGGGATTCAAGTGGTGGTAAGGTTTTTCGCGTAGCATCGAATTAAACCACATGCTCCACTGCTTGTGCGGGTCCCCGTCAATTCCTTTGAGTTTTAGTCTTGCGACCGTAGTCCCCAGGCGGAGTACTTAACGCGTTAGCTTCGCCACCGAACTCTAAGAGCCCGACAACTAGTACTCATCGTTTACTGCGTGGACTACCAGGGTATCTAATCCTGTTTGCTCCCCACGCTTTCGTACCTCAGCGTCAGTATTGGCCTAGATGGTCGCTTTCGCCACCGATATTCCTCCTAATCTCTACGGATTTCACCCCTACACTAGGAATTCCACCATCCCCGACCACACTCTAGCGAAGCAGTTTCGATTGCAATTCCAGGGTTAAGCCCTGGGCTTTCACAATCGACTTACTAAGCCGCCTACGTACGCTTTACGCCCAATGATTCCGAACAACGCTAGCACCCTTCGTATTACCGCGGCTGCTGGCACGAAGTTTGCCGGTGCTTTTTCTGTAGGTACCGTCATTATCTTCCCTACTAAAAGAGCTTTACAATCCGAAGACCTTCATCACTCACGCGGTATTGCTGGATCAGGCTTTCGCCCATTGTCCAATATTCCCCACTGCTGCCTCCCGTAGGAGTCTGGACCGTGTCTCAGTTCCAGTGTGGCTGATCATCCTCTAAGACCAGCTACGGATCATTGCCTTGGTAGGCCATTACCCTACCAACTAGCTAATCCGATAGAGGCTCATCCAACAGCGATAAATCTTTCCCCCGGAGGGTGATATATGGCATTAGCTTTGATTTCTCAAAGTTATTCCTTACTGCTGGGGAGATTCCTCTACATTCCTCACCCGTTTGCCACTGACATATTGCTATGCCCGTTCGACTTGCATGTGTTAAGCATACCGCCAGCGTTCGTTCTGAGCCAGGATCAAACTCTCAAGTTTTGAGAATTTGTTCTGACTTACTCAAATAAATCTGACATAAAAGAGCTTTCGCTCTCTTCTTGAGACTTAAAAGAGATAGTCGAATCGACTATCGCCTTTATTTTTCTCGAAAACTTTTGATTCAAAAATCAAAAGTCAAAAACACGAATATTTACGATTTTAAACAGCTTAAAACTGGTGACGAAGACTACAAAAAAAGCCGCTGAAGCAAAGCTCCAGAGCTTTTGATAAGAAATCGCTATAATTTCAATTGAACCCCGACTTTCACAAAGAACATCAACATTTAAAAGCTAATCAACTTTTTTGTGGTCCGGGGAGGCGCGGCAAGTTATGAGTCCTTTTTTTCTTGTCAAGCAGGCAAGTGACTTTTTTCTAGGCCGAAGTTTTTCTTACCAAAAGACCTTGCATGAAAGCAGTAAGGACAAGCTTTGGCGGCAGTTGCCCTTTTTTGATTTTTACCTCTAATTTCTCAACTTCCTGCAAAATTTTTATTAAAAAATTCATCGAAGAGTTTTTCAAAATTTTACGAAACTCACCTTCAGCTTTAAAAAAAAGTCGCTGATTTTTTACCGCTTCATCAAAATCAAGTTGTCCGCGATCCATGTCAGATCTAGCTTGGTAGAGTTTTTGTAAATAGTTAGAAAGAAAACGAAGCAACATAATTGCATCAACATTGTTGCGAAAAAGTTTTTCTAATTGCGTGAATGCGAGTTCAAAATTTTTCGCTGCAAAACTCATCACAAATTCGTTAATAGAAATTTCTGACTCAGATGCGGTGAGAGTTTGAAAATCCTCGGCGCTTAGCGTTTTTTTCTCACCTAAAAAAACTAAAATTTTTTCAATTTCCGCTAAAATTAATTGGCGATTTTTTCCGAATTTTTCCAAGAAAATTTCAACAATTTGCGCATCGAATTGTAGATGTTTTTTGACTAATTCTTCTTGAATAAATTTCTTAATTGAGCGTTCATCATCTTCGTAGCACGCTAGAGCTGCAAAGCTTGCGCTATCTTCGCAAATTTTTCGCAAAGCCGAAGATTTATCTAAATCGCCCGCTTGAATCAAAAGAAAATTATCAGTTTTTTTTGCAAAATCCTTGTCTTCAACAATCAGCTTTAGAGCCGCTCCAACAGCCACATCGCAATCTTTTACGATAATTAATTTTCGCCCCCCCAGCATCGACAAAGAAAAAAATTCATCAGCGAGCGCCGCCTTATCTTCGCTCAAACGCTCTTTACTCAAGTTGGCAACCAAAAATGGATCGGACAAATCTGGAGCAATTTGTTTAGCAATAATGTCGCTTCTAGACGCAACAAGCGAAGCTTCTGGACCAAATATCAAACAACCGCAAATTTTTTCTGCGGCAATTTTTTGGATGTAATTATCGATTTGCGCTGAGGCGATTTTCATGGCTATTGTTTTTGGAAGAAATTTTTGGCGGCACTTTTTTACCTATTTCCAAAGCCGCATTAAAAAAATCACAAATTAAGATTTTTGATATTGACTATCGCTTTCATGATAACAATTTTCATTCTCGTTCTTTTTTAAAATCGAAAAAAATCGAAAATGTTACTTCGCTCAATATACGGACAGAAACTTGCACATATTTTTGCCTTCGCTGCCGCAAGCGCAATTCACGGCGCCGCAACAATTTGGTCACTATCACCTTCGCAACCCCTTGTTATGAATCAGCAAGCAATTCAAGTAAGTTTTGTTGCTCCATCAAACACCAACAACAAAAACGAAAATCACTCAAAAAAAGAAATTGCACCAAAAGTTGAAAATTTGAATGCGCTAAAAACTCAAAAGAAGCAGGAGGCTGAAAAAACCGCTGCCAAAAAAGAAACCTCTGGCCGCGTTGATCCAAATGCCGTTGCTAATAAAGCTGCAGAAAGTGAACCAGTTTTTGATGCCGCTTATTTAAACAACCCTGCCCCATTCTATCCAAGCGCGGCAAAGCGTAAAAGCATTCAAGGAAAAGTTCTTGTTGATGTTGTTGTAAAAACCGATGGAACGCCCGCGCAGGTTCAAATTGCTCGTTCCAGCGGCTATGGCGATCTTGACGAAGCCGCTCTTGATGCAATCAAGCAATGGCGCTTCATTCCGGCTAAAAGCAAGGGCCAAGCCATTCAAGCCAATGTTATCGTTCCAATCGAATTCAAAATAATTTAGCAAAAATGCATTTCTCTCAAGCCTTCTTCGCCGGCAATTCCGTAGTCGCTGCTGTGCTTTTTTTTCTGATTGCCATGTCTTTTGCAAGCTGGTATATCATTGTCTGGAAGTCTCTGAGACTGCGCGCAGAACACCTTGCATTCAAAAAATTTAACAAAAACTACGCCAACATCAAAGACTGGCCAAAAGCTTTAATGAATGGAGAAAAGTTGAAGAATGTTGATGGCAGCGTGGAAATGTTGCTTGCCGAAGTAAGAAAATTGGACGCCATTTTACCACAATATGAAAATCACGAAGCTAAAAAAGAAATTCTCACTATGCACTTGCTGCAAACTCTTGACGAGGTTCGTTTCTCGCTTGATCGCGGTCTGACCGTTCTTGCCTCAACTGGCAGCGCCGCTCCATTCATCGGGCTTTTTGGAACTGTTTGGGGAATTTATCACGCACTCACCGACATCGCCGCACAAGGAAATGCTGGCCTCAACGTTGTTGCAGGGCCAATGGGCGAAGCATTAATTGCAACGGCAATTGGCCTTTTTGCGGCGATCCCTGCAGTGTTGGCATATAACAGCTTTGTTCGTCTCAACCGTCTCTTGATCCAGAATTTACGCCACGTCGCCGAACAGATGACGGTTTACATTTCCAACAATCGCAGCATTCAAAGACGCTAAATGAAAGGAAATTTCGAACGCGAAGAATTGCAGGCACCGCTTGCCGAAATCAATATGACGCCACTGGTTGACGTGATGCTGGTGCTGTTGGTGATCTTCTTAATTACTGCGCCAATGCTGACTTCGGCAATTAATCTTAACCTGCCAAGTGAAACTGCGGCGCAAATTACCGAAGAAGAATTTTTGGCAATTTCGATTACCAAATCAGGCCAATACTATCTTGGCGAAAGCGCCGTAAATTTTGATGATTTAGAAAAAAAATTGGCAAGCGCTGCGAAAAATAATACCAAGCAGCAACTTCGTTTGCACGCCGATGCCGAAGTTTCATATGGCGCAGTGAGTAAAGTACTGGCAAGCGCTCAGCGCCTTGGTTTGAACAATATAGCTTTTATTACGAAGAAGTAAGTGCCTAGTTTTAAGGATGCTTGGATGAAAAAACATATGCTTCAACAGGCTTGGCATGACTTAATTTTGCAGAAAATTTTTGCATGAACCTGCGAACGGGGTTTGCAAACCCCGTTCGAGCAAATCTTTGATGCAGCGACTTCTAAAAATCCGCGATCAAAGAAAGTTTGTAAGCCCTTGGTGATCCTGGCTGGATGTTGTTATTGTTGTGAGCGGTTTGTATGTATTTTTCACCAAGCAAATTCTCAACATTGAGCTGCAAGCGATAACTTTGGTTAATTTTGTAATAAGCTGCGCCATCAAGCCTGGTAAAGCCGCGCAGCTTCACCGCGTTATCAGCGGCGGCAAACTGACTTGATTGCTTAATCACACCAAGTCCTGCTGACCACTGCTGCGTAAAGTCATATTTATTCCACAGCGAAAATTTATTTCTTGGGGTCAAAGCCAATTTACTTCCAGCTTGTGCAGTTGTGGTCTGGCTAATCACAGTCTGGTTAACAGTTTCTGCGTCTTGAAAAGAATAACCACCTACCACTTGCCAAGCGTCATTGACTTTACCGGTTGCGCCAAGCTCTAAACCTCTGGTTTGCGACTCGCCAGTTAAAATGAAAAATCCTGCATTAACTGGATCGTTGGCGCGACTATTGGTACGATTCAGTTGATAAATTGCCGCAGATAAATTCAGGCGCGGATTAACATCCCACTTCGCACCAATTTCATAATTCTTCATCTCTTCTGGATCTAGACTTACTGTTTGTGTAGTAAGCGCTGAAAATTGATCGCCCGAGCTTGGCAAATAGGTGACAGAATAACTTCCATAGAAGGATAGAGTTTTTTGCGGCTTAATCACAATTCCAGCGCGCGGTGAAACAAGGTGATTAACTTGCTTAAAAGTTCGGTAGTTACGCAAATTATGAAAATCGAGCTCAAACCTGTCATAGCGCAGTCCGCCAACAAGTTGCAGATGTTTATTAATATCAATTTGGTCCTGAAAATAGGTACCAAAGATTTTTACCTTTGAGGCTGAGTTATTATCGCTGTCCGACTGGCGATAAACAATTGGCGTGAAGTCAAGCGAGTTTGCCGCAGAAATTGTTCGAGCAGTTGCGCTGCCATTAAAATATCCCGTATTTCGCATTGCGCGCGATTCTTGGTTGCTAACCTCAGCACCAAATAACGCTAAATGCTTTACTGAGCCAGTTTCAAATTTTTTAGTGAGATCGGTTTGGTTGGTAAAATTTCTGCGCTCCATGCTATCATTGTAAGCAGCAAGGGCAAAATTCCCTGAAGAATCAACGGCGCTGTTAGCGTAAACATTCTGATAAAATTTTGAGTTTTTAGTGTAGCGCGTGTGGTTTCTAAGCTGTAGGCTGTTGTCAAAATCGTGAGTTATGATTGCATAAACTGAATCAAGTTTTGCTGTTGCATCATTTTGATTTGGATTGCCAAAGAAAGTTTTTGCCTTGGTTGCGTAAACTTCGCCATTTTGCGAAGGAAGGCCACGATCGTTAAAACGCTGATCGCTGAAATGTTCATAACCAGTTTTTAACTCTGTTTCCTCGCCAATGTTGAAGGTTGCCGTAGGGCTGATTCCATAACGCTCAAGATCGCCATAACGACGGAATGTTGATGATTTTTCATACATCGCATTCAAGCGGAAAGCTGCGTCTGGATTGATTTTATCACCCAAGTCAGTTTCAAAGCGACGATTTTCAAATGATCCGCCGGTTAAAACCAAACGACGTTTTCTGCTACCATCTGCTGATTTCAAAACTCGGTTAATCACGCCGCCAGCGCCACCGCGACCAAAAGCCATTGCGCTTGGCCCTTTTAAAACTTCGATGCGGTCGACGTTATAGAAATCGCGGTAATACTGCAAATCGTCACGCGCAGCATCAACAAAAAAATCAGCAGTACTGCTATTGCCGCGCATAACAATTTGATCGCGATTATTTTCTCCCTGCGCAACGCCAACGCCTGGAACATATTGCATTGCACTTTGCAAATCACTGATATTTTGATCACGAATTTGATCTTGGGTCACCACCGATATTGACTGCGGAACGTCAATTAATGGGGTTTCTGTGCGTGTTGATGAACGCGTTAAACCAGTTTTATAGCCATCAACTTGGCCATCGCTTTTCGATGCAACGACGGTCACTTGCGAAAGATAAGTTGTCGAATTTGTGGATTTTTTTTCAGCAGCATTGGCATTTCCAACAAAAACGGAAAAGATCGCCAGCCCAGTAAATAAGGGATTAAAATAAGTTTTTTGCATTTGATTTATTTTGATTTCTTGATGAGAATGAGTCTCATTCTCTGAAGCGAAATCAAAACAAGCAAGGGGTTTTTTGATCATTATATGATAACAGATTCGTCAAGATTCGCCGCATTTACTCAATCATCGAATCAGCATTTTGATACAAAACCCGGCTACAAAAACAAAAAAAACCACCTTAGAAATAATCATTAAAAAGATTAAGCGTCGGGCCGCAATTTCTTCAGCTTTATTATCTTTAAAATCGTCAATTTCTGAGGCTTACAATGTTTAAAAATCAACAACTTCGACAAAATTTTACCTCCGGACTTCTGGTCTCCTTCATTGCCCTGCCGCTTTGTATCGCCATTTCGCTTGCTTCGTCTTTTCCAATTTTGTCGGGAATTTTTACGGCAATAATTGGTGGAATTTTAGTTTCGCAAATCAGCGGCGCACGTCTTGCCATCAACGGTCCAGCTGCTGGAATGATTGTCGTTATTTTAGAAGCGGTAGAAAAACTTGGCGCTGGCGATGTTGCCTTAGGATACAAATACACACTTGCCGCAATCCTTTGCGCTGCGCTGATACAACTTGCAACCTCGTTCACCTCTCTACCAAATTTGCTGCGCAAATTTCCTGAAAGCATCATTCGCGGCATGATGGTGGCAATTGGACTCATCGTAATTTTGAAACAGCTTTTTGTGCTATTTGGCTTCAAAGCCCCAAAAGTTCCGCTTTTACAACTTTTTGCCGAAGTTCCTAACGCGTTTCTTGGCGCAAATTTAATTACGCTTGGCATCGGAACTTTCACAATTGTGACAATTTTTGTTTGGAAAAAATATCTCGAAAAATACCAAATTTTTCGTCTAATTCCAGTCTATCTTTTTGTTATCATCTGCGGCGCTGGTCTTGCTTACGTTGCCCATCTGACCACTAGTCATTTTTTCTTACGCGAATCAATGGCAAATCCAGCAACATCGCTGTTCATTGAAATTCCGCACTCAATTTTTTCTGCATTTTCTTTACCAGATTTTAGTCAGTTTTTTTCACTAAAATTCTTTATTGCCACTTTCACCATCTATGCAGTTGGAAGCCTGGAAACCATTCTCTCGTCTATCGCTGTAGATAAGATTGATCCGCAAAAAAATCACACTGATCTGAAAAAAGACTTACGCGCAATTGGCATTGGCAACGCAATTTGCGGCGCAATTGGCGGCTTACCAATGATTACTGAAATTGTGCGCAGCAGCGCCAACATTAAATATGGCGCAACCAACAAATGGTCGAATTTCTTTCACGGCGTTTGTCTTTTGGTTGCAGTCACTATTTTCAACCCACTGCTCCACTTCATTCCCCTTTGCGTGCTGGCAGCAATGCTTGTAATCATTGGCATAAATTTGATAAATTTTCCTCTGCTTAAAAAAATTTTTAATTACAGCAAAATAGATTTTGTCTCTGCCCTAACTGTCGTTTTTTGCACCCTGAAAATTGATCTGCTAATTGTTATTGGCTCTGGCTTGATCGTCTATTTCTTGCTTCGCAAATTCCAAAAAATTTTAGCAAAATAATGAAAAAAAATTTTGCTTATTTTCTGTTTTTAATTTGCGTTTTTTTTGGCCAAAATGCCTTTGCCACTGAAGATAATTTGCAGATGTATAACACGGCCTCAAAGCTAGAAGGAAAGGCATTTGGTGCCCATACAAATAAAGAAGTTTTTAACCATTTTATTGAAAAACCTCTCAGCAAAAAAACATCAATTGGCGCAATAAACCAAGCCAGTCACACTAGCTCAAATCACAACGGCGGCACCTCGGCTTACGCAATAAATTCAATCGAAATTTTTCACCGCTATAAAATTTTTAGCGGCGAAAAACTGGGCATCATCATACATAACTCTTTCAAGCCTCGCGGAATCTATAACGAAAACAAATATCTGGCGCTGATGCCTAAACAAGATGACTACGAACTGCGCTTCCTTTTTGCTTATAACATGAAGGATCGCCTGGTGAATACGGTGACACGCAACCAAACGCCTTTTTTCTTTCGCGCTGAAACCGCCTATCGCCGCAAGTTTAGCAATCCATTTGACGAGGCGCGATTCAAGCTGCTGGCTGGATTAAGAATAAACGAAAAATTTTCTCTGCTTGCGCAAGATGACATCAACTGGCTACTAAAATCAAAACCCGACGAAACAATGACCACAACAACAAGCCCTGGCATCAGTAAACAAGCCAATCACAGCATCAGCCTTTCGTTGATCTATCACCTTAATCGCAACATCGCCATTCAAGCTGGCTATATGAAGCGACTTAATGGCGTTAATCCTTTTTACGACGACCGCGGTGCAACTATTGGGGTTTGGAATAGTTTCTAACTCAGCCAACTTGTTCATGCTAAACCCTCAAAATCCTCGGTTAGTTTTGCATGAACTGTTGGACGGCATTACAAATACCGCCAAGCAATTTCATTACTCTTTTCTCAATCGCAAACTTACGGCGTCATGCTTTTCTAGCATACAGCCATAAAAATTTTTCCGTTTGAAATTCGGCGTTTCAATAACGGCGCGGTAAAAATTTTTCAGGTTTTCCAAGCGTGGTTTGTATTTTTTTTTGCCCACTTTCATCAACAAAAGCGCCAGCATTTTTAGGGCAATTTTTTCTTCGGTTTTCTTGAATTTTTCTAAGTTAATTAAGAAAGCTCCATCCGCCCGCTCTTCCACTATTTCTGCGACTTCAATCTGCATCTTATCATTAAAAAGATCACGCATTTTAGAAATTTCATCTGCAGCATTTTTAATGCGTTTCTCAATAAAATTTTTTTCCGGAAATTCACTCAAAAATTTTCTAATTTTATTGCGTAAAAACTTTTCATCAGCGTTGGTTTCGTCTTCAAACCAACTCATTTTTTTGGCGCGTAAAAAATCTTTTAGCTCATCTTTATTCACCTCAAGCAGAGGCCGCACCAGCGTCACGCCATCACGTTCAAGAGTTTGTGCAATCGTTGATAATCCATCCAAACCAGAGCCACGAAAAAGACGAATCAGAAAATTTTCTGCAACGTCACCAATGTGATGACCAAGAAATAAAAACTTAATTTTGTTTTTTAGGCAAAAGTCACTAAGCAAATTGTATCTTGCTTCGCGCAAGCTTGCTTCGATATTTTTTGTTGGAACTTCTTGAGCAGAAATTTCTAAAATTTTGTGAGAGATTTTTTTCTTTGCTAAAATTTTTGTTAGCGCTCGCGCCTCTGTTTTTGACGCTTGGCGCATTTTGTGATCAACAGTTAGCGCAATAAGTTCGATATTTCTTTCAAAGCAAAACTCGGCAAGCAGCAAAGTTAAAGCCAGAGAATCCGCACCTCCAGAAAGAGCTACAGCAATTTTTTTAGGAATTTTTTTTGAAAAAATTTCTTCAATCTTAGTAAAGATTTTTTTAGACAATTCGCACATTTCTTTTTCTTCCTTCATCATGCTTAACAAAAAATTTCTTTCAATTTTAGCGCTCATTTTTGCGGCATTTTTTTGCCAAGAAAATTGCCAGGCTAAGGAAGCACCAGAGCTTTCATTTAGTGATTTCATCGAGCAAGTAAAAAACCAGAATCTGAACTATTCTTACGCAAGCCAAAACGCCAGAGCATTTGAAATGCTGCGCAGAAAAGGTGAACTTGTCAGTGCCATCAAACTTTACGGCTATGGCGAAAAATCTTTCGCTGAACAAAACAGCCCGATGCAAATTTTTCCTTACGATCGCACCTACTTACAAAAAAATCAGATTGGCTTCACGCATGCTTCAGAGCTTGGCTTAAACACCAACATTTACTACTCACTTAATAAATTAACCTACAAAGGCCTTAATACCTCACGCTTTCCCGATCCAGAGCTGGCGCGCTCAAGCTATCAAGCCATGCCAACAATTTCACTTTCTTTGTCTTTGTGGCAAAATCGCTTTGGCTCTTCAACGCGCGCGCAAAAAGATTCAGCTTTTTTTGAGAACGAAACCAAGAAATTACAGTCGCAAGCGCTGTCGAAAGAAACTTTGGTACTTGCACAAAAAACTTATTGGAACTTGGTTTATGCCAGACGCGCCGTTGAAATTGAACAAGCGGCGCTAAATAGCTCGAGACAAATTCTTGATTATGTCAGCAAAAAAGAAGTGATGAATTTGGGTGAGAAAGCTGACGTTTTGCAGGCAAAAGCGCTTTTTGAACTACGCAAATCAGCGCTGCAAATGGCACAAAATTCTGAAAAACTTGCAGCACGTGAATTTAACAAACAGCGCTACGTAAATTCCGCCGAAGTGCCAGAAAGGCTTTCTAGCATTGACTTTGCGGCTATAGAAAATTTTCTAGTACCAAAAGTTAAAGCCGATGATCGCTTCGATATCAAGGCGCAAGAAACAAACATGAAGGCTGCAATTGCTGCAGCAAAAGTTGAGGAAGAAAATAACAAACCAGCGCTGAATCTTTATGGCAGCTACTCTACCAACCAATATAAAAAAAGCGCCAATTTGGCACTTGGAAATTCTTTTGACGAACGCGGCCGCGGCGGAACCCTTGGCGTAAATTTCTCGATGCCCATAAATTTTTCACTAAGCTCTGAAATCAGACAAGGCGCGCTTGCCAACGCCTCAGCAGCAAAAATAAATTACCGCCAAAAAACTTTTGAGCAGGAAAATGATTGGGAAAATTTGGTGCAAAATCTTTCAACCTACAAAGCAAATTTGAGACTCGCGCGCAACATTGAAGATGCACAAAAGAAGAAACTAGAAAACGAACGCAGCCGCTTGCGCCAAGGCCGCACCAGCACTTATCAAGTTCTGCTCTTTGAACAAGATTACTCAAATTCTCAGCTCAACACAATTCAAGTTGCCAATGCTTTGCTTGGCCTGATCGCTGAAGAAAAACTTTACCATCAATAATTCCATGAACATTACAGAGCTATCAATCAAGCGCCCGGTTTCAATCTGCTGTTTGATGTTTGCCATCATCACCGTTGGCTTAATTTGCTCAAAAAAAATGAGCGTCGAACTTTTTCCAAATGTCGACATTCCAATAATTTATGTTGCTACGGCCTACACCGGCGCGGCTCCGTCTGAAATTGAAAGTCTTGTCACTAAACCGCTTGAAGAAGAAATCAGCACGGTTTCTGGCATCAAAAAATTGTCCTCAAAAAGTTTGAAGGACACCAGCCAGATCATTGTTCAGCTCTATCAAGGCGTTGATTTGAAATATGCCGAACAGCAAGTGCGCGATAAAATAAATCAAGCGCGCAGCAAGCTTCCAGAAGACATCAAAGAGCCAGTGATTCGCCGTCTTGACCCTTCAGATCAGCCAGTTTTGACCGTCACGCTTGATGCCAATTTGCCAGAAAATGAATTATTTGATCTTGCTGATAACTATGTGCGACCGCGCCTTGAGCAGGTTGGCAGCGTTGGTATGGTGGAAATTATTGGCGCGCGTAAAAGAGAGATTCAAGTTTTGCTCGACCAAAAAAAGCTCAAAAACCGCGAGATTTCTATGTCGCAAGTGCGCAACCAACTTGCAGCTTCGGGTCAAAATGTTTCGATTGGAAAAAATGACGAAGGCAATCGTGAACAGGTTTTTCGAAGCAAAAGTGAATTTAACGAAATTGAACAAATCGAAAATTCCTTGGTGAATTTTTATTCCAACGAAGTGCCTACAAAAGTTTCTGACGTTGGCGAAGTTTTCGATGGACTGGAAGACGAAAAAACTCGCGCCTTCATCAATGGCAAGAAATCGTTATTTTTGGTCATCTATCGTCAATCCGACGCCAACATCATTGGCGTTGTTGATGGCGTAAATAAGCAGCTGAAAAAAATGCAAAGCGACTTCGCCACCATGAAAGGCAAGCCGCAACTCAACACCACAAAAGATGCCAGCAAATACATTCGCAGCAACATTTTTGACATTAACGAAACCATTACAATTGCGATAATCCTCACCGTTGCCGTTGTCTTTTTCTTTCTTGCCAACACTAGAGCCACAATCATCACCGCCGTTTCGCTGCCAATTTCTTTGGTTGGATCTTTCATGGTAATGTATTTGGCAGACTTTTCGATAAACGTCATAACCCTTCTGGCTCTAAGCTTGGCAGTTGGTCTCTTGGTTGATGATGCAATTGTTGTTGTGGAAAATATTTACCGAAAAATTGAAGAAGGAATGGATGCAAAGGCCGCAGCTCTTGCCTCTTCGCGCGAAATTTTAATGACCGTTGTGGCAATTTCTGCCGTGGTGATTTCGGTATTTACGCCAATTTCTTTTATGAACGGCGTTGTTGGCCAATATCTCAAGCAATTTGGCATGACAATTTCCTTTGCGATGGCCATCAGTTTGATTGTTGCCATCTCAATAATTCCGGTACTTTGCGCGTTTTTATCGGGAAAAACTTCAGCGCATTCTTCAACAACAAAATCGCGCTTCGCCTTCCTTGATCGCCTGCTGAAAAAATTCGATAAATTCCAAACTTCACTCGAAGATAAATACGAAAAAATTCTGCATTTTTCGATCAGGAGACCAAAATTTATCCTGCTCTCGACCCTTGTAATTCTTGTGCTCAGCGTGGTTGCTTTCAAATTCGTACCAAAAACTTTTATGGCCGAAAGCGATAATGGCGAATTGGTGACAACCTTAGAATTACCAGCCGATGCCAACCTCGATTATACCAGCGACGCAGTTGCAAAAATTAACGAAATTATCACCAAAAATGAGGAAGTGGTGATCACTGCTGCATCAGCTGGCACTTCGTCTCGCCAAGCAAATCGTGGTGAAATTTATATTCGCTTAAAACCAAAAAGTGAGCGCGAGATCAGCACGACAAAATTTAAAGAAAAATTGCGCGGGCAGCTCAAAGATTTTTCTTACGCCAATCCAATCGTAAAAGACTACGACCCTTCCGGGGGCGCATCGCGTGGGCAACCGCTTAATCTTTTCCTTATTTCAACCAACAAAGATTCGTTAAGCGATTTTGCTACAAAAGTTTTTGAAAAACTCAAAAATGATCCGCGCGTAAAAGACGTTGATTCAAGCGACAAAGCTACGCGTAAAGAGTTCCGCGTCTCGGTTAAAAAGGATGCAGCAAAAATTTATGGCCTCAATCCACAAGCAATTGGCGATGAATTGCGCGGTTATGTTGAAGGCTACACGCCAACAAAATTACGTCAAAATGGTTTAGAATATGATGTGCGCGTGCGCCTCAAACCTGAGCAGCGCGACTTAAAGGCAAACTTCGACCAAATTTACGTGCCCAATCTCAACCAACGCCTGGTCCGACTTTCTGACGTTGCCGAAGGCGAAGAAGGAATTGAAGCAGCAACCATCAATCGTCAAGATCGCGGACGCTACGTGCAAATCAGCGCCAGCCTTGCGCCAAAAGTTGGCCTGGGAGATATCATCACCGAACTAGAACAAAGTTTTGCCACCGGAGATCTGAAAATTCCTGCCGACATACGTTACGATTTCTCGGGTGATTCAGAAAATATGCAGGACATGAGCAGCTCAATGAAGTCGGCGCTGCTTTTGTCGATCACCTTCATTTACCTGATTTTGGCCAGCCTCTATGAATCTTTCATAATTCCTTTTACAATTTTACTTGCTCTTCCCCTTGCCTTCTGCGGAGCCGCTTTTGCGCTTTTAGTCACACAAGAATCAGTAAATATCTTCACAATGCTGGGAATTTTTATGCTGGTTGGCGTGTCGGGGAAAAACTCGATTTTATTGGTCGACTTCGCCAATAAATTAATCGCTCAAGGCAAGTCGCGCAATGAAGCGCTGATGATTGCCGGCCGCATGCGTTTGCGTCCAATTTTGATGACCTCTTTTGCACTAATTGTTGGAACTTTACCGGTGGCAATTGGCCTAAGCGAAACCGCTTCGGCAAGAACCGCAATGGGTGTGGCAATTATTGGTGGATTGATTTCGTCAACCGTGCTTACGCTGGTGGTAATTCCAGCGGTGTTTAGCTACATCGACCGCTTCCGCATTTGGATCAAAGCGAAGCTGGCGCGGGTGGTGGAGTAAAAAATGCAAAAAATAAATTTGACAAAATTGTCAATTTTAACAATTTTGTTATAATTGGTTTTACTAGCAAAAACCTCACCCCAATCACCAATTTTTATTAAAATGACCAGAGTCACAATTGAAGTCACAGAACAAGAGCGCCAGCAGCTTAAGGTTTTGGCAAGCATCAACAGCCTTTCCTTAAAAGACTTTATCTTACAGAAAACCATCGGCGATGCTTCAAAAAAACCAGGCAAGCAGCTTCTAAAATCTTTTGACGATGCGAAGAAAAATAAAAACTTAACCAAGCACTCAAACTTCAACAAATTTCTTAAAGACATCAAAAAATAAAAACCCTCAAATGCTTACAATCGCCTACACCACGGCATTTAAAAAAAGTTACAAACGCGTCTTAAAACAGGGGAAAAAACATCGCAAAAATTGACAATATTTTGCATAACTTGGCCCACCAAATTCCTTTAGATCAAAAATTCCGTGATCACAAATTATCTGGCGACTGCATTGGAAAAAGAGAGTGCCACATCGAGCCCGATTGGCTTTTGGTTTACGAAATCAACGAAGAAGAATTAATCCTGCACGCAACAGGTTCTCATAGCGAGCTTTTTGGGAAGTAGAACTAATCAATTATGAGTTAATTCCCCGCTCGGGCGGATTTTGTAAATCCGCCCGCAACGTTCATGCAAAAATTTTCATAATCTGAATTTCAAATTTTCATGAATATCCAGACGGCATTAATTGATTTACGAACAGCAAAGAGTCTATCTAGAACGACTTTCCCTAGGGCGAAAACCTGAATTAAAACTCGCTGCAAAATCGGCTGCATTATCAGTGACGGATTCTGGAATGTAGCACAGACGCAATCCAAGATTTTCATTTACTGACGAGCGAATTCCTGAGAACTGATTTAAAGTTTGAACTCTTGCCGAAAATTTCTTCAGCGTCTCTTCCGTCACTCCATGTGGCAACTCCCCTCCTTCACGAGAAGCATTGGCGATTCCGCCGCGAATTCTTGCAACTTGAATTGCTTGCAAAACTTGATTTGCATCCATGCCAAATTCCGCTGCTGCGTCAGCTAGATTTTTTATGAAAATTTTTTTAAAACTTTTGTCATCATGCCTTGCTTCCGCCACAAATTTATTGCCGCGCGGCGTGTTAAAAAACGCACTTTCTTTAAAAGTCACCTGCGGATCATAAATTTCCATTTCCCTGCCTAAAGCCGGACTGGTTGTGGGCAAAGAGCTTTTGCCTCTTTTGTGATCTATTTCGTCAACTATACCTCTTGTGGATCGGTCTAAAAATCTTTTGTGAGTCGCATCTAAGAAATGAGCGTAGTGATGACCTTTGTAGAGCGCCTTGCGATTAATCTCCGAAGTCCTGTCGACGTATTTTGTAAATTTTTCTTGGTTTAATTTTGAGCCATATAAATCCCTACCCTGTGCCAAAAACATTTTTGGAACCTCAGCTCTATGAACTCTTGTTGATATTTGAGAAAGAAATCTTTCATAAGTTAGACAGTTTTTAAGAGTATCAATTGCAAAAACTGTGCAGGAATGATGGTCCTTTTGCATCCCTTGATAGCCGCCAACCTCAATTCTTAAAAATTGATCACAAACGACATCGGCCAATTTTTTTTCAAAATCGAGAACTCTTGCAACACCATCCATACCCATTTGCAGCAGAAATGGAAATGCATGCATTGTATAACCATGTGCGTTTTTAATTAAATAGACCAAGCCTTTTGAAGCGCCTCTTGCAAGTGAATTAAGTGATTTTGATATCTCCGAAACAACAGTTTCCGTCTGATGCGACGATCCACTGGTATAATAATAATCGCTTGACGTACTTCGATATTCTGCAACCTCAATATCGACTCCCTTTCTTCTTTTGTAATCTTGGGCAATTCGTCTTAGACCCTCTGCTCTTAAGGTCACATAGACCAAGTTATTTGTTTGATCTTGCCACAGTTCCAAACATTCGTCTTCTGACACAAGCTCTTGCTTAGAACCATTTGAAGCAGTAAATCCGACTCTACTCATGATCAAAATAATAATTTAAAAACTTTGCAGGACTGCTGAATTGCTAATGAATTTAGGCTAATACGTCGCGCATTGAATAAAATCCCGGCTGTTTCGCCGAGCCCCAGATTGCGGCACGAATTGCTCCTTTGGCAAAAATGTCACGATTTGAGGCTTTATGAGTGAGCTCGATGCGCTCGCCATCTCCGGCAAAAATTACGCTGTGATCACCAATAACGTCGCCGCCGCGAAGGGACGCGAAGCCGATTTCGCCTTTTTCGCGTTTAGCTTCTTTGCCCGATCTGGTGGATTTTCCAACAGCTTGTAAATCAACGCCTCGACCCTTGGCAACCGCTGCACCAAGTGATAGAGCGGTTCCTGACGGTGCATCAACTTTGTTTTTGTGGTGCATTTCAACGATTTCGACGTCGAAATCATCGTGTAAAATTCCGGCAACTTTTTCGACCAAATTCATCAATAAATTCACGCCAAGCGACATGTTGGAAGACCAGATGATGACTGCTTTGGCGCTGTATGAGGCAAATTGCTGCTTCTCGGCTTCCGAAAATCCTGTGGTGCCGCAAACCAATACCTTAGAGGCTGCAGCGCAATTTTTTGCCATTTCCAAACTGAAAGCTGGTGAAGAGAAATCAATCACCGCATCGCATGAATTCAGGAAATGAGCGACGTCGGAAGTGATTTTAACGCCACTTTCCTCGAAGCCCAAAAAGGCGCCCAGGTCCCTACCTTCAGATTCGCTTCCCTGGCGAACCAATGCTGCTGTAAGTTCAGCGATTTCATCTTGTAAAACCAGGCTTGCAATTGTCATGCCCATGCGGCCAGTAATTCCAGTTACTCCGATTCTCATAATTAGGTAAAATTGTTTGTTGCTAGAGATCCTCAAATCACTGCGTGCTTCAAGGATGGCGGTTGAGGAAAAACCTAAAAATGGCCCTCAGTTTTAGCAAACTAAATTCTTGCACTTGCACCTTGGCGTTTCTAAAACGCGCCCCCTGCAAATATTACTAAAAAATCACGTAAACTTTTTTTAAAAAATGACGAATAACGAAGTAATTTCTGTTGCCACAGGAAAAGACATCCAAGCGGTTTCGCTAGTTGGCGAAATGAGAAAATCTTACCTCGATTATGCGATGAGCGTAATCGTTTCGCGTGCAATTCCAGATGCTTGCGATGGCTTGAAACCAGTGCATCGCCGCATTCTTTATGCGATGTATGAAGGCAATTACGACTATAATAAACCATTCAAAAAATCGGCAAGAATTGTCGGTGAAGTGATGGGTAAATATCACCCGCATGGTGACTCGGCGATCTACGAATCTTTGGTGCGTATGGCGCAAGATTTTTCGATGCGTGTGCCATTGATTGACGGGCAAGGTAACTTCGGTTCAATTGATGACGATCCGGCGGCTGCAATGCGTTATACCGAGTCACGTTTGGAAAAAATTTCCCACACAATGCTCGACGACCTCGACAAAGACACTGTCGATTTCGGACCAAATTATGACGGCCACGAAAAAGAGCCGAAAGTTTTGCCGGCGCGCTTCCCTAACCTTTTGGTTAACGGTTCGGGCGGGATTGCGGTTGGTATGGCAACAAACATTCCTCCGCACAATTTAGGCGAAGTAATTGATGCTTGCCTGGCCTATATCGACAACAACGAAATCACCATTGAAGACATCATCAAAATCGTTCCAGGACCAGATTTTCCAACTGGTGGAATCATTTTGGGCCGCAGCGGATTTGACTCGGCAGCTCGCACCGGACGCGGCTCTGTGGTGATGCGTGGTAAACATAAAATTGAGAAAAAAACTGGCGGAAAAGTTGCCATCATCATTGAAGAAATTCCTTACCAGGTCAATAAAGCCAAGCTTGTAGAAAAAATTGCTGAGCTGGTCAAAGACAAAAAAATCGAAGGAATAACTGATTTGCGTGACGAGTCGGATCGCGATGGAATCCGCGTGGTTATTGAGCTTCGCAAAGATGCAATGGAAGAAGTTATCATCAATCAGCTCTACAGCTATACCGAACTGCAAAGCAATTTCAGCGTCAATATGTTGGCGCTAAATCACGGCCGTCCGCAATTGATGGGCATTTTGGATGTCATCAAAATTTTTACTGCTTTTCGTTTCGACGTCACCACGCGCAGAACGAATTTCTTGCTCAATAAAGCGCGCGACAAAACCCACATCTTGGTTGGTTTGGCGGTTGCTGTTGCTAACATCGACGAAATTGTTGAGCTGATCAAAAAATCAAAAGACGTCAATGAAGCGAGAGAAAACTTACTTGCTAAAGCCTGGCCAGTTGGGCTTGTGGAAACAATCATCAATTTGATCCAAGATAAAAGTAACGTTGTAAAAGGCGGCAAATTTTATTTCTCGGAAGCGCAAGCAAGAGCAATTCTTGAAATGCGTTTAGCGCGTTTGACCGGCCTTGAGATGGAAAAAATCAGCGACGAATTAAAAGCGCTTGCTGCAGAAATTTCTGGCTATCTTGAGCTACTTTCTAATCGCGGCAAAATGCTTGAGCTGGTGAAAAAAGAATTGATCGACGTTAAAGAACAATTCGCCACGCCACGCCGCTCAAGGATTGAGGACTCTGAATTCGAAGTTGATATCGAAACGCTGATTCCAAAAGAAGACATGGTTGTTGTTGGCACAATGAACGGCTACATCAAACGTGTTCCACTTTCAGCTTACCGCACGCAACGCCGCGGCGGCAGAGGCCGCAGCGCTATGGACGTTCGCGATGAAGATATCACAACCGACATTTTTGCAACCAACACGCACACACCAATTTTGTTCTTTTCCAACAAAGGAAAAGTTTATCGCCTTAAAACTTACAAACTTCCACTTGGCACGCCACAAGCGCGCGGACGTGCGTTGGTGAATCTTCTTCCCCTTGAAGCTAACGAAAAAATTTCAACAATTCTTGCCCTGCCAGAAGATGAAAATACGTGGAAAGATTTGAGCATTGCCTTTGCCACGTCTCATGGCGACGTGCGCAGAAACTCGATGGATCAATTCATCGATATTCGCTCAAGCGGCAAAATTGCCATGAAACTTGAAGGCGACGAAGCCTTGATTGGCGTGTCTTTGTGTACAGAAAAAGACGACATCTTGCTTTCAACTAAAGACGGAAAATGCATTCGTTTTCCAGTTGAAAATCTGCGTGTTTTCCAAAGCAGAAACTCTACTGGCGTGCGCGGAATCAAGCTTGACGGCGGCAATAAAGTTATCGCAATGTCGATCTTGAAGCACGCGGGCGAAGATTCAGAAGTGAAAGATAAATATCTCAATATCGACCTAGAGCAGCGTCTTGCCTTGCGTGAAGCCTTGTTCTTCAACAAAGCACTTAAGGAAAATCCATCTGATGACATGCTCATCCAGCCAAAAGATCTTCCAAAAATTTCTGGTTGCGACTTGCCACAAGACAAGATCGAGGCCATGGCCGCAAATGAGGAATTCATTTTAACCATCACCGAAAATGGCTTCGGCAAACGTTCTTCGGCTTACGAATATCGCATCACCAATCGCGGCGGCAGCGGCATCACCAACATCATCACCTCGAAACGTAACGGCAACGTGGTTGCCAGCTTCCCAATCGAAGGTAATGACCAAGTGATGATCATCACCGACAAAGGCACGCTAATTCGCACCGAAGTCGGCTCAGTTCGCATCTCGGGTCGCAACACCCAAGGCGTGACGCTGATTAAAGCAAAAGACGAAGCGGTTGTGTCGGTTGCCAGAATCGCCAATACCGGAAATAAAGAAGTCGATGAAGCGGAAACTGGGGAGGAATCTTCGGAAAACGCTGAAGGCACAAGCGACATGGCTTCTTAGGAAACTTGGAACGCCACAAAAAACCCCAAACACACCACAAATTAAACCAAAAAAACATGAAAAACCTCGAGGACAAAATCGCGCTTTTTAAAGGCAAAAAAATCAGAAAAACTCTTCACGAAAATGAATGGTATTTTTCGGTTATCGACATTGTTGCGGCGCTGACTGATTCAGTGGACCCATCTGGCTACATCAAAGACATGCGCAGAAGGGATGAGGAACTGTCGAAAGGGTGGGGGCAAATTGCCACCCCCCTTTCAATCCAAACCGAAGGCGGCTTACAGAAAATGAACTGCGCCAACGTCGAAGGAATTTTCCGCATCATTCAATCAATCCCCTCACCCAAAGCCGAGCCTTTCAAACGCTGGCTGGCAAAGGTTGGATATGAACGCGTACAAGAAATTGAAAACCCGGAATTAGCCACAAAACGCACCAAAACACTCTACAAACTCAAAGGCTATTCCGACGATTGGATTGAAAAAAGAATGCGCGGAATCGCCATTCGCGAGGAATTGACCGACGAATGGAAAAAACGCGGCGCCGATGAGAAGAAGGATTTTGAAATTCTTACTGCTGAAATTTCGAAAGCGACTTTTGGGCTGACGCCTTCTGAATATAAGGAGCACAAAGGTTTAAAGCGCCAAAATCTTCGCGATCACATGGATGATTTTGAGTTAATTTTCACCATGCTGGGCGAACGCTCGACTACTGAAATTCACCGCAACGAAAATTCTCGCGGCACAAAAAAGCTAAAAGAAGATTCCAGAATCGGCGGAAAAATCGCTGGAAATGCGCGTAAAGAATTAGAAAAAAAACTCGGCAGATCGGTAGTTTCGAAGAAAAATTTTTTAACGAAAACCATAAGCAAAAAAATTAGAAATGATTAACATGCCAGCTCCAAAAAAAATCGCAGCTTACGCTTGCTTAACAATCGGGGTGTTAATGCTTGGATCTGTTTTTTTGAGTTTGTCAGGTGTCGATGGGGATTACGAAAAACTTTTTTCGATTGTTGGAAATATTGGCTCGGTCTTGATTGGCGCCGGAATGTTTTTTTTAGGATGGCAACAAAATCTTCAGCTAAAACAACAACAGCGGCGGCAACAATTTGAACTTTCCGAAAAAGAAAAAGACAGAATACGCGAGAATTATCACAGATTAATTGAGGGCATCAGCAAGATTTATAATAATTATGGAATGTTTGGTGCAAAAGCTGATGGGGACGACATTTTAAAACGCCAAGAGACGCGCTATGGAGTAGAAATTTTGAGAGCAGTGACGCATCAGGCACGGCTTGAGTTGCCAGATGAATTAGTAAAATACACTCAAAAGGTTCACGAAACAGCTGAAGCAATCTTACTCGCTTCCCAATGGAATGAGGAAAAACTGAAAGAATATACCGAGGTTTTTGACAATATCTCCACTTTCTTTAACGCTAGCGAGACCTATTCAAAGTTTTTAAAAAAAACAAATCGTTGCGGATGCGTCGATTCACTCGGCGCGCAGCGATTCAACTTAAACCTAAATTTGAGCACAGCTCAAATTTACTAAAGTAATATGACCTACATAATCCAAGGTAAAAACAACACCTACGAAATCGTTATTGGCTGCGAAATTCACGCACAAATTGCCTCAGAATCTAAACTATTTTCTCGCGCCGCAACTGAGTTTGGTGCACCACAAAATTCGCAAGTGTCTTTGGTCGATGCAGCCTTGCCGGGCATGCTTCCAGTGATTAATGAACAATGCGTAAGACAAGCAATAAAAACTGGGCTTGGCATCAATGCAAAAATTAATCTGAAATCAATTTTTGATCGCAAAAATTATTTCTACGCCGACTTGCCGCAAGGCTATCAAATCTCGCAATTTTCTGACCCAATTGTTGGCGAAGGTGCAGTTGAAATTGCGCTGGAAAATGGCGGCAAAAAAATTGTGCGAATTGAACGCATTCACCTTGAGCAAGATGCAGGAAAATCAATTCACGATCAGCACCCCTCTCTTTCACTAATTGATTTGAACCGCGCTGGCGTTGGGTTGATGGAAATTGTTTCTAAGCCAGACATGAATTCTCCGGCAGAGGCTGCGGAATATGTTAAAACAATTCGTGGCATTGTGCGGGCGCTAAACACCTGCGACGGCGATATGGAAAAAGGCAATTTGCGCTGTGATGCCAACGTGTCAGTTAAAAAAGTTGGCGAAAAAGAACTAGGCACGCGCTGCGAAATTAAAAATTTGAACTCGATGCGAAACATCGCCAGAGCGATTGAATTTGAGGCTGCGCGCCAAGTTGAGATTTTGGAAAATGGCGGAAAAATTAATCAAGAAACTCGTTTGTTTGACGCAATCACCGGCGAAACCAGAACGATGCGCAGCAAAGAAGATGCCATGGATTATCGCTATTTCCCAGACCCTGACCTGCCGCCACTGGTGCTTTCGCAAGCTTTCGTTGATGAAATCAAAAGCACTTTGCCTGAACTTCCAGAAAGCAGAAAACAACGCTACATCGCACTTGGAATTCCAGAATATGACGCCGGCGTGCTCACTGCTGACATGGAAATTTCCGCTTATTTCGAAAGACTTTTATCCAAACACGAAGCAAAAATTTGCGTCACCTGGCTTACAGTTGAGCTATTTGGCCGTATGAACAAACTTGGCATAAATTTTTCCGACCTGAAAGTTTCATCAGAAAAATTAATCGGACTTTTAGATTTGATGAAGAGCGGAGAAATTTCTGGAAAAATTGCTAAAGAAGTTTTGGACGTGATGGTGGAAAGTGGTGGAGATGCAGCGAAAATTGTTGAAGCTAAAGGCTGGAAGCAAGTTTCAGATTCGGGAGCAATTGAGAAAATTGTTGCTGAAGTGATCGCCGCAAACCAAGCGCAGTTCGAAAAATATCTGGCTGGAGATGAAAAACTTCACGGCTTTTTTGTGGGACAAATCATGAAAGCAAGCAAGGGACAAGCCAATCCACAAATGGTTAACGAGTTGCTGACAAAAAGGAAAAACTAAAACACATCGCCAATCACTTTTCTAATCTCCACCTGAACCCAGTTGCTGCGGCGATGAAGTGACGCGTCGCCATCATCATAACCGGCGAATGGATAGAGACTTAGAATTACTTTATTTTCCGCACTCTAATCACGCCCTTCTCTTACCTGACGTAAATAAGTGACGCGTTCTTGACGCTGCTTCTCTTTTTCACGGGCATTTTTTTCTTTCTCGATTTCGCGCAATACTTCAACATATTGAGCAAACCAGCCTTCTAGAGTCATATTATTGCCATCAGCATTGTGAGCCGCTTCAATTGTGTGATCCATCGCCGACAAAGTAAGTTCGTCAGCATAAAAAATTTTCTTGAATTCGATCATCTTATCAAAATTCAGCGAGGCAATTACTGCTTCGTCGCCTCGCTTGAAGAAAACGTGACCTTGCGAAATTTCCATGGTTTTAATGATTTCTATCTCTTCATCATTAAGGCCAAAGGCAGCTTTATAGAACTCTGGCGGCTCTGGCTGAGCCAGGAAAACTCGTGTAGAAATTTCTGCCGAGATTGCTGCTGTGTTCTCGCTTGCCACTAATTTTTCATTATCGAGCGAAGTCATAATCACTACGCAGTTTCTGCTTTTTAGGCGCTGCAAAAATTCTGCAAAAACCGGCCCAGAAATTGGATTATCGATTAAATCCCACGCCTCTTTTAAAACCAAAAGCGACGGCGAACCGTCAAGCACGCTTTCGATTCGATGCAGCATGTAAGACATTATTGGCGCAATAACCGAAACTTCCTTTTGTGCAAAAGTTAGGTCAAAAGCATTAAGCTGCTGACTCCAATCAAGCTCTTGCTGGGCGTTAAAAATGTAGGAAAACTCTTCGCTATTCCAGCGCAGCAACTCGCGATAAAGATTTTGCGCTTCTGGCACGTTAAAAATTTCAATCGCCGCAGCAAGATTATGCACATTAGCGGTAATCAAGCGATCCACAAAATCAGGGATGAGCATTATTTCGTTTTCTGGCACCGGCTCTTGTGCGAAGTAAACAAGACTCACAAAAAATTCAGCGAGAAAATGCTTACGATCCTCTTTATCTGGCAGCGTAAAAGGATTAAGCAGCAGCGAATTATTTTGTGAATCGAGTTGGCTATAATTGCCCCCCAGCGATGCAAATAAAGGCTGCGCAGCATTTTCAAAATCGAAGTAAAAAAGTTTTCCACCAAATCGACGCGACTGTGTCACTAAAAAATTTAGCACGATATTTTGTTGCGCAACATCGCCACCAAGAATCACGCTGTGACCAACATCGCCATCGTGGAAATTGAAAAAATATGGCGTGTCCAAAACCGTTTTTATTGCGCAAACCGCAGGGCCCCAATGATTTCCATCAATTGATCCAGTTGGAAAACTGTGTAAAGCCGCAAAACCAGCAGTTCGGTAAGTGTTGATAATTTTCTGGCGCGCTAAGTAACGGAAATTTCCTGGCAGTTGCGACCAAAAGCAGTGCTCTAAAAACAAATCTTCGCGAACCACGCTAAAGCCAAGGTTGTTTAGCTGCTCAAGCGTAATTTTTATGTATTTTTCTAAATCTTCATGCGTGTGTGCAATGACCATAATTGTTGTCTGCAACTTGCCATAATCAGTTGGCAGACCTTGCTTACTTTCAACAAAATTTGCTGCGCCGCTCAGTTGGCGAAAATCTTCGTCGCCACTAACTTGTAAAATGTAATTTTGATATTCCGGCACGTCCAAATCCTTGCGGCTGAAGGCAAAATCGAATGACTGCGTGATGATAAATTCGAACGGCATTTGCAAAATTTGATCAAGCGCCTGCGTTGAAACTTCGAAATACTCTTTCACCGACAACATCGCTGCGAAGTTTTTATTTTCGCTGCCAACTACCTGCATTTCGCGGTCGCCAAAAGCCATTTTATGACTAGAAAGCTCAGAGGAAATATCGTTAGCAACCACCGGATAATGCTTTTCACAGAGATTAACTATCTTACCAAAAAAGCGCATTGGCTCGTTGTAAAGCACGCCTTCCCACTCTGCCAAGCCAAGCAATTTTCCACCATAATCTTCAAGGTCGGTGAGGATTTTTTGACTCAATTCCGAAAGTTTTTTATGAGCTTTTTCAAGATGGTTACGATGCAGCGACTTTGTGGTGAGGTAAGAAAAAGAGCGAAAGAATGAGTTTAGGTTGTAGATAGACGTATCAAGGCCTTCAACAATTATTGTGACATAAAGTTCATTGACATATTGATCGTCAAAATTGTTTTGCGCGACCCATTCATCATTAAATTTTTTGCTGAAAAAATCAGGAAATTCACCGCGCGGCGAGATATTTTTTTTGCGACGAATTGTGTTAAACCAAAAAGCAAATTCAGTGGTTTGAACATTGCGCATCAAAGAATCGCGCACTGCATCACGCAGCGAAATTACTTCGGCAAGCACTGAACCTTTGCTAAAACCAGAAACACGAATTGTCTGCAAAAGCTCGCCGTTCTTGGTTAGAATTGTGTTTTCATCATAATTACAAACATAGGGAATAAAATCTTCGTCTGGCGTTCTAGCCACCAACTTGCTGGGATCTTTAAGTTTTTTTTGCAGAACTTTTTTGATGAAGAACTCAAGGAGCATGAAGCAAAATTACCTTTTGTCGATTTCAACATAAGCGCGGCTAGCGTGCCCGGTATAGAGCTGACGCGGGCGGCCAATTTTGAAAGCTGGATCTTCGATCATTTCTTTCCATTGCGAAATCCAACCAGCTGAACGCGCAATTGCAAAAATTACTGTGAACAAATTCGACGGAATTCCCAGCGCCTTGTAGATAATTCCCGAATAGAAATCGACATTTGGAAAAAGTTTACGCGAAACAAAATACTCGTCATTTAGCGCAATTTTTTCGAGCTCAACGGCAATATCCAAAAGTGGGTCTTTGATGCCAAGCTCGGCTAAAACTTCGTCGCATGCTTTTTTAAGCACTGCTGCACGCGGGTCATAGTTTTTATAGACGCGGTGACCAAATCCCATCAAACGGAATGAATCATTTTTGTCTTTGGCGCGCGCAATAAATTCTGGAATACGTTCTTTTGTGCCAATTTGTTGCAACATTTCCAAAACTTCTTCATTTGCACCACCATGAGCTGGGCCCCACAAAGACGAGATTCCAGCACCAATGCAGGCAAATGGATTTGCGCCAGAAGAACCAGCTAAACGAACAGTTGAAGTTGAGGCATTTTGTTCGTGATCAGCGTGCAAAACCAAAATCATTTCCATCGCTTTAGCGATAGTTGGCGTGACTTTGTGAATGTTATTTGGGCGATCAAAAAGCATGTGCAGGAAATTTTCTGCAAAACCGTGTTCTTTATTTGGATAGATCAACGGCTCGCCAATTGAGTATTTGTAAGCCATAGCCGCCAAAGTTGGCATTTTGGCAATGATTTTGTAAACCACGTCCATACGGCCCTCGGGAGTATGAATATCCATGGTTTCGTGATAAAAAGCCGAAAGTGATGCAACGGCGCCAACCATGATGGCCATTGGATGCGCGCGTCTTGGGAAGCCACGATAAAGAATGCCAATTTGTTCGTGAACCAACATGTTGCGAATAATGCCGCTACGAAAATCGCGATATTGCGCCGTGCTAGGCAATTCGCGGTTCAACAACAAATAAGCTACTTCCAGATATTCACTTTTTTTCGCCAATTCTTCAATTGAATAGCCCGCGTGCTGCAGCACACCTTTGTCGCCGTCGATGAAAGTAATTTTTGATTCACACGAAGCCGTTGCTAAAAACCCCGGATCATAAGTGAACATGCCGCTTTCTTTGTAGAGCGACGTGATATCGATAACATCTTGCCCCATCACTGCTTTGCGAATTGGTAGGGAAATTTCTTTACCGCTTGGAAGCGTTAATTTAGCGACTTCAGACATATTTTTTGAGATTTGGATTTGACGTTTAGTATTAACTTCGAGCATTTTGTTAAAGCCCATTTCTTAAATAAAAAATCATAAATTCCGTGATCAATTCACTTGGATTCGACAAGCCAAATTCTAACACTCGCATTGTTGTTGCAATGTCTGGAGGCGTTGACTCGTCTGTTGTTGCCTGCCTTTTGCATGAGCAAGGTTATGAAGTAATTGGCATCACCTTACAGCTTTACGATTTCGGCGAAGCAATGAAGAAAAAAAACGCCTGCTGCGCTGGAACCGACATTTACGACGCAAAAAAAGTTGCCGAGAAAATGGGCTTTCCACACTACATACTCAACTATCAAAACCTTTTCAAAGAATCGGTAATCGACAATTTTGCCGACAGTTATTTGCGCGGCGAAACGCCAATTCCTTGCATCGAATGCAATAAATCAGTGAAGTTTCGCGATTTAATGAAAGTGGCGCGCGACCTTGGAGCAGATGCCTTAGCAACTGGTCACTATGTCAGGCATCAAGTTGGAAAAAACGGCAAGGCGCAGCTTCATAAAGCAATCGATGAAGACAAAGATCAGAGTTATTTTCTTTACGCAACCACACAAGAACAGCTTGATTTTTTACGTTTTCCTTTAGGCGGAAATAAAAAAGAAATAACCCGCCAAGAAGCTCTGCGCCTGGGTTTAGGCGTTGCAACAAAACCTGATTCGCAAGATATTTGCTTTGTACCAAATGGTGATTATGCGCAAGTAATTAAACGCCACCGCCCTACAGCCTTCAAGCCCGGCAACTTTATTCACATTAAAACAAAAGAGATTCTAGGCCAGCATGAAGGCATCGTGAATTTCACTTTAGGTCAGCGCCGCGGCCTTGGAATTTCTTATCCCAACCCACTTTACGTTGTTAAAATCGATCCAAAAGAAAACGCAGTTTTTGTTGGCGAAGAAGAATTTTTGCAGAATAAAAAATTCAAAATCCGCGAAGTAAATTGGCTTGCTGCTGATGTTGATAGAACCGCGCCAATACAGGCCAAAGCGCGTCTTCGTTCCAATCACGAAGAAGAAGATGCTCTGATAAATTTTTTACCAAATGGCGAAGCAGAAATTGAGATGAAATCACCAACGCGTGCCATCACTCCAGGACAAGCTTGCGTAATTTATCAAGACTCTCGCGTCCTTGGCGGCGGCGTGATTACCAAGGAAATTGAATAACTAATTCTTGATATTTTTGACCTCATAAAACATCAAAAGTTCCATGAAAACTCTCAGATTAATCCAAAAACATCGCGAAGAAATTTACGCAATTGCTGAAAAATATGGCGTGTCTGAAGTACGCGTTTTTGGCTCGGTAGCCCGCGGAGAAGAGAAAAAAACTTCCGATGTCGACTTGCTGGTGAAGGTAAAAAATTACAGCAAATTTTGCAGCAGCTTTGGGCATGATGATTTCGATAGAGAAATGGAAAAAATCCTGCATCGCAAAGTCGATGTCGTCACCGAGAAAAGCCTGCACCACTTATTGAAAGATGAAATTCTCACCACCGCAAAACCCTTATGAACCGAGATCTAATCTATCAAAACACATCATCGAATCCATCGAAAAAATTGAAGTAGAGACCAAATCAAGAACAAAAAGAAGCTTCGAAAATTCTGGAATCATCAAAGATGGAATTTTGTACAATTTGCAGACTTTGTCGGAATCAACGCAAAAAATTTCCAGATCTCTAAAGCTCACCGAATCAGATATTCCATGGGTCGAAATCAGTAATTTTCGTAATAAATTGGTTCACGATTATCTCGGAATTGATTCGGAAATAATTTGGAACGTGATTAAGAAAAAATTACCAAAGCTGAAAAAACGCGCAGAAAAAATGATCGAATTCCTCGAAAAGAAATCGAAAAATTAGAACTAAACTATTCCTCGCGCGTCCTAGGCGGCGGCGTGATTACCAAGGAAATTGAATAACTTCCTCAAGCAGCCCTCCTCAAAAATATCGCTCTAAATTTTAGGCAAAAGTGAGATGACTAAAACTCATTTGTGTTTCGCGATAAAATTCTTTTCATCCATTTACCATCACTAGCAAATCAAGTTAGCGCATTGCGGACTTTCAGACAGTCGAAAGACTTCTGAAAGTCTGCAAAATAAGGCTCTAACGCATTTTGGAGATTCTTGAATTAACACCAATTTTCATCAAACTTAACAAACCCGAATCCATGGAACAAATCACAAAACAGTTCTATTACAAAAAAAATCGCCTCCAGCAAATCAAAGGATTTTGCTGTACAGTCCAAGGCGGTAGCATGGTTGAAGCCGCAAAAAAAATGGGGCTGACACCTTCAACAATCAGTCTGCAAATTCAGTCACTAGAACGCGATCTTGGAACCAAACTCTTCGAGCGTAATTTCAAAAAAATCAAACTTACTGCTGAAGGACAAATGCTCTATTCCCACGCTCTTTTTTACGTGCATGGAATCGACAATTTGTTCAGAAATTTTACCAAGTTGACCACAAGTAAGAAAAACGAAATCATCATCAGCATCAACAACAATATGAGCACCTGCTCTCTTCTGCCTGAATATGTTCAGCTCTTCGAAAAACTGCATCCAGAGGCAAAATTTCAAATCAAAAATCTGGTAAAAAGTGAAGCGATTAATCGGCTAAAAAATGATCAAATCGACATTCTAATTGAAGGGATTTAGTGGCGCGAAAAAAACGCGTTTTTTAGAAACTTTTTTTTCGCGCTTACAGCCGCAATAGCTCTGATAGGTTGATTTTCTCCGCCGCGGATAAAATTCAAAAAAATTGCTCATCAAAACCTCCTTTGAAAATGGATATTTCCAGCAAAGACCTTGCGCGCCATCTTGACTAAATTTCCAAGCGCCGCAAATGTCGGCGGCAGCGCGATTTTCTTCGCACCTCGCTTCTTTCCAATCGCAAAAAATTTTAAAAATGACTGAGCAAAATTTTGACGTAGTAGTAATTGGCGCCGGACCCGGCGGATATGTTGCCGCAATTAGAGCAGCGCAGCTTGGACTTAAAACCGCCTGTGTTGAAAAAAGAAAAACTTTGGGCGGAACCTGCTTAAATGTTGGCTGCATTCCTTCAAAAGCTTTGCTCGAAATTTCACATAAATTTCACGATGCATCTCACCAATTTGAAAAACTGGGCATTGGAATTTCCAAACCGAAAGTTGATGTAAAAAAAGTCATCGACAACAAAAACGAAATCGTCGCCGGCCTTACAACTGGGATTGCCGGACTCTTTAAGAAAAATAAAGTTTCGTCGCTTGAAGGTGCTGCAAGCTTCGTTGATAAAAATACAATTGAGCTCACCAAAGAAGATGGCTCTAAGCAAAAAGTCACTGCCAAATTTTTCATCATCGCAACTGGTTCAGAAGTGACAAAACTTCCTGGTGTAGAAATTGATGAAAAAGTCATCGTCTCATCAACTGGCGCTCTAGATTTGGCGGCAGTTCCACAAAAAATTATTGTAATTGGCGCTGGTGTTATTGGCCTTGAAATGGCTTCAGTTTGGGGACGTTTTGGTGCAGAAATTGAAGTTGTTGAATATCTCGACAAAATCACGCCAGCAATGGATTCAGAAGTTTCGCGCAACTTCCAACGCATCCTCGAAAAACAAGGATTTAAATTCCGTCTTTCAACAAAAGTTTTGTCAGTAAAAAAATCGACAAAAGGCGCAACAGTTGAAGTTGAACCAGCTGCTGGTGGTGCAAAAGAAACGCTTTCTGCTGATGTAGTTTTGGTTGCAATTGGTCGTCGTCCAAACACAGAAAACCTAGGCCTAGAAAATGTTGGCATCAAAACCAACCAACGCGGCTTCATTGAAAATAATCACCTGCGCACCAGCGTTGAAAATATCTTCGTAATTGGCGACGTCACAACTGGCCCAATGCTTGCACACAAAGCTGAAGATGAAGGCGTTGCAGCGGCAGAAATTATTGCCGGGCAAAAAGGTCACGTGAACTATGACGTGATTCCAAACGTAATTTACACTTACCCAGAAGTTGCCTCAGTTGGCAAAACTGAAGAGGAATTGAAGGCCGCTGGAACTGCCTATAAAGTTGGAAAATTCTCAATGATGGCAAACTCGCGCGCTCGTGCCACTTTTGATTCGGAAGGCTTTGTAAAAATTTTAGCCTGCACCAAAACTGATCGCATTTTGGGCGCTCATATCATTGGGCGCGAAGCTGGAAATACGATTCACGAAGTCGTTGTTGCTATGGAATTTGGCGGATCAGCGGAAGATATTGCCAGAACTTGTCACGCGCATCCAACCTACAACGAAGCGGTTAAAGAGGCTGCGCTGGCGGTTGATAAAAGACAGATTCATTCGTAGTAAATGAATGGCGAAAGCCAGAGAAGCCGGTGGCAGAAAAGCTGATGGAAGGTTTGGAGAAATCGAAGTTGTAGAAAATTTTTGCATGAACCTGCGGGCGGGGTTGCAAACCCCGCCCGAGCACTGGA
>JBIKKP010000011.1:0-38740 GCA_044360285.1 Rickettsiales bacterium
GATTTTTATGTCAGCAGTAAAAATTCTCTGCTGAAAAAAAATATCTTACTGCCCGCCGCCTATCAAAATCTAATCATCAAAAAATTCTGCGAATTGGCCAATGAGCAAGATTTTAGCCAACCAACAATCATCGCCGGCTCAACAGGAAGTATGCTTTCCAGTCGCAATCTGATCAAAGCAATTTCCAAAAATAAAAATGGCTACGTGCTTTTATTTGGAATGAACGGCGAGAATTTTTTGGAAGAAAATCATCCGCAATTTTTTCTGAATTCGCTGCTAAATTTTTTAGAAATTGACAAAAATTCTGTACAAAATCTTTGCGAAGAAAAATTTCAGCTAAGCTTGAAAGACAGACAAAAGCTGCTTTCAACGCTTTCACTTCCAGCAGCACAAACAATAAAATGGCAAGATTCAAAATTAGAAATTGCCGCAAGTGCAATTGAAGATATTCAAATAATCGAAGCACAAAATCTGGCACAAGAAGCACGGGCGTTGGTTTTGGCGCTGAAAGAAAATTTCGCTAAAGCAAAAACTGCTGCCGTAATTAGCAATAATTCTGCCCTGCTAAACCTTGTTGCTCTTGGCCTAAAAGCAGAATCACTTCCTTTTAATGACAGCAGAAATTTAGGAATTTTTGACTCGAAGCTGATAAACTTTTTGCTGCTAATTGCTGAATTTTGGGAAAGTGATTTTGATTCAAATAACCTTCTTGCGCTTCTGAAATCAGAGCTTTGCGGCAATCTTTATGATCAAAAAACTCTCAACGAATTTGAAATAAAAATTCTGCGCCAAGATCGAAAGGAAAACGGATTTAGGGGAATTGCCGCAAAAATTAAAAATTACGGCGACGAAAATTTAGAAAAATTTCTTAAAGATTTTACAAAAAGAACCAGTCACGAAGCCGCTAATGATCTTGCTTCGCATATTAAGCATCTAATTTTGACAGCAGAAAATCTCTCAAAAAAAACTTGGCTGGAATTGCTAAAAAATGAACCAGCGCAGCAAGAAATTTTCACCTGTTTTGAAGAACTAAAATTACAAAAAATTTCGTTAAAGAAAGAAAAGATCAGCGAGGTTTTGAAGCTAGTTTTATCGCAAATTAACTATTTTGAAAAAAGCAACGCAGCGGCGCCAATACAACTTCTATCAACAATTGAAGCACGCTTATTGAACTTTGATTTAGTGGCAATCGCCTCGCTAAACGAAGGCGATTTTCCAACAATTCCTGAAGAAAATTGGTTGGGTAAAAAAATCAAACACGACCTTGGCATTGAACATTCGCTGAAAAAAATTGGTCAAAATTTTTACGATTTTTGTAACTATCTTTCCAATTCATCAGTCATCATCAGCCGCTCTACAAGCAGCAACGGCGCGCATTTGATCGAGTCGCCGTTTTTACTTAAGCTAAAAACACTCTGCAAAAAACTTGAAATTGAGCTAAAAATTTTACAACCAGCCCAAGCGCAAAATCTTGCGCAAGCCTCTGAAATAAAGGCTGCAAATCCAAAGCCAAAAAAAGAATTTCGTCCGAAAAAATTTTCAATTACCGAAATTTCTAAACTACTTGCTGATCCTTACGCAATTTATGCACAGAAAGTTTTGCGCTTAAAAAATCTCGACGAAATCGACTTCGAGCCTTCTTACGCACAGTTTGGAAGCTTTGTCCATAAAGCTTTGGAAGAATTTGTAAAAGCCAAAAAAACAGAAAATTTTTTGGAAGAATCTAAGATAATTTTTACTGAATTTTTCCTTGCACAAGAAGCGCAGCTCACTTGGTTGCCAAAATTTGTGAATATCTTTTCTGACTTTGAGCAAAAAAACGCGCAATTTTTGGCGCTTAGAAATTATGCCGAGATCCCAGTAAAATTAGTGCTTGGCGACTTTTTGATCAGCGGAAAAATTGATCGCGTAATTCTTGACGAAGCAAACCGAGCCGAAATTTTTGACTATAAAACCGGCGAAACTCCAACAAAAACAAAAGTTATTGACGGAAGCGAACCACAACTCACCATTGCAGCATTAGCGCTGCTTGAGGGCGTTATTGAAGAAAAAATAAATCTAAAAGCAGAAGAAATTAGCGGCCTAAATTATTGGAAAGTTTCTGCAACCAAAGAAGGTGAGATTAAAAAAGTCTGTGAAAAAGAAGAAGAGATAAAAATTTTACTTTCTGCCGCTAAATCAGGATTAGAAAGGCTCCTTGGCTATTTTAATGATGAAGAAGTTGGCTATTTTTCTAGCGGAAAGAATAAAGATTTTTGGCACTTAAGCCGCGCAAGTTTTAAAAAAGATGAATCGTTTTAAACTCAGCATAGAATATGACGGAAGCCCTTATTGCGGCTTTCAAAAGCAGTTTGACATCGAGCAAAAGTCGGTTGCTGAAATTTTGGAAAATGCCGTTTTTTTACTTACTCAAGAAAAGGTAAAAATTTTTCCATCAGGCCGTACCGATGCTGGTGTACACGCACTTGAGCAAGTAATTCATTTCGACTTAGAAAAAACATTTGAGAGCAAAAAAATCATTAGCGGCCTTAATAATTATCTGCGCGGCGAAGCAATTTCTGTTTTGAGCTGCGAGCAAGTTGATGAAAATTTTCACGCTCGTTTTGGCGCTAAAATGCGCCACTATCGTTATGTTATAGTAAACCGCCCTGCACCCTTGGCTATCAAGGCTAATCAGGCTTTTCACGTTTCAAAAAAACTGGATATTTTAGCAATAAAAGAAGCGGCAAAATTTTTACTTGGAACTCACGATTTTTCTTCTTTTCGTGACTCACAATGTCAGGCTAACTCAGCAATTAGAACGATTACAAAAATCGAAATCTCACAAAATGGCGAAGAAATTTTTATCGAAATTTCTGCCAAATCTTTCCTGCATCACATGGTGCGAAATATCGTTGGAACTTTGCTGTGGGCCGGAAAAGGAATTATTACGGCAAAAGAAGTGCAAAACATCCTAGAGGCGCGAGACCGCACTAAGTCTGGGTCAAATGCGCCGGCATATGGGTTATATTTTCTTAAAACTGATTATTGAGCAAAGCCTCCTTTTTCAAAGGAGGCTTGATGAACATCATTTACCAACTTCGAGCGTGATTTCCATCTTATCGCTATTGCCACTTGCTTTGATTTTTTGCTCGTAACTTTTTACGTAGCAAAGCGCGTTTTTCTTGGTCTCGCAGTAATAAATCACACCCTGCAGCACATAATTTTTTTGCGCTGCTAATTTTGGTAATTCGATTTTCTTTTTTGCTACCACGCTCCAATCAAAGCTTGCCAGCAAATTTGCCTGATGATCTTTCACTAACTCGAGTAAATTCATAAAGCTTGGACCAGATTCATTGATCTTCCAGCCTTCCTTCACCTGCAGATTTAACTTAACCACACTTTCTGCTTTCACTTCCGCTTCGGCAATTTTTTGTAAATTTGGCAGATATTGTAAGAAGCTTTCCTTCGGCAATTTCAAAGGCGGAATGACGTCCAGCAGTTCAGAAGTAAGGTTGCCACGACTTAAAATGATGATGCGGTTATTGTTTGAATCAGCGATATAAAAACGATCAATCACCGAAATAATTCCATCCGGCTCGTTAAATTGTGTTTTAGAACCAAGTGATTCGCCACGCCCATTAAAACCCGCTAAATCACGAATCTGCCCTGAAGCAAAATCATATTTACGAATGGCATGATTGAAAGAATCAGAGATGTAAGCACCGGTGTCATCTACCATTAAACCGAGCGGGTGCTGCATCAGCGCAGCTTTTGCCTGACCATTTGCGTGACCAAATTTAGCTAAACCTTGTCCAATTAAAGTTTTAACAGCGCCTTTTTCATCTAAAACGCGCAGGGATGATGAATCAGAGTCAATGAAGTAAAGCTTACCATTGTAAGAAGACATGTCAGATGTTTGAGCTAAAGAATTATTGGCATCTTCACCATCTTCATTTCCCTTTGAGCCATTGCCAGCAAGCACTGATATTGAGTTATTGTCGATATCGAAAGAGAGAATTTGGTTGCTGCCGGCGTTAGCAATTACGATATGTTTTCGATCAGGAAAAAATTCGATATCGCTTGGCGATGAAAGCTCTACATCCTTCGCCTCAAGCACGCGACCAACTTCAATTGCCTTACCTTTTTTACCCGAGCCAATCAAGGTCGAAACGCTGCCTTGCATGAAGTCGATTACGCGCAAAGCGTGGTTGCCGCTGTCGGCAACATAAAGCTTATTATCAGAATAAAGCAAACCTTGCGGAAAGCGGAAAGAAGCAACATCGAAACTACCGTCTTCAAACCCTTCTTTGCCTGAGCCAATTTTAGTGATGATTCCGCCAAGCATGTTGCTGGCAATGATGTTGTTTTTTCCAGTATTGGCAATGAGCAGCGCCGGAGCTTTCGCCGATTTGTAAGAGAATTCTGCCGCATATTCAAGTTTGGTTGGAAAGCTTAGGACATTGCTCACCAAATCATATTTTTCGAGCGTGATTGGCAAAGCTTCGCGCTTGATTTCATACTTAAATTTTGCGACTTGTTTTTTGACGTCGCGATGAATTGTTTCAAAGTCGTCTTCAGCAGAATAAGTTTTGACGATATTGCCGTGCGGATTAATCAGAATCAGTGTTGGCCAGGCTTTAACCTTGAAACTATGCCAAACTTTCATTTCAGCATCTTGCAGAACCGGATGAGTGATATCATAGCGCAAGATCGCTTTTTTGATCGAAGATAAATCTTTTTCATTCTCGAATTTGCCGCTATGCACACCAATCACCGCAAGTTTATTGCCGAATTCTTTTTCAAGTTTTTTGATTTCTGGGATGTTTTCAATGCAGCTGACACAAGCGTAAGTCCAAAAATCGAGTAAAATTACACGATCCTTCAAGTCAGATTTTTCTAGTGGGCGTGAGACGTTAAGCCATTTAACTTCTTTATTGGAGGTGATTTTGCTGATATCAGAAACTTGGAATGCAGCACTAAAAAATATGTTCGAGAAAAGCGAGTAAACTGCCCAAAAAATAACCAAAACAGCTGCTATAAGTAGAAGCAGCGATCTATCTTTCTGGCTTATTTGCATCTGAAATTGTTTTGATTTTTTTGGCATTTTTTAGAGCAGCTTGAAGGAGGGATTGATCAATAAAAAAGGGCGCGAACCAATTGGCCCGCGCCCTCTCAAATACACTATTAGTATGAATCGCCTTTTCTGGCTTTCTTCTTTCTAGTAATGCTTTCTTCCCTTCTGCGTTTGACTTTCTCAGAAGGTTTTTCATAGGCCTTTCTTCGTCTAGCTTCCTTCACAAGTCCGTCTTTTTGTGTCTTTTTTCTGAAGGTGCGAATCGCCATTTCAAGATTGCCTTTTCCATGAACGTTTACTTCCACTGTGCTTTACCCCCTTTGGTACAAATTTTGGTTAGAATTCTTTTAAAACTGTGCTGATGGATCAATCCAAGAGATGTTTCCATCCTTGCGATGATAAACTACATTCAGCTTTTTGTTATGTTTATTGATAAACACAAGCGCTGGTAAGTCTGCTAAATCCATTTTCATTACTGCTTCATCGACCGACAACTCTTCAATTAGCGTAGTTTTTTCTGAAATTACCTGAATTGACGCATCAATTTTTTCAGGACTTTCTTCTTTTTCCATCTCTTCAAAAACATTGTAATTAAGCGGCGGAAGCACGTATTTCATGGCATCAAGCGCTTGATAATTTGGCTCAACTGACTTCAATCCTCCACCTTTACGACGAAAATTTTTGATGCGCTCTTTATAGCGACTAAGCTGCTTTTCAGCCTTTTGCGCCGCTTCAGTAAAACTTCCGTAAGCATCCCCTGCTGTTGCATTAGACTTAACTACAATCCCACCTTTAACACCTTCGTTAATGGTTAGAACGGCTTTGAAAAGATGAGTGTCCTTAGTGAAATGAACTTCCGCGCCAACAGCTTTGTCGAAATGTTTGGCGATCATTTTTTCGAGATGTTCATTAACATAGGCGGTCAAAGACGCGCCAATATCCATGTTTGCTCCAGTTACTCTGACTTGCATAATTTAGTTCGAAATTTGGTTAATAACAAATTGGAGGATGCCTCCACGTTTGAAGTATTCGACCTCGTTGCCGGTATCAAGGCCACAGGTGAAAACAATTTCTAACTTAGAGCCGTCAGCTTTGGTGACAATGCATCTGATATCTTGCTGCGGTTTAATTGACGGTGTGATGTCAAGAATATCAATCATCTCATCACCAACCAAGCCCATGGTTTTTCGGCTTTGCCCTGGTTTAAAAATCAGTGGCAGCACGCCCATGCCAACAAGGTTTGAGCGATGAATTCGCTCAAAACTTTCAGCAATTACTGCTTTTACACCAAGCAAAAACGTTCCCTTGGCAGCCCAGTCGCGAGAAGAGCCGGTGCCATATTCCTTACCAGCAAAAATCACTAAAGGCGTGTTTTTTTCCTTGAAAGACATTGCGGCATCAAAGATTGAAACAATCTCTCCTGCGGCATTTTTGGTAAAGCCGCCCTCTTTCGTTCCGCCCAGCATTTCGTTTTTGATGCGAATGTTAGCAAAAGTTCCGCGCATCATGACTTCGTGGTTTCCACGTCTTGCGCCGTAAGAGTTGAAGTCTTTTTTATCTACACCGCGTTGATTTAAGTAAGCCGCAGCTGGCGAAGTTGCCGAGATGTTACCCGCAGGCGAAATATGATCTGTTGTGATTGAATCGCCAAATAAAGCTAAAACACGCGCACCCTTGATTTCATTGGCATTGCTGCGATTCAAATCGTCAAAAAAGTTTGGCAAACGAATGTAGGTACTTTTTTCGTTCCAAGCGTAAGTGCTGGATTGTTCCACCTCAATTTTCTGCCAAGGCTTCTCTCCTTTGAATAAATCAGCATATTTCTGCGCAAAGATTTCGCGTTTTAGAAATTCATTTGTTGTGGCTTCGATCTCGGCATTAGTTGGCCAAATATCTTTTAGATAAATTTTTCTGCCACTTGCCGAAGTGCCAATTGGATCGGTTGCGATATTGGTTTTTAGGTTTCCAGCCAAAGCGTAAGCAACAACCAAAGGTGGAGAAGCAAGGTAATTTGCCTTTACCAAAGGATGTACGCGGCCTTCAAAATTGCGGTTTCCTGACAATACCGCACCAACCAAAAGATTTTTTGCTTTGATGATTTCTTCAATTTGCGCATGAAGCGGACCAGAATTTCCAATGCAAGTTGTGCAACCATAACCAACAAGGTTAAAACCCAAAGCATCGAGATATTTTTGTAAGCCCGAATTTTGCAGATATTGGCTAACCACTTGTGATCCAGGCGCCAAAGAGGTTTTGACGTGGCCTTTAACTTTTAACCCCAACTCAACAGCTTTTTTCGACAGCAATCCTGCCGCAATCAAAACAGAAGGGTTGGAAGTGTTGGTGCAAGAAGTAATCGCAGCAATAACCACATCGCCTTCAGCAAGATCAGTATTGAGTTCAGGAACTAAAAACTTTCCATCGGAGTTAAGATTTAACTCTTTTTGCAGCGTTGAAAATGATTCAGGAATTTTGTCTAAAACTACACGATCTTGCGGTCTTTTTGGACCAGCTAAACTGGCCTCAACCGTTGATATGTCTAGCTCGATGACTTCGCTAAATTCTGGTTGGAAATCGTGATTTTCAACAAACATTCCTTGCGCTTTTGCGTAAGCTTCAACCAGTGCAATGTTTTCTTCACTACGTCCTGTAAGTCGCAGATAGTTTATGGTTTCGGCATCAATTGAAAAAATACCACAAGTTGCACCATATTCCGGCGCCATATTTGCAATTGTGGCGCGGTTTGCCAAAGACAGCTCAGCAACGCCGCTACCAAAGAATTCAACAAATTTTCCAACTACGCCTTTTTTGCGCAAAATTTGTGTGACGGTTAAAACTAAATCTGTAGCAGTAATGCCTTCACGAAGTTTACCAGTAAGTCTAAAGCCAATAACTTCTGGAATCAGCATCGACACACTTTGACCAAGCATTGCCGCTTCCGCTTCAATTCCACCAACGCCCCAACCAAGCACAGAAAGTCCATTAATCATTGTGGTGTGGCTGTCGGTTCCAACAACGGTGTCTGGATAGGCCAGAGTCTCGCCATCAACTTCTTTTGTCCAAACAACGCGGGCAAGATTTTCCAAGTTTACTTGGTGACAAATGCCCATTCCTGGCGGAACGGCGCGAAAATTATCGAAAGATTTTTGCGCCCATTTCAGAAATTCATAACGCTCAAAATTGCGCTCAAATTCTAGATCGACGTTTTTTTGCAAAGCAGCCGATGAGCCAGCAAAATCAACCTGCACCGAGTGATCAATCACCAAATCAACTGGCACCAGTGGATTAATTTTTTGTGGATTTTTTCCTATTCTTGCCACCGCATCACGCATTGCAGCAAGGTCAACAACAGCGGGAACGCCAGTGAAATCTTGCATCAAAACTCGCGCTGGATTGTAAGCAATTTCGATACGTTTTTCCGGATCTTTTACTGATTGAATCAGAGCTGAAATTTGCTTGGCGTCAACTTCTTTTCCGTCAAAATTTCGAACTAAATTTTCGAGCAAAACTTTTAAACTAAAAGGAAGCTTAGAGATATCGCATTCAAGCTTCTTTGCTACTTCTGGAAGTGAGTAAAAAACGTAATTTTTTTCACCAACTTTTAACGAAGATTTTGCTAAAAAATTCTGTACCATAAAAAATTATTTTTGCGTTGAAACCACTAACCAGTTTGGATTAGAGGAATTTAAATCTTTTTCAAAAGTCCAAATATCAGTCAACTCTGCAATCTGATCTTTTGTTCCTTCAAGAACTTCGCCGCTTTTATTAAAGATATAGTTAATCTGTTTTGAAGTGAATCGAACGCTTACCAAACCACGATTTTCAAGAACCTGTGCGGAAATTATTTCTGATTTTTCCAGTGAAATGAGGTTGGTCACCAAAGTTTTTTCTTCTGTTTTTCTTTGCTCAATTGCAGCGCTAAAACCATCAAAAATTCGTTGTGAAAGAAGAAGTTTTAAAGTCGGCGAATCCCCGCTAGCAAAGGCTTTAAGAACCATTTCAAATGCAAAACGCGCACCATTTACAAAAAAATCTGCAGTAATGTTGCTACGCTGCAAAATCTCTTTGAAAGCCTGCTTTGTAGATTCGTTGAGTGTTGTTAAAATTTTATCTTCCTGATCTTTTTCTGTTGCCTGATCTGCTGTAGTTTTGCTGCCAACAATTTTTTCTTGTTGTTGCGCCAATTGACTAATGAGCTGGTGCGCCTTCTTGTCTATGTCCTCGCGCTTTTTGATAATTCTATCTTTCTCATCTTCATCAGATTTTCCTAATTCGCTGTTTAACTTGTAGAAAATAAAGGCGGCTAAGGCGACGAGAAAAATAATGTCCATGTAATCTGTAAAAATTCTAAAACCACAAGTGGGGCAGACGACGGGTTTCGAACCCGCGACCCCCAGAACCACAACCTGGTGCTCTAACCAACTGAGCTACGTCTGCCACAAAAAAGCCCCTCAAAAAGAGGGGCACTTGAATTCAAAAAAACTACGAAGCGATCTTGCTTTGTCAAGCACCGCCAGCTTTCACCATTTCAGTTAATTTGTTTTTATTTTCGATACCTCTTTCGCAAACCGCTATATCTTGTTCGATCTCATCTAGCTCTCTTTGCAGCTTGTCTTGCTCAATGAGATTATTGCTTTTCTTCGCTTCCTCAATTTTGAATTCGAGAATTCTTTTATTAAGCACACTCATTTTTCTCTTCGCAGAAAGTTGCATAACTTCACTGTTTAAAGCAGCAAGCGCTGCAGAATCTATTTCACCCTTCTCTTGGCCAGCAGTTAAGAATGGATTACCCGCAACCAAACCAAACTCTGGAGCCTTAATCAAGGCGTCTGCAGCTGATGCTTTCAATAAGTCAAATTCCATTTTACTTGCAACCAAGCCAGTAGATGGCGGAGTGACAACAACTCCTTCTGCACGGCCTAAGGCTTCAACTTGCGAATTGGCGTTAGCAATTGCCTCTTGTTTTTGTGCATCGGTTTTACTGCGATCAGAGATAACTGCATCAAGCTCAGCAGTAATGCGGTCAAGTCTGTCACCAACTCTTTGCGCTGAGTCGATATGTTCTTTTGCGCCGCCTTTAAATTCACCAACCAACTGACCCAAAGCCTCTTTGCGAGCTGCTTCATCGGTAGTTGAAGATAAGACCGCCGCTGCGCTGCTTGCTGCTTGCTGCTCACGCTCTTTTATAGCTTTTGCTGCCTCTTCTTTTTTGCGCTCATCAATTTCTTTATCGAGCTTGTCTTTCGCCTCCGCCATTGCTTTAGAGAGGCTGCTTTCTTCTGCGCCAAGTTGCAATTTCTCTTCTGGAACTCTTGGAACTTTGCCACCTCTTAAGGCATCTTCCACTTCCCTAATGCTTTCTTGCGATGGCCCAGCTTCTTTGCTGAGTAAGCCTTTTTGGAATCTTTCTAAGTCTGCCTTGGCTTTTTCCGCCTGTTTCACGCTACGCGGCTGCGCTGGATTTGCTGCAGCGCGAACCTTCTCTTCCATACGGGAGGCTGCAAGTTTTTGTGGATCTCTGGCGGCATCCAAGCCAAGTTGCCTATGAACATAACTGAGCAAAGAACTACGTTCATAAGCGCCAAGCGACGGATCACTAATTTTTTCCATCAACTTATCTTTTGCCTCTTGGATATCGCTTTGGGATTTGCCTTTTTTCTCCATTTTGCGAATCGCATCAAGGTCTTTTCCAACACCAGAATCGCGCACTAATTGCCGCTGCATCTGATCATGATAAAAGTCGCGACTGCGTTCTTGCCTTGCATCACCAGGAGTAAATGGTTTTTCAAGCATTGCTTTTGTGGCCTCTAGCTGCTCTTGACGTCTTCTTGCCAAATATCCCGGCTTAACATCAGTTGCGCGATCGCTTCTGTCGCCTATTTTGAATTTATTTGCTACCCAGTTTTTTAAATTTTTTGCGCCAGAAATTGCTCGACCACCAATCATTGTTGAATACTGATCGACCACACCAGATTTGTTCAAAGGATTTGCCCAGTTGCCTTGTTTCTTATTTTGCGCCTTACGAACAAATGCTTTTTGCATTGATCTTGGATTATGCTCCGAATCTTGCCTCAAGTTATGATAGCCACGAGACATCATGATTCCTGGTTTCTGGTACCATTTTGCCTGCGCTTTTTTATCATGACGTTCTTCTTCCTGAGCTTTGAGATATTGAAGATATTTATTTTCCAAGTCGCGATTGCCGGCAAATTTTTCTGCGGCTTCTGACGAACTTAGCGTCGCTTCGCTTTTCGCTTTTCGCTTCGTCGAAGATTTAGCAAGGAAATCATCAACTTGCTTTTCAGTCATGCCAAGATTTGCCAAAGCCCAGTCCTTAGTTGCTTTATTTAATGAATCGCGCGCATCTTTGCCAAATTGTATGCTACCTGCCCCGCTTTCTTTCATAGACTTGGCTTTGCTTTCCATATACTTCGCCAGCTTATTTTCGGCTTTTTTGTTAAGCCTGCGCAAAATAGTGGTGGTATCTACACCATAAAGAGCAGCCTTGTTTGGATTCGCCATGATTTCATGCTGAGCCATTTTCAGCACTTCATCTCTGACTTGTTTGTCACGCGCCAAACTAGGGCCGCCACCGATTTTCTTCTCTGCTACGTTTATAATTTTATCGATTAAAGCGTCGCGTTTTCTGCTTCGAATGCCGCGGAAAGGAAGGGCTTTTCCAAGGTTATTCCATTTTTCGGCAATACCGCTTTTTCTTGCTATCGCGGTTGCACCTTGCATTCCATAACTTCCCGCAGCTTTAACTGGCATGAAGGCTTTATTAAGCACAGATTTTGTGAAGCCGGATGCGGCGGTGAAAACGCCATCTTCGCCTGAACCTTTTTTATGATCTCGCGCTGATTGCGCAGCACCAAAGCTGCCAAACATTCCACCTCCAGCACCTCCACCATCAACACTCAGCTTAAATAACCCACTAGCCAACCCACCAACTTGATCGATTATCATTTTAGTGATGAAGATCAAAGCTCCAGTGACAATCAAACCAAAGGCCCAATCAGCTAGCGAGTGCGAAGAATATGATTTCAATATCTTAATTGAGAAAAAGCCAAGATTAACCACTTCAACGCAGGCGCGATAAGCCAAAAGATCGGTGAAACTTTGATTAATCAAGGTAAGGAAATTGTAGAGAATCGTAAACATCACAATGATCTCAAAACCAGTTCCGGCAAGGAATCCAACCCAGTTTCTAAACATTGATTGAGTTTTACTAAAGAGCGTAAAGCAGATAAAAATTGGACCTAAAGAAAGTACAAAAATTAGACGAACAAGGTTGATGAGATAGGTCGTAGCAACAAGCAGCATTACATAAATGAAGCCAGCAATCAGCGCATAAACTCCTGGGATGTAAAGGAAACCAAAAATCTCGGTAAAAAATAACCCAAAAACTTTTTTTGCTGTGCCCTTAGAGAGCATTTTTTTGATTATCAGATCAACGTAGGAGAATCGTGTAGCATTACTTTGGTCGTTTTGGCGATCCATTTTCGCAATTTCTATTTCGGAAGTTGCTTGGATATTGTTGTCGGAAATATCCATGATCATCGCCACCAAGTAGTCGATGGAATCTTTGAAGAAGCCGACAACGATTTTTTTGTAATAAAACCAACTATCTGGACTTACGAAAAAGATGACTAAAGCAATTTTCACCAACCTTTTCATCACTTCCTGCTTATTGATGTCAGCAACACCCATTATGTAAGCAAGGCCGTAGAAACAAATATAGAGAGAAAGAACAATCTGCACTCCCATAGCAAAACCGCTATCTCGCACGATTGCATTATAAAGAAATTCCAGAACGCCTCCGCTACGTTCGCCACTGGCATCAATTTCTCCAAGCAAAACATCCTCGACCATACTAACCAAAAATTCGAGCAAGCCGTTTTGCGCCGAACTACTTCCTTTTGGCCCTACGCCGCGAAGGAAGGTAAGATTATAACGACCGGAATTATCAGAATAATATGAGTCATAAATGATGACCTTAACCACCTCATTTGGAGAATGATATTCGTCGTCTGAAGTATCGGTATCTGTACCATCATTGCCATTTTTATCATCCTTCATGAAGATGCGCGAATTGGCGCTTTTAAAGGAATAGCGCGTCATATCCTTACCTTCAGCATTCAGACAACGACCCTGCGAATCGCGCACCACGCCACAAACTTCTGTTTCGCTGAAAAGATGGTAAGCTCTTTTTGGCGTTTCAACACCTTCCTTGCCAAACAATGCTACATAGGCTCCCGTGCCTCGATTAAAGCGGCAGGCAATTTGACGATCTGCTATTTTTGCATCGCCGTTTTTTTCAAAATAATTACGCGGGAAGTGATATACACCATAGTCAGAAGCGGAATCAAGAGTTGCACCAGGTTCACAACTGCATTTTTCTGGATCGGCAGCATTTTCTGGCTGCGAACAATCCATAGTTCTTGTGCCAAGCCCAGACACTTCAACTTGATCAACGCATTCCGTGTGACTGGATGGAGTCCAGCCGCGAATTATGCAGTCAGGATTGCCTGAAATAGCACTTTCCGAACGACTTGTTTGATTACGATAGCAAATGCAATTTGCAGAAGTTGGACCCTTAGCGCAGTTGAAGCAAAATGGTAAAAGCGCAAGACTATCGTCATTAAGACTGGCTCCATTCCACGGCGTCCACGAGCCAGAGACAAGAATTAAAAATTCATCACCGTTTGACTTAAGTTTTGTATCATGCCAATTGGCTTTCTGCCCACCATCTTGGTGGTTGTAAGTCCCCTCAACCCCATCATCGATTGGATTAGATTCAATCGTTACATATTCAGCATCAAACTCATCTGCCTCAACACATCCCTGATCGCAAGAAGCAACAAACACCAACGCAAAAAGCAAAAAAAATATTCGCGCTGTTTTTGTGATTAACTCTCTCAACGAAAATTTTTTTAAAAGGGATGGTACCTGCGGCCGGACTCGAACCGGCAAGGGCGTTGAAGCCCCACGGATTTTAAGTCCGTTATGTCTACCATTCCATCACGCAGGCAAGAAGGCGCGGCAACCTATTTTCAGCTTCCTCATTTTCAAACAAATTCTCGCAAAATTTTCAAAAAACTTTCCAGCGGAACAGATTTTTTTATTTCGCCCAAACCAACATTTTTTAACAAAATAAAGGTCAGATTTTTTCCTTCGTTTTTTTTGTCCTTATAGAGATGCGAGATGAGATTTTTCTCATCCCAATTTTTTCTGATTTTTTTTGCATCAAGCACAAAGCCGCAGCTTTCTAAGTGTAATTTGATACGAGAAAAATCTGCAGCAGAAATTTGCCCAAAATCTTGCGACATTTTTGCCGCCATTAACATGCCCAAAGCAACCGCTTCGCCATGCAAAATTTCATCAGAATAATTTACCTCTGTTTCAAAAATATGACCAAAAGTATGACCAAAATTCAAAAGTGCGCGAGCGCCCTGCTCTCTTTCGTCGGCAGCAACAACGCGCGCTTTAATTTCGCAAGAACATGCGATGATTTTTGTTAAAAATTCTTCATCAAAGTTAAAAATTTTGGCGAAATTTTTTTCTAAAAATTGCAGAAAATTTTCGTCAAAAACCAAACCATATTTTAAGACTTCAGCATAGCCAGAAAGCAGCTGGCGCCGCGGTAAAGTTTCCAAAAAATTTAAATCACAAAGAACTAATTTTGGCTGATAAAAACTGCCAATTAGATTTTTTCCATGCACCGAATTAATTGCCGTCTTCCCGCCAACTGAACTGTCTACAGCAGCAAGCAAGGTTGTTGGAATTTGAATAAAGTCGATTCCGCGTAATAAAATCGAAGCAACAAAGCCAGCTAAATCTCCAATCACGCCTCCGCCAAAGGCTATAATCAGTGATTTTCGATCAATTCCTTTTGCTAAAACTTCTTCACAAATTTTTTGTAAAGCGCCAAATGATTTTGTTTGCTCGCCCGACTCTAAAATGACAACTTCTGGATTGGAAACAACAGCTTGCAGCTTTGACAGATGGTGCTTGGCAACGTTTTCATCAGTTATGATAAAAATTTTACTATAAGATTTTTTTTCGAGAAAATTCACTAGATTTTGCAGAGAATTTTTCCCAATCAAAATGTCGTAACTTCTTTGCCCAAGGCCAACTGTGACTGTTTTCATGAGTTATTTTTCTGTTAAAATATCGATGATTTTTTTAACCAAAATTTCGTGACCTTCTTTATCGGTATCGAAACTAAAGTCAGCTTCAGAATAAATTGGATAACGCTTCGCAGCCAATTCTTCTAAAACCAATTTTTTATTTTTGTGATTCAAAAGCGGCCTTGTTCCTTTAGAGCCGACGCGATAAAGAATCACCTCCAGCGGCGCCTTCAGCCAAATAATTGTCGCTCTTTCTTTAAGAATTTTTCTAGTGTCTTCGTCCATAAAAGCACCACCACCAAGAGAAATTACCATTTCTTCGTTGCGTAAAATTCTTTCAGCGATAATTTTTTTCTCGACTTCACGAAAATATTTCTCGCCAAAATTGGAAAAAATTTGCGATATTGAACTTCCTTCTAAGTCTTCAATCTCTTGGTCGGAATCAATAAAATAATATCCAAGTTTCTCTGCCAATTTTGCACCGATGGTTGTCTTTCCAACTCCCATCAAACCAACAATGGCGATGATTTTTTTTGTCATTACTTGAAAAATTGATTGGCAAAAATAAATGCTTGCGCTCAATAAAGTTCGCATCCTTTCTTGGTCATTTCACTAACTTTTTTTCACTAACTTTTACTAATTTTATTCAGGTTTTATGAACAATTTCAGCAACCAAAGAACTTCTTTTGCCTCAAGCGCATCAAGGGTATCTTATGACGCCGGGCTTAGAGCTTACATGCTTTCCGTCTATAATTACATGGCCATTGCCCTTGGAATTTCTGGCGCAGTTGCGTTTTTAACTGCCAGTTCGCCTGCGCTTATGAATGCAATTTTTGGAACTCCGCTGGCTTTTGTTGTCATGCTTGCGCCGGTAATTTTCGTTTTTGTTTTCGCGCGTAAAATCCACTCACTTTCTAGCGAAGCGGCAAAAAATTATCTGTGGATTTTTGCTGGATTGATGGGTCTTTCACTGTCCACCGTCTTCATCCAATATACTGGCACCAGCATTGCTCGCATCTTCTTGGTCACCGCTTCAACTTTTGGCTTGATGAGTCTTTATGGTTATTCGACTAAAAAAGATTTAAGTGGTCTTGGATCTTTCTTAATCATGGGTTTGATTGGTTTGATCATTGCTTCAATCGTCAATATCTTCATGCAAAGCTCAGCAATGCAGTTCGCTTTATCAGTAATTGGTGTCTTCATTTTCATTGGCTTAACTGCTTACGACACGCAAAAAATCAAACAGGCTTACTACTATAGCGACGGCGGCTCAACCTCTAAGTTGGCTGTGTTTGGTGCACTAAATCTCTACATGGACTTCATCAACTTGTTCTTGATGTTGCTTCAATTGTTTGGCGACAGACGAAACTAGAAATTCGTTAAACGCAAAAAAAGCCCGGAAGGAAAATCTCCCTCCGGGCTTTTTTTTATGCTTTGTTCTCAGCCGTCATCCTTTGGATGCGAAGCGTCCGAGGATCTCCTCCTGAGATTCTCGAAGCCTGCAGCTTCAAGAATAACGGGCGGTTAGAAAAGCATCTGCAGCAAAGTCCCCAATAAAATTCCAGCAAAAAACCATTTCAGATTTCGGCGCCTTTTTGGCGATTTAAACCATTTGAGCAAAGAAGAGGAATCACTGTGGAAGCCGACATACACAGACTCAGCGAGCTCGTTATTAGGAATTTCTGCAAGTTTTTTTAAACGCCAATTTTCGAATTTTTCGAACTCAAAATCAGCAAAGTTCAAATCAGAAACCGTGTGAGTTCCGCTGGCATCAAAACCGATATTTTTTACCAAAGTTTTTAGCGGATGAACGCAAAATCCGTCATTTTTAAACATCGCATAAGAAAGCTGAATATCCCAGGCGTCTATCTTGCCCTGCTTTTGAAAACGCAGCATTTCTGTCATATTTCCACCAGCGCGATTGAATTTTTTTACCGCGTTTTTGTCTTTGATAAAATCGTCAAAATCAGCAATTTCAAAATCAACTTTTTGCCAACGATCTTTCCAAGTTGCCCATCCCCAAGAAGAATTTTTTCCTTTTACGAAAAAAATATCATGCGCGTAATTGCTCGGAAATTTCGCCAAATTGCTGGGTAAATTAAAACCTGTGACGCACCAAACATTTTCTCGCTGCGATAAAATTCTAAACCGTCATTAAGGAATTTTAGAAAATTTTTGTTAGTCAAAATATCGTCTTCAACAACGATCACACAGTCGTGTATGGCCAAGACACAGTTGATTCCTTCAATAATTGAACGACCAGCACCGTGATTAACTTCGCGTTTAAAAATATGGGTTTTTTTAAAAGGCCAGGTTGCTTCAATAACGCGATAAACTTGTTCTACTTTCTCAACTTCACGGATGTTTCTTGGCGCATCGCAAAAAATAAAAATTTCTGAATTTGACGCTAATTCATTTTGAGCAAGAGCCTCAAGAACTTGCTTAGTTTTATCGGCGCGGTTAAAGCAAAAAAAGGCGATTGGTGCGGTTTTCATTTGATGAATTTTTCCCAAAATTTTGGTGAATATTTTTGCCAGGCATGGCAGCCGAAAGGCAGCTTATTTCCATTCAACTCGAACAGTTTTTCTGGCTGCACTTCAAATGAAAAAGCAATTGCTTCTTGGTAAGACGCGCTTTGAAAATCTGGAAAAATTTCACGAATAATTTGTGCAAAAAAATAGTCTTCAAAAGGAATGGAATAAAGGCGCGAATAGGTATTGACCACCTCATAAAATTTTCTTTCTCCAAGCAAAAAGTTCAAAAAAAGCTGCAACGGTGAAAGAATTTTTTTGTAGGACTTGGTGCAATATTTTTGCAAAGTTTTACGGAATTTTAGAAACTCGAAAAGACTCAAATTGCGATCCATAACTTGCAAAATTTTTTGCACATTACGCAGCGAGAAACCGCCATTTCCAGCATAAGGCAGAAATTCCGTTTCTTTTCCGCTTTGATCAAAATTTTTAAACCACGGCGCACCGATATAATCAAAACCCTTCTCGCACCACCGCTCAAGCTCATCGGCGAAAGCGTAAGCATCGAGTTGATAAATCAGCATAAAACTAAATTGCCTAAATTTTTCGTAAAACTCATGTCGGCAAAGTAGATTGCTGTAGCTTCGAACACTGATGAAGTTTTCATTGGCAAAAGATATAAAACTGCAATTTTTAGAACCTTCACAAGCACGCCTATAATTCGTCAAATCCAGAGATTCTGGGTGAGAAAAAATTATCGAATAATTAGAAAAAACTTTTAGAGCTTGTGACAACGATTTATGTTCAGCATTATCGATTGATGCCTTATAAATAGGGACCACAACGCAGATTTCTTTTTTATCCACTACCATGAATTTCGAATTTAGAAAAACTTTTATCGACTCGCTGGTCGTAATTGAAGGAAGGCGCTTTAAAGACGAGAGAGGCTTTTTTTGCGAAAGCTATAAATTCTCTGACTTCGCTGCAAATGGAATTACTGATGAATTCAAGCAAGACAATCATTCATTTTCAACTAAAGGAGTTGTGCGCGGACTGCATTTTCAAATTGCACCGCAGGCACAATCAAAATTGGTGCGCTGCGTGCGCGGCGAAATTTATGATGTTGCGGTTGATTTACGCAAAACATCAAAAACTTTTGGGCAGTTTTTTGGCATAAAGTTATCCGATCAAAATCACACAATGCTCTACATCCCAGAGGGCTTTGCGCATGGATTTTCAACGCTTTCTGATGAAGCTGAGGTGCTTTACAAAACTTCAAACGAATATGATCCAAAATCTGAGCTTGGCATCAAATGGAACGACACCGATTTGGCAATAAATTGGCAGGTAAAAAATCCAATAATTTCTAAAAAAGATGAGGTTTTGCCGTCTTTTCAAGAAATTAAATCACGCTTTTAATTCATGAAGAAGCTTCTAATTACTGGTGCCGGAGGCATGCTTGCAAAAGATGCTGCAGAAATTTTTACGCAAGCTGGGTATCAAGTAACCGCAGCAAAAAAATCTGATCTTGATGTTTCTGATGAGAAATCAGTCGAGGAATTTTTTGCCAAAAACACTTTTGATTTCGTCTTGCACGCCGCTGCTTATACAAAAGTTGATGATGCTGAAACTAACCAAGACCTGGCCTTTTTAATCAACACGCAAGGTGCTAAAAATCTTGCGAAAGCAACCAAGCAGCAAGATATTCCAATCATCTATATCAGCACTGACTACGTTTTTAATGGCGAAAAAGGCTCACCTTATTTGCCAAGCGATACAACGGCCCCGATCAATGTTTACGGTGCTTCAAAGCTTGCTGGTGAAGAATTTGTTAGATCGATCAATCCCAAGCATTACATCGCTCGCACCAGTTGGCTCTTTGGCTTAGGCGGAAAAAACTTCGTCGACACCATGCTGCAGATGGCACAGAAGCAAAAAGAAATTCGTGTCGTCAACGACCAGTTTGGCTGTCCAACTTGGACATATGACTTAGCAAAAGCTCTTAAAAATCTCATTGAGGAAAAGCGCAGCTTTGGAACCTATCATTTGTGCAATTCTAACTTTACAACTTGGTTTGGCTTAGCGAAAAAAATCTTTGAAATTCGCTCTCTCGCAGTTGAAGTTGTTCCGGTTGCAACCGCTGAATTTCCGCGACCAGCAAAGCGCCCTGGATTCTCCGCAATGGATAATGCCGGCGCCCTACAAAGCTGGGAAGAAGCTCTAAAACAATATCTCAAAATATAATCACCAATGCTCTCAGTAATCGTCTATGGCCGCAATGACAATCACGGCTACAACATGCATAAAAGAATTGCGATTAGCCTTAATTGCATTGCTGAAGTTTTAAGCGACCCAGATGACGAAATTCTTTACGTCGATTACAACACCTCCAACGACCTTCCAACAGTCATTGAAGCAATTGCCGACACCCTCACCGACAAAGCAAAGAAACTTACTCGCGTCTTTCGCGTTCGCCCAGAAATCCACGATCGCTACACAGATAAAACTCACGCACAAGTCAACGAACCTTTGGCACGCAACATTGCGCTACGTCGCAGCAATCCAAATAACCGATGGATTCTCTCGAGCAATACCGATATGGTTTTTACAATTCTCGACGAAAAAAAATCACTTTCTGACGTTGTAAAAGAAGCTGAAGATGGATTTTACGAACTCGCCAGATTCGACGTTCCAGAACCTCTTTGGGAATCTCTGGATCGCAAAAACCCGCAAGACATTATCGCTAAATTCAAGAAATGGGGATTTTCACTGCACATAAACGAAATCGTTTATGGAAACGAAACCATCATCTATGACGCACCAGGCGACTTCCAGCTCGCGCTGCGCGAAGATCTATTCAAAATTGGTGGCTTTGACGAAAGAATGATTTGGGGTTGGCACGTTGATTCCAACCTCTGCAAAAGAATGAAACTGCTGCGCGGCGAAGTAAAATCTCTGCAAGACAAACTTTTTGGCTATCACTGCAATCACACCAGAAGTTCGGGCTGGATGCATAGCGTTAAACGCAAAGAAAATAGCATCGAAACTTTTTTTGAATATGTCACCGAAACAACAGTACCAGGCCACGAAGAATCTTGGGGACTTGCCGGTGAGGAAGTTGAAGAAATCAGAATCGGCTCTGACCCAACCTCAACTTTTATACAAAAAATTGATGGAATGATCGCCAAGCCTCTTACGGCGCCGCTTGAAGCTTTTTACAACAAAACTGGTTACAACGAAATTACCTACGACACAGATCACATATTTCCCTACCTCGCCGAACAGTTTGTGAATCTTAAACAAAAATCACGTATCGTTTACATCGGCCACAACCATCTCATGCTAGAAAAAATCGAAAATTTTATTTCGAAGCTAAGCAACATTGAAAAAATCTATTACCATCAGGTTTTAGGCCTTGATGCCAAAAACATAACAACAAGCGCAGGCTCAATCATACTTCAGCCGAAAAAAGCAGAATTTTTGTCTGAAGACGAAATTTGTAAAACCGTTAATATGATAATTTTTGACTTCGGACTTGAAACAGATGTTATCAAAAAAATCTCAACCCTCGATAGCTTTAGAAAACTTCTAGAGATGCAGAGCTGTCTATTAATAAAACTTGCCCTCAGCCCAACAAAAAACAGGATAAAAGTTCTTAATATCGGTGTGCATAACACTCAATTTTATCGCAACGTAAAGAAATTTTTTAACCCGATACAAAACCCTTTCAGCTCAAGAATCATGGTTGGATTTATCACCAATCATAACATTTTTTTGCAAAAATTTTACGAAGAAAACTATTTTAGAAAAGCCAAAAAATATCTAAACTTAAATCGAGCAATTTTTAGCACTTTTTGTCTATTTACCCTATTGCCTGTAGAAATTTTCAAAAACAAATTGCGCTACACGATTAAAAAAATTTCGGCTCAAAGAAAATTCAAAAAAGCAAAGGATTCTCTAAAAAAACTCCAACTTAACTACTAAAAAATCATGAAAACTGCACTGGTTTGCGGCGCTGGCGGCTTTATTGGCGGCCATTTGGTAAAAAAATTAAAACAAGAAGGATTTTGGGTGCGCGGTGTCGACCTAAAATTTCACGAATACAGCGAAACAGCAGCTGATGATTTTGTAGTTGGCGATTTGCGTAATTTGGATTTTTGTAAAAGCGTAATTGATCGCAAGTTCGACGAAGTTTACCAACTTGCTGCCGACATGGGCGGAGCCGGTTTTGTTTTCACTGGCGAAAACGACGCGGACATCATGCATAATTCAGCAACAATCAACCTCAACGTGCTTGATGTTTGCTACAAAAGAAACGTCAAAAACATCTTCTACTCGTCCTCTGCTTGCATGTATCCAGAGCACAACCAGATGGATCCAAACAACCCAAATTGCAAAGAAGACTCGGCCTATCCAGCCAACCCAGACAGCGAATATGGTTGGGAAAAACTTTTCTCAGAAAGGCTTTATCTTGCTTACGGCCGCAACCATGGAATGAATGTTCGTGTTGCCAGATATCACAACATTTTTGGCCCTGAGGGCACTTGGCGCGGCGGTCGCGAAAAATCTCCAGCAGCAATTTGTCGTAAAGTTGCTGAAACAAAAGATGGCGGCGAAATCGAAGTTTGGGGCAGCGGCTTGCAAACTAGGTCTTTCCTTTACGTTGATGAATGCGTTGAAGGCACCAGCAAATTGCTTCGTTCAAACTTTACCGGTCCAGTTAACATTGGTTCAGAAGAAATGATCTCGATCAATGATTTAGCAAAAATGGTAATCGAAATTTCCGGCAAAAAAATTTCGATTAAAAACATTCCAGGACCAATTGGTGTAATGGGCAGAAATTCTGACAATACTTTAATCAAAGAAAAGCTAGGCTGGGCACCTTCTAGACCATTAAGAGATGGGATTGAGAAAACTTACCGCTGGATTGAAAAAAAGGTTCAAGAAACTTCAAAAAAATAATCTATGAAAAACCAAACTTACGACATCTGCATAGTTGGAAATGGGTCTTTGGCTGGAACTTTAGCCTTCAGACTTATCCAAGAAAATCCTTCACTAAAAATTGCTTTAGTTGGTCCGGAAAGTCGTTTTGGTTCAGCAACAAGAGCGGCGGCAGCAATGTTTAACGTTTGGTGCGAATTAGCTCCCGGTCACCTTGAAGATCCTTTGTTTGCAAAACGCTTTCACCTTACTCGCAGCGGCGCTGAAAATTGGACAGCATTGCTCGAAAAAATCTCCTCAGTCACCGGAGAGAAAGTTGAGCCAAAGTGGGGAACTTATTTGATCAAAACCTGCAGAAGCACTGAGATCGAAGAAAACGCCTTCCGTTACGTCGAGAAAAAAGTTCAAGAAAATAACATCGAACATAAAAAAGTTTCTCCATCAGACTTGCCTTGGCTAAAGGGCATGCATGGCTCTCACGTTATTGAAGCTATGTACATAAAAAATGATGGTCGAGTTGACTCGCGGCTTGTCTTAAAAAATCTTGATGCAGCAAACAAAAAGCTTGGGGTCGAAATTTTTAATGACGAAGTAACCGAGCTAAAGCTAGCAAAATCTGGATTTCTCAGAACAAATTCTGATCACGAAATTAGCACAAAAACTGGCGCAAAAATCTCTGCAAAAAATATCGTTCTAGCCAACGGCGCCTTTGCTCAAAGCCTGATTGATCAAAACCCCGATATCGCCAAAGAAATTCCAAGATTACTTTTTGGAATCGGTTCTGGCCTAGATGTGTCAATGCCAGATTGGGTTAAACAATATGGTGGACTAGGTAAGGAAATTATGGATCTTGATGCCGTTGTTCGCACCACCGACCGCGGCGGTGCTTGCGGCGTTCACGTTGTTCCTTACGGCGATGGAAAATTTTACGCCGGCGCATCAAGCCTAACTTCCCTCACCCCAGATTTCACACCAACGCTTCACGCAACTCATTTCTTGCTCGAAGCTTTAGTCAATGAGATCAATCGCAGTTTCTTCAACGCTAACATCGCTTTCCGCGGTGTAGGTTTCAGACCAACAAGTGCTGATACCTTCCCATTACTTGGCGAAACCAGTGTCAAAGGTCTGTGGATGTTAAACGGCACCAAGCGTGATGGATTTACAATGTCTGCTTATCTCAGCTTGCAGCTTGCAAAAAATATCCTTGGCGAAGCTCACGAATTGCCACAAGAATTTAAGCCGTGCCGCAAGTTGATATCTTACAAAAACAAAGAACACGCCATCAAAGATGCCGAATTTATGTATGTCGGCGCCGACGCACAACACGGTGGAATGAGCATTCCATACATGGTCGACAAATATCGCGAAATGCGTCGCAACGAAATTGTAAAAATTTACGACAAAAGAAATTTAGGCGATTTTGGAATTCATCCAGAACTGCTTCACCTCTATGAAAACGACGATTTTTACGCAAAAATAAAACAATAATTTTATGACTTTCAGCGTCTCAAAAACATCGCTCGACGGCGTTTTTAAAATAATTCCACCAACAATTTTCGACGACTTTCGCGGCAAATATGTCGAGATTTACAACGAAAAACTCTACAAAGATGCAGGCATAAACTATCACTATGTGCAAGACGACTACGCCGTTTCGCATCGCGATGTTTTACGCGGAATTCACGGCGATGAAAAAACCGCCAAACTGGTAAAAGCAGTTTATGGCAAAATGTACATGGTGGTAGTCAATAACGACCCAGCTCACCCACAATATCGCAAATGGGAAGCATTCACTATCAGCCATGAAAACTGCATTCAGGTTTCTGTTCCGCCGAAATTTGGCATCGGATTTTTAGTGCTGTCAGAAGAAGCTGTGTTTCATTACAAACAATCAACTTACTACGGCGAAGCCAAACAATTCACCATCAAATGGGATGATCCAGCCTATAAAATCTGGTGGCCTAAAACCAGCGGCACAATCATTTCGCAACGTGATCTTTTAGAGTAAAATGTCTTATAGAATTTCTCAGGTTGACCTGGCTATTGGCGCCGAAGAGCTTGCGCTGGTCAAAGAATGCTTTGACAAAAGATGGCTCAGCGAAGGACCGCGATGTCAGGAATTTCTTCAAAAAATTTGCGAAGTAACCGAATCAAAATATGCTGTTCTTGCGCCAAATGGCACGCTTGGACTTTACTTGGCTTTGATGGCTTTAGACCTGCCGCAAGGAAGCGAGGTCATAGTTCCTTCTTTCACTTTTTACGCATCCGCAGCTTCTTGCGTTTTTGCTGGGCTAAAACCTGTTTTTGTCGATATTCTTGATGAGACTTTAAACGTTGATTGCAGCAAGCTGGAAGCTGCAATAACGTCTAATGTGAAAGCGATAATGCCTATCCACATTTATGGGCAATCTTGTGACATTGATCCAATTTTACAGCTCGCAAAAAAATATAATCTGCGTGTTATTGAAGATGCCGCACAAGCCCTTGGCGTAAAATATAAAGGCCGTCACGTTGGCGCAATTGGTGATCTTGGAGTTTTCTCCTTTTTCTCTGACAAGGTAATTACCACTGGCGAAGGTTCGGCAATTACTACTAATGACGAGACATTATACAATAAACTCAAAATGATGCGAAACCAGGGCCGGCCAAATGCCGGAACCTTCATTCATCCAGAACTTGGTATGAATTTTCGTATCACTGAAGTACAAGCTTCAATTGGCCTCGCACAAATCGCTAAAATGGATAAGCTCGTTGCAAGACGTCTTGAGCTGTGGAAGCAATATGAAGAAAAATTGCGCAACCATGAAGAAATTACCTTCATCAAGCAAGAATCGTTTTCAACCCTTATACCTTTCCGCTTCATCATAAAATCTCGTCACAAGGATCGCATCATGCAGCATCTTGAGTCAAAAGGCATTCAGACACGCTCTTGTTTCTATCCACTTAATCTTCAGCCACAACTTAAGCACTATCGCAGCAACGATTGCACGATTTCTAAAAAATCTTATGACGAAGGCATGTGCTTACCAGTGCATCATAACATTTCAGACTCTGACGTAGAATTTATTTCTGCCGCGATTTTGGAGTCAGTGAATGCTATCTAGATCGGAATTAAACCGACTCTACGACCTTATCTATCAATCAAAAGACTACACTTCTGACGTCGATTTTTTGCTAAAAATTCAGAAAGATTTTGGCCTGAATAATTTTGCAGAAATTCTAGAAATTGGCTGCGGAACCGGAAACCACACTTTGCTTTTAAGCGAAAAATATCGCGATGTTTATGCAATAGACATAGATGAATCAATGCTTGCCGCTGTAAGACAAAAAATATCCGCAAACCCACAAATCAGAAATATCCAACTTTTTAACGACCAAGAAAAGTCACAGCTTAGCGGTAAAAATTTCCAAATCGCCGTCAGCTTCTTTAACGTCATAAACTACATTCAAACGCAAGAAGTGCTCACTGCGTTTTTCTCTTTCATCAACTCTTGCCAGGCTCGCGGCGCTATTTTCATTTTCGATTGCTACAAATTCGAAAACTTTAGCGAAGGAGAAAAAACTTCAAATATCACCCTGCAATTCGATGACAGAATTATTACAAGAAATACCAAAAGTAATTTTTTTTACGAAAAACAAAGCGTAATAGTTGAAGAAGAGTTTTTAGATGGTGAAAAACTTCTTCTTAAGAACGCGAATAAATACAAAGTTTGGCCAAGAGAAAAAATCATCGAAAGCCTTAATAATTCTGGCTTTAAGTTGATTGAAATTTTGAACAAAAAAACTCCAAACCAAATAATTTTCATTACACAAAAATCATGAAAAAATTACATTTAGGCTGTGGCGACAAGCGCTTAGAAGGCTATATCAATGTTGATATCAGAAAAACCGACGCAACCGACATTGTTTGCGACGTCAAAAATTTAAATTTCGAAGAAGAGTCTTTTGATCTAATTTACAACTGCGCGGTGCTTGAGCATCTAATGCGAGGTGAGTGGTTTAATGTTTTGAAAGGCTGGTCAAAGCTACTCAAAAAAGGTGGAAAAATTTATACCTCAACAACTGACTTTGAAGCAGTTTGCAAAAGATATGAGAAAGCAAAAAATGTTGAGGAGCTTCTTGGTTTCTTAGTTGGTGGACAAAAATTTCCTTACGATCACCACGGAATGGTTTTTGATTTCAAAGTATTGGAAGGCGCTTTTTTGAAACTTGGTTTTAAAAACATTCAGCGTTTCGATTGGCGGAAATTTGATACCGGGTTGCAAGGGCTTGATGACTACAGCCAAGCCTATTTGCCGCATATGGACAAAGAAAATGGTCAATTAATGGTTCTAAACATTGTCGCAGAAAAATGCTAAAAAACACAAAACCTTACATCTCCATCCTCTTCGCTAATCGCAACGATAATTACGGCGGAGATCAGCATGAAAGAATAGAATTATTCATCAAATTTTACTCGATGGTCGTAAAAAATTATCCCGATCTTTTCGAGTTCTTGATTTGCGATTGGAATACGCCACAAGGCAATCAGAGTCTGGAGGAAGCTTATGACTGGAGCACTCTTGGTAATGTTAGGCATTTCAAAATCTCTAAAGAAATTCACGAAAAATTATGTCCGGACAATTCTCGCCCAATTCTTGATTATTGGTCGAGAAACTTCTTGGCGCGCAGGGCCTCTGGTCAATTTTTTATGATCATTAATCAGGATATCTTCCTCTCTAGCTCGATTATAAAATTTTTATCCGAAAAAAAATTATCGCAAAACCATTTCTATCGCTGCGACAGAACTGATTTTAAAAACTTTGGAACAAACTTTAGCTCAACTTTTGACTTCGAGATAAAAGCTCGCAACAACGCAATGGCAAAGCATCTTCGACCACCTGACATAATGCTGTCTTGCTCAATAAAAGTTGATAAAGAGAGCTTGGATCACATTGGAACTAGAGCCCATCCAAAACTTGAGCGCGTAGATCAAAACGATAAGTTAATCATCGGAAGAAAAGTACATTTTTTAAAAGCCATAGACATAATTCGAAGCAAATTATCTCTAGTTTTTGGCAGAAAAATTTTACCGCCAATTGATCAATCTTTTTACAAAAAATATCTATTACACACCAATGCTTCTGGTGACTTCATCATAATCAGCAGAAAAGCGTTTTTTAAAGTTCGTGGTTTTCCAGAAAGCTATCAATTTTACATGCATACTGACTCTTACATGTGCGCCCAGCTATTTGCCGCTGGATTTACGCAGGTAATTTTCGACTATCCCCATGAGGTTTATCACAATGATCATTCTAGACTTGATCGCGAAGCTCGCCCTGAGTCTATGAGCTATAAGGATCATGCGGTAATTTTTGCCAAAATGATTTTGGGTAAGAAATCTTACAAAATTAATAGCAGAAATTGGGGCCTCAAAGATTTGTCATGAGCAAGTATCTCATCGAAAAAGCAAAAGATATTGCAGTTGAAATACCTGAGCTTTTCCTGATGGATGTTGGAGCATCTGGAGGAATCAATGAAAAGTGGCGCTTATGGGGCGAAAAATTATCTGGCGCCGGCTTTGATCCCATAACCTCTGAAGTAGAAAAATTGAATAAAAGCGAAGTTTCAAACTTTACCTACCACAATTTTTTTGTTTCACGAAAAGAAAGTCAAAAAAAAGAAGTTAGTTCAAAATCCAACTATCAAATCAGAAGAACTGCCGCCTGGATGGCTTGCAAAATTCTTGAAGAACAGCAAGAGCAAAGATTTCCTTTCTTAAAGAAAAATTACGATGAATCAGCCGTAAAAAAGGTCCTAAAAGAAATCCCTGAAAGCCCTGCTCAATCAACTTTTGCTTCAGATGACACTGCAAAAAATGATCCATTCTTAACTTACTACCAAAAAAGATTCGCCTCAAATCAAGACCAGGCAGTCACTGAAAAATTCATCACTCTCGATGAATTTTCTAAGCTAAATTCAGTGGCAAGATGCGATTTTATTAAAATAGACACAGACGGTCATGAGCTTGCCGTTCTGGAAGGAGCTCTAGATACAATCAGAAATAAAAATGTTCTTGGAATTGAAATTGAATGCCAATTTCACGGTCCAAACGAAGGATTTGACGGCTGCTTTTCAGACATAGACCAATTATTACGCAAAGAAGGTTTTAGCCTATTTAAACTTGATCCAGTTTACTATTCACGCTGCGCCCTTCCTTCGAAATTCTTATACAAAGATCTTCCGGCTCAAAACGTCTCCGGACAAATACAATGGGCAGATGCACTTTACCTTCGAGACCTTGCGGACCCAAAATATGGCGAAAAATTTAACTTCAAAATCGATGAACGCGCGCTGCTAAATTTAGCATTTATCTTCGACCTTTATGAACTTTGCGACTGCTCTGCTGAAATCATCATCAACAACATAAGCACCAAACAAAATAGAGAACTTCTCGATTTTTTATGCGAAAAATTCACTGGCAAAAAAGATTACTTTTTGCACATGAAAAATTGGCTCTCTAACCCGCTAAAAGATTAGCAAGGGATACTAAGATCAGAAACCGACTCATTCAAAAACCGATTGGAATAAATACAAAAATCTGCAAAATTCAAAACTAACCAACTCACATGGAACACCTACGCAATGATTGGAGCGGATTCTTAGAATATGCTAAAAACTTCATCACCGAACCGCTCTCGATTCTTGATATTGGATGTTCTGGCGGTATTGATGAAATTTTTAAAAATTTTGGGGACAGAATTTTATACCACGGTTTCGACCCCAATGTTGAAGAAGTTTCGCGCTTAAGAAAAAACAATCAGAATCCAAACATTCACTATATCGAAGCTTTTATTGACTGCGGCACTAAAGAAAAAGAGGCCTCTAAACTAAATAACTGCTTCACCAAACTCTCTGCCTTCGAAGGTTGTAAAATCATCAAACAAAAAGAAATAGATCATCAAAATTTGGTCCAAAATAATTTATGGACCGAGATGAAACTCTCTCCAAAAAAAATTAAAATCCCTGAATTTCTAGAAGAAAAAAACCTGCAAAGCATTGATTTCATTAAGTCTGACATCGACAGCTATGACTTATCTTTTTTGAAATCTTGCCAAGAAATTCTTCAACCAAAACAAATCATGGCAATAATGGCCGAAGTGTCATTTGCCTGTAATGAAAATGATGAAGCCTCTCTAACAACTTTTTTAAGACAATTTGGATTTGGCCTAAATTTACTCTCAACGCGCAGCTACTCTTCAAAATTCTTACCAGATCTTTATTCGCTAAATATCGCCGCACAAACAATTAGTGGCAGAATTGTGCAAGGTGACGCTCTTTACTTCAAAGATGATTCCTTTTTTGAAAACTACACGCCACAGCAACTTCTGAAATTAGCAATTCTATTCGATCTCTTTAGCCTTCCAGATCAAGCCGCAGCTGTCTTAATACAACATCGAGACAAAATTTTTAAAACCGAAATAGACGTCAAAAAAGCTCTCGATCTTTTAACAGAAGAAAGAAAATTTTTAGGTAAATTATCTTACGAAGAATTTATCGCAAAATTTTACGCAGAGCATGAAAAGTTTTTTCCAAACTCCTATTCCGCAATAAATTTAGTAAAATCTTTTGAAGAAAAAATTTCCAAAATAGGTGATGGCAGTCTTTATAGAGCTCTGAAACCAATCATTGAGTCGCCAGAACCAGAGCCAAAAACGCAAGATAAAAGAAAATCTCACACATAATCATTTAGCACCATGCGCTTCATCAAAAAACTCAATTCAGGCGAAGATTTATTTTTAATTTACACAATTGCCATTGCCTGCTGCTCTAGCGCCATCGCTTTTTTATTTTTTTATCAAGACGCCTTTTTTGATAAAGTCGGTTGGATCGATCCATTTCTCTACGTTGGCTATGGCGCTAACTATTTCGACGATTCTTATTCCGCGAACTACAAAATTTCGCGCTTACCTTGGGTACTAGTTCAAACTTTTTTTCGTAGTATTTTTGCAAAAGAAATAGTTGGATATTTGCTGCATTTTTCTCTTTACGCTCTTGGCTCTTTTTTAATTTTTAGAATCGCTCGTAAATTTGCCCCGCCTTTTGTTTGCGCGCTTTTGGCCCTACCTTTTCCACTTTTCCTTCTTAGCTATTCTGGCCAAGCAGATTATCACAACAACTTCGCCGCAGTTCTATTTTTATACCTAATTTTTTACGTCGCCTCTCACGCAAAAAACGACAAAGATAATAAAAAGTTTTTCATAAAAACTGGCTTTTTATATGCCCTAACTATTCACACAAGCACCCTGCTCTCTCTTGATTCTGCGTTGTTTGCTGCTGCTTTTTATATTGGAATAAAATTACAAAATCAAAAAAACCCTTTCGAAAAAATTGGGAAAAAATTTCTCTGGGTTTTTAGCGGACTTTTGCTCTGCACGCTGATTTTATGCCTGATCAACGAAAGCTTCGGCAGGCATTTTTGGTTCATGAAACCTTTGTGGAAATTCATGCTTGGAAGCAGCACTGGCAATAACGCCGATTATTGGCAGCCAATAGTTAGTTTCATTGGAAATACCAAACATCTCTCGTTTTTTGCCGCAGTTTTTTTCTACTCTCTTTTTGTTAGTGCAAAAATTTTACTCAAAAATAGTCACCAAAAACATTCGTTAATTTTAGCGGTAAATATCGCTTATATTCTGGTGATTTGCGAATTGCTCACAACGCAAATTTTGCAAATCAATAATCTGCAAATTGATTACTTTGCTTTCAATGCGCTAGTACCGTCTTTCCTGACTCTAGCCATAAACTCTTCTTATTTTTTCTTGCGAAAAAATGTTAACATTAACTCTAAAAAGACTCTAGTTAGCACGCTCTTTTTTGCCATTTTGCTGACTATTTTTCTGCTAAAAAACCATATTTTTTCTAACCAATCCTCTAACCAATTTTTTATTTATTTTGCACTTTGGTTGGCGCTTTTTGTCTTCGCACACTTAACTAAAAAACTTCCCTTCTCTCACTTTGTCACCGCAATTTTATTTCTGCTGCTTACGGCCGCAAACTATGAAAATAAAATCCAATTTCAAATTTCACGTTGCCCACACAGTAAGTCGATAACTCAAGCCTATCTTGAGTTCGACGAGCATGTAAAAAAATACAAAAGCAACTTTCGCAACCGATCTTTCAGCAACATTTTTGTTTGGTGGAATAGCGAAAAACCAGAAATCAAATGCTTCGATGCTTACAGCAGCTACTCCAACATTGACTTTGCGCAAAGCCTTGTATCTGGAGGCGCAGCATCGTCTTATCCAATCGACAACCCTTTAATTGACGGCTCAAGCCAAGCCATCGAAAGGTTATGGTCAACCGACAGAAGCACTGAGTTCAAAGACAAATTTTTCGACTATACACAAGAAAACCGCGTAGTCATTTTATTTTCCAAAAATCACGAAGATGTCGCCAAAATGATTAAAAAATTGCAACAAAACGGCCTAAAATTTTCACTTACTGAACAAAGAAAAATCATCACTGACGCCTTTGTTTTAGACTATTTTATCCTCAGCGAAGAAAAAGAATCTCATGTCAGCCGCCAAGCAAGTCTCTAATAAAAAAACCGTTTTGGTCACTGGTGCTGCTGGCTATATTGGCTCGCACATGAGCAAAGTTTTGGTAGAAAATGGCTTTGAAGTAATTGGCATCGACAACTTCTCCAACAGCTTCAAAGGCCCGCCAAATCACGCTTCGCGGTTAATTGAAGCCGACATTTCTGATAAAAAAATCCTCAGCGAAATTTTTCAAAACCACCAAATTCACGCCGTTTTTCACTTCGCTTCGTCAATTGAAGTCGGTGAATCGATGAGCAACTGCAACCTCTATTATCGCAACAATCTAGCTAACAGCATCAACCTTCTCGACCAAATCATCACTCACAGCAAAAACAGTTTTTTTATCTTTTCTTCCACCGCGGCAATCTATCAAAGCAGCAACGAAAATATCCGCGAAACTGATCCAAAAATTCCTGCAAGCGTCTATGGAAAAAGCAAATTATTCGCCGAAGAAATTTTGCAAGATTATGCAAAAATTCATGGCTTAAAATATGGCGCACTGCGCTATTTCAACGCCTGTGGCGCTGATGACAAAAACAATCTTGGTGAAAATCGCAAAACCGAAACGCATCTAATTCCGCTGCTGCTAAAAAAATTAAATGGCGGCGCTGATGAATTTTTTATCTTCGGCAATGACTACTCAACAGCTGATGGAACCTGTATTCGTGACTATATTCACGTCATCGATTTATGCCAAGCACACCTGCAAATGCTGCAATATCTTGAAAATGGCGGTGAAGAAAATTGCTTTAATGTTGGAACAAGCAGCGGCTTTTCCGTTCTAGAAATCATTGAAGCGGCGATGAAAATCACCGGCAAAAAATTGCAGATAAATTTCAAACCACGCCGCGCGGGCGATTGTGCTTATCTTGTGGCAAGCAATGAAAAAATAATTTCTAAACTTGGCTGGAAACCAAGATTCTCAAGCCTTGAAAACATCATCTTGTCAGCGTGGAATTTCGAAAAAAATTTAAAAAAATAAAATGAAACTCGTTTCAATAGTCACCCCATTTTACAACGAGGAAGAGTCAATTCATGACTATTTTTCTTGCCTCGAAAAAATCTTTAGCAGCATCAAATCCGTAAATTTTGAAATCATCGCCGTTGATGATGGCAGTAGAGACGCAACCTACAAAATTCTTCGCGAACTTTCGCAAAAAAAACCTTACTTAAAAGTCGTCAAACTCTCGCGCAATTTCGGTAAAGAAATCGCCCTCACCGCCGGTCTTGATCACGCCAGTGGTGATGCGGCAATTCCAATGGATGCTGACTTGCAAGATTCGCCAGAAATTTTGGCGCAGATGATCGAAAAGTGGCAGCAAGGCTATAAGGTTGTGATGGCTCAGCGCAGCAGCCGCAACGATCCATGGCTCAAAAAATTTACCTCGGCAGTTTTTTACAAACTTGCCAAAAAAATTATGGATAGCGGTTTGCCCGAAAATGTTGGTGACTTCAGACTAATTGATCGCGAGGCGTTAGAGAGCATAAAAAAAATGCGCGAAAGAAATCGTTTTATGCGCGGAATTCTTTCTTGGGTTGGCTACAAAACTACAGTGATTCAATATGAGCGAGGCGCCAGAACAAAAGGTGAAACGAAATATAATTACAAATCGATGACGAAATATGCTCTTGATGGCATTTTCTCTTTCTCAACTTTTCCAATTCGTCTTATTACTTATTTTGGTGTATTAATCGCCCTCTGCTCCTTTCTTTACGGTGCTGTGATTATCTTTTCAAAACTGTTCTTTGACCAAGGTATTCCTGGTTATGCTTCAATCATGAGTGTGGTACTTTTTCTTGGTGGCATGAATTTTATTTTTATTGGAATCATCGGCGAATATGTTGGCAGAATTTTTACTGAGGTAAAAAACCGCCCGCTTTATCTCGTCGAAAAAGACTCATCAAACCAAGAATAACATGATCCCGGAACTCTATAAAATCATGGCGCAAAACCAAAATTCTTTTTGGTGGAACGTCGTTCGTTGCGAAATTATTGCTGACCACATCAAGACACTAAAGCTTGGCCGCGATGCAAAAGTTTTAGAAATTGGTTGTTCAACTGGAATAAACTTAACCATGTTGCAAGGTCTATTTTCTAAGGTCGAAGCCTGCGAATATAACGAAGTTGCTAGGAATTACGTTGAAGAAAATTTTCCAATAAATGTCAAGCCTGTCGAACTGCCAAATCATCTTCCTTACGAAAATGAACAGTTCGATTTGATCTTACTTTGCGATGTTTTGGAGCATGTAAAAGACGACAAAAAAGCGCTCGAAGTCATCAAATCAAAATTAAAACCAGGCGGATTTTTATTTCTCACCGTACCCGCCCACCAATGGCTTTGGTCTTACGCCGACATAGCTTCTCATCATTTCAGAAGATATAGCAAAAACACGCTGCAAGCCGTTGTTGATGAGGCAAAACTCACCAACGTTTACGAGAGATATTTCATGCAAATTCTCTTTCCCTTAGCCATTGCCGTTCGCCTTACCAAAAACTTTTTTTACAAAATAAAAACTAAGCAGCGCGAAGGAATCTATGACTATGACACTAAACAACCAAACTGGCTGATCAATTCGCTGCTGAAAGCAATTTTTCGTATTGAAAGAAAAATCATCATCGCGGAAATTCCTGGCCTCTCTATCCTAAAAATCCTCCAAAAAAACTAACTAAAATGACTAAAACAGTTTCTGTAATTGGCCTTGGAAAACTTGGCGCGTGTCATGCTGCTGTAATGGCGCATAAAGGTTTCGAAGTAATCGGCGCCGATATCAATCAAGAATTCGTCAACAAAATCAATCAAGGCAAAGCGCCAGTAATTGAAAGCGGTTTGCAAGAATTAATCGACAGCGCAAGCAGCCGGCTCAAGGCCACAACCGATGTTGCCGCAGCTGTTAGAGACTCAGAAGTCACTTTCGTAATTGTTCCAACTCCAAGTGACGAAGAAGGTCGCTTCTCAATGGAATATGCACTACAAGCCGCTGAAACAATCGGTAAAGGCTTGAAAGATTGCAGCGCAAAATTCCCTGTAATCGTCATGACCAGCACCGTCATGCCTGGCGACACTGGCGCAAAATTTGTTCCAGCTTTGGAAAAATCTTCTGGCAAAAAAATGAATAAAGATTTTGGTGTTTGCTACAGCCCTGAATTCATCGCCCTTGGCAGCGTTGTTCGTGACATGTTGCACCCAGACATGATTTTAATTGGCGAATCGAACAAAGAAGCTGGCGACATCATCCAAGGAATTTACGAAAAATCTTGCAGCAACAAACCGCACTTCGCGCGCATGAATTTCGTTAATGCCGAGCTCACAAAAATTTCGGTTAACACTTACGTCACCACCAAAATCTCTTACGCCAACATGCTGGCGCAAGTTTGCTCAAAAATTCCTGGTGCTGATTCTGACGTAGTTTTAAACGCCGTTGGAAAAGACAGCCGTATCGGCAATAAATATCTCAGAGGCGGCTTGACCTTTGGCGGACCTTGCTTCCCACGCGACAACATCGCTTTTTCGAAAGCTGCTGAAGATGTTAGCATTGATCCAATCATGGCCAAAGCTACAGACCACATGAGCCAGGGCCACACTAAATATGTTGCTAACCTTGTTGAAAAACATCTGCATGGCAAAACAAAAGTCGCAATTCTTGGACTTTCTTACAAGCCAGGAACTCCAGTTGTTGATGTCTCGCCAAGCCTTGCACTGGCTCGCGAGATCCTTAAAAAAGGTTTGGAAATTTCTGCTTACGATCCGCTGGCAATCGAAAATGCTAGAAAAGTTTTGTCTGGCATCAACTATTGCCAAAGCATGAAAGAAGCGGTTGCGCAAGCTGACGCAGTTCTTCTTTGCACTGCTTGGGAAGAATTTTTATCACTCAAACCAAGCGACATAAAAAAAGACGCCGTGATCATCGATTGCTGGAGAATGTTGAAAAAAGAAGATTGGTCGACTCATCATTTAATCAGGCTTGGAGCCTCTGAAATCTAAGCATAGCAGCACAAAATGAGTCAGGAAAAAATCAAAATAAAACTCGCCCAAATCAACTTCACACTTGGTGATCTTGAAGGAAATTTTACAAAAATTTTACAAACTTTCGAGCAAACAAAAAACGAAGTTGATTTGGTTATTTTTTCCGAACTGGCTTTGGTTGGCTACCCACCAGAAGACTTGCTTGGCAAAAAATACTTCATCGAAAATTGCCAAGAAAAGATTGAAAAACTTGCCGCAAAAACTGCTGGCACAAAATCTGCGATGTTGGTTGGAGCACCTAATTCACAAGGTTTGCAGCTTTTTAATTCTTTGTTTTTGCTTGCTGATGGAAAAATCGCCGCAATTTCCAACAAAGTTTCTTTACCAAATTACGGCGTTTTTGACGAGAAAAGATATTTCGACGCCGCAGCAAAACCAATTTGCGTGAACCTAAAAGGATTCAAACTTGCGCTGCTTGTTTGCGAAGATATTTGGGAAATTCAAAACGCAGAAATTTTACAAGAAAATCCAGATTTCATCGTCTCGTCCAACGCTTCTCCTTTCTGCCTTGGCAAAGATGCTCAGCGTTTGGAAGTTGTGCAAAATTTCAGCAAAAAATCTGCCGCAACTTTTTACCTAAACCAAGTTGGCGGCCAAGATTCTTTGGTCTTTGATGGCGCTTCTTTTGTCACCAATAAGCAAGATGAAGTAATTTTCAGACTTGCGGAATTTGCGCAAGATGAAGCGATTTTCGAATGCTCAAAAGATGAAATAAAAGCGATTACTGGTAAAAATTATACAAAAACAAGCACCGAAGACAAACTCTACCAAGCCTGTGTTTTAGGCCTTCGCGACTATGTTGAAAAAAGTGGTTTCAAAAAAGTTTTGATTGGAATGTCGGGTGGAATTGATTCAGCTTTAGTTGCTGCAATGGCCGCTGACGCGCTTGGAAGTGAGAATGTAAAACTTGTCACCCTTCCTTCAAAATTTAATTCAGCGGAAGGAATTAACGACGCCTATGAAATGGCGAAAAATCTGCAAATTGAACTTGGCAAAGTTGAAATTGAGAAAGCTTTTCAAGCAATGATTTCAAGCCTTGCCGAGCAATTCAGCGGAACTCAGCCAAACGTCACCGAAGAAAATTTACAGTCGCGCATTCGCGGAAATTTCTTGATGGCGATCTCGAACAAATTTGGATATTTACTCATCACCACCGGCAATAAATCAGAAATGGCCACAGGATACGCAACGATTTATGGCGATATGTGCGGCGCGTTTAACCCGCTGAAAGATCTTTATAAAACACAGGTCTTTGCACTTTCGAATTGGCGCAACAAAAACATTCCGCAAATTTCACGCTGCAAAAAAACCGACATTATTCCGCAAAATATCATCACCAAAGAACCTTCCGCAGAATTAAGGGAAAACCAGAAAGACAGCGACTCACTGCCAAGCTATGAAGTTTTGGATGCAATTTTGTTTGATTTGATCGAAGAAGAAAAACCGATCACCGAAATTGTTAAAAAATTCGATGCGGAAATTGTGAAGAAAGTTGCGCGGCTTTTTTACATTAATGAATATAAGCGCAGACAGGCGGTGATTGGTCCTAAGGTTTCCAAGATGTCATTCGATAAGGATCGGCGCTATCCAATCGTCAATAAGTTTTGCAATTAGCGGCAGATTGACTCGAGATAATTTCGATAATCCGAACCTTTTTTAAACTTTTCGCACAAAAGTTTTAGCTGCTCCAAATCAATGAATCCCTTGTTGTAAGCCACTTCCTCAAGACAGGCAATTTTCAATCCCTGACGTTTTTCAATTGTGTGAATGAAGCTGGATGATTCCAGTAATGCATCTGGCGTACCAGCATCGAGCCAGGCAAATCCACGCTTCAGCTTAATTACCTCAAGTTGCTTTTTATCTAAGTAAGCTTTGTTCACGTCAGTAATTTCAAGCTCTCCGCGCGCTGACGGTTTCAGCGATTCGGTAATTTTTACGACATTATTATCGTAAAAATATAAACCAGTCACCGCCCAATTTGACTTAGGGCGAAGAGGCTTTTCCTCAATTGACAAAGCACGATTTTCTTCATCAAAATCAACCACGCCATAACGCTGTGGGTCAGAAACGTGATAAGCAAAAACATAGGCGCCAATTTCTTTGCCAAGGGCCTGCATTCTAGGCGCCAGCACTTCTGCACTCACCTCTGCGCCGTAAAAGATATTATCGCCCAAAATCAGACAAACATTGTCGTTTCCGATAAATTTTTTACCAACCAAAAAAGCCTCTGCAATCCCGCGTGGCTCTTGTTGCACGGCATATGAAAGCTTGATACCATAATCAGATCCATCGCCTAAAAATTTCTCGATATTTGGTGTGTCTTGCGGCGTGGAAATAATTAGAATTTCTTGAATCCCAATACTCATCAAATTCGCCAGCGGATAACAAATCATCGGCTTGTCATAAACCGGCAGAAGTTGTTTGCTGATAACGTGCGTAAGCGGCGCAAGCCTTGTGCCTGAGCCACCGGCAAGAATTATTCCCTTCATTTGCAAAAAAGATTTTTTAGTTAGAACGAAGGTTTGACCTTACTTTT
>JBIKKP010000035.1:0-14087 GCA_044360285.1 Rickettsiales bacterium
GCAACTCTACTACAATTGCAAATCAGATCCAAATCGCTTTTGCGGAATCGGCGTTAAGTACAGTAAGCTCAACTGCGGCACAATCGGCGATTAATGGGGATTCGTTTAGCGAAACTCTGAAGCATCAGGGTATAAACATTCTGGTTGCTGCGTTAAGCAATGTTGCAGCGAAGAACATTGGAAATGCAGCTCACGGAAGTTATACTAAAAACACAGATGGAACATTTACCTACCATGCCCCAACGATAAACAAAGCAGAACAACTCATACTCCATGCCGGACTTGGTGCAACTGCGTATATTTTCACTGGAAATGATGCCTGGTCTGGTGCAGTTAGTGGAGTTACAGGAGAAATAACAGGCGACACTCTTCGCAATAGAGTTGAAAACGGTTCAATGTCTAAACAAACTGCAGTTCAACTTGCGGGACTTGCGGGTGGATATTCTTCGATAATCACAGGACAATTTTCTGGACAAAGTGATCACCAAGTCGCGCAAAATATTTGGCAGGGACAGAGAATTGGAAGTAACGCAGCAGAGAATAATTCGTTTTTCATTGGGGGTAAAGTTGAGATTCCATTCCCATGGCCGGACTACGATATTCATGCAGGAGTGCAAAGTGATTTATTATTTAGAGAAGAATCTATCGGAACTGACGGTCGGGGTACAAACTTTTTACTTGTACCGGAAATAGGTGTAGGCATGTATGTTTATACAGTGCCTCATGGGCATAGTCCAAGAGTTAGTACTTCATTGGGTTACAAAAACACTCTATCGGGTGACTATATAAGGACTCATCAAGGTGGTTCTGGTTTTGGTTATACACTTGGTATTTCTACTGCTCCAGTAACAAAAATACCTATTAACGTAAGTGTTTCTATTCCAGAAAAAATTAAAAAATAAGGTATGCTCAAAGACAAAATTACCCCTAAAGAATCGCAAATAATTTATTTAAGCTCGATAGTACTGATTTTTCTAAGTTTGTGTGTGATTCCTACTATTGGGTTGATTTTAGGGATAAAAAATTTCCAGTGTGATGGATGCGATTTTTTCAATAATCTGTTAGTGACTATTATTGGAATAATAACTTGGAGTATTTTTTACGGAGTATTTCATCTAACTTTTTTTGCCAAGGATTACAGATCGACTAAAATCAGCCCTACAACTTTGCTAAAAATTTATCCAAAATTTTTGCAAATTTCTATGAGGGATAAGCATATACAGTCAGCTTCTATGTTGGTTCTAATTACTATTGTCTATTTGCTTATATGGAGACTTTTTTTCTTACAGTTATTTGAACTGATACATGGGTTATAGATCATAAATCTGCAGCGGGAAGTGGGAATAGGAGTGGCATTGTCAACTGTGGTAACATGACTCAATAGTTTCTGCAACCAATGCTTCGATGAACGCAGATGATGGTGATTTGTTTAAACAGATCAAAACAACTTCCGATGCTTCCTACAAAGCAACTACCTCCGATGAATCTCTCAAAAACATCGCAATTGCTGGAGCTACAGCAGGACTAACTGCGGGGATTTCTGAAGTTAGTGGATTAAATGATGCAGTTAGAGCAGCGAGTGCTGCGAATGCGGCTGGCGCAGCAAACAACACTTCAACAATCGCCAAGCAAATCCAAATCGCTTTTGCGGAATCGGCGTTAAGTACAGTAAGCTCAACTGCGGCACAATCGGCGATTAATGGGGATTCCTTTGAAGAGACTTTGAAGAATCAGGGAGTAAACATTCTAATTGGAGCAGCGGGGAATTTGGGGGCGAAGGCAATTGGAAATGCAGCACATGGAAGTTATACAGTTAATGAAAATAATCAGCTTATCTACATTCCTCCATCAATTGATAAGGCAAAGCAGCTTTACACTTCATGGGATTTTGGGGTGTGGAATGGAGCGACTGGCGGAGGAGATTGTGCAAGTGGGGCGGTTAGTGGAATCGCCGGAGAAGAAATTGGCTCTTACGCTTACAACGATCTTGGTATGAATCGAAACACGGCAATCCAGCTGGGTGGACTTGGTGGTTCCTTCTCGGCAATCATCAGTGGAAATGCGGTTGGGTTAGATGATTCCGAAGTTGCACAAAATATCTGGAGTGGGTTGAGAATTTGGGGGAATGCGGCTGCGAATAATACGACTTATGTTTCGCGAAGGACTAAAAGAATTATCGCCACACCCTCCGGAAACTTAAAATCAAATCTATTCTCTATTAGCGGTACATTGGGTAAGTTAAAAAATTAAAATGATCGTTGTTGATCAGTTTGGAAGGGATAAGTTTTTGGAAGGGATAAGTTGTTTAAAAAAGGGGTGCAGTGCAATGCTTCTACTCCACTTGAGGTTTTTTTAATAAAGTAATTTTAACTGGCGGTGCAGTTGGCGCAAAGTATCTTCTGGATAACAACCAACCATTCGTTACTTATTTCAACAAAGACTTCAAAGGTTTACAAACCGACATCAAAAGCTGGAACAATACAAATCCGCCGGTGAATTGAATGTAGATTTGGATATGACTAATTTTTCCAAAGATATCATGAGAGGCTTTTTTGCCCAACTAAAAAGTTGTAAAAAAAATCAAAACTTCGAAAAAAACCCAGATCTTACACCATTTTTTTCACCAAAAAACAAAACCAGAAAATGAGAGAGTTCCAAGACACCAAATCTGACAAAAAAAGCTGCAGAACCACAGACGCCAAAATCTCGTCGCAAGATCTTTAAAGAAATTTCCTCAAAGCGTTAAAAAGCGAATAACAAATTTTGACCGAGTAATTGGCCAAAATATCGGGCTCATGTTTTTAAAATATGCGCCATTTAAATAACCCTCAACAAACCTCAACCCAACACTAAAAATATGAAAAAACTTTTACAGCCCTTGATGCTTTTAATTTTAATTAACTGCCTATCCAACTGTATTGCCATAAGGTCTAGTCAATATTCCGAAATAAAACCAGAAGAGCTTAAGGTCGCATCAGACATAAAATCAAAAATTTTTATAGATTGGAGATTTAGCAGCACACTCATGAATAACGCTCAGCAAAATGTGATCGACAAGGCTATGTCAGATCAGAGAAAAATTTTTATTGAAGCCATCAAAGAATCTAATTGTTGCGAGATAGTAAGTGAAAAAGAGGAAGCTGATCTTTTTGTTAAGGGCTCTTTCTATGACGAGAGCAGTAAAGCAGGAATTTATGCAGCTTTTGTAAGCGGTCTTACATTTACCGCGCTTCCATGTTGGATTAACTCAAAAATAAGAATTTCTGCGCACATTACCAAGGGTAAACTAGTAAGAGACTATGATGTAAAAGATTCTTTCTTCAGTGCAATATGGGCTCCGTTAATTATCGCCACTCCATTTGCAAATTCGATAACTGTCGAAGCCGAAGTGAACAAAAACCTCTATAAAACACTTCTAACAAAAATGAAAAAAGACGGGTTTTTTGGCAAATAATTATGAACAAATTCAAAAAAATCATTATCAGCACCCAGGTCTTTTTTCTATTGAATGGCTGTGTAATTTTTAAGGGAAACAATCTGCAGAAAATTGAGCTAAATCAACTAGAAGAATCTTCCACCAGAAAGAAAAAAATCTATGTTCACTGGGAGATGGATTTTTTTCCAATAGCTCACAGCAACATCAATTATGTGGATAGAGAGGTGCTGTTTAAACAAGCCTTAAAAGACTCAAAATGCTGTGAATTAGTTAAGAAAAAGTCTGAAGCCGACCTGATATTTGAAGGCAAAGCTTACGACCAAAGAAACCCAGCAAGATTTGTTGGATTCCTGATTTCTGCCTTCACTGCTTACATCATTCCATCATGGCATGTAGCAAAAATATTCGTCACAGCCGAAGTTAAAGAAGGTGAAAAAACCTTTCACTACGAAGTAGCAGATTCAATGACCACTGTAATCTGGCTTCCCTTAGTCATAGCCACTCCATTTGCTTACAATTTTGATAAAACTCACAAAGATATTCTCGAAAACTCTTACCGCTCAGTTTTATTAAAAATGAAAAACGACCTTCTCTTCACTAAAAATAACAAATAATAACCAGTAAACAAACCAGTAAAAATATGAAAAAACTCTTAACCGCGCTATCTCTTACCTTACTTCTTGCTTCTTGCGAAAGCATTTCTGGCGCAAAGTCTTCGTCTGGCATTTCTGCAACAAATGACTCTGCAACAACCGTTATTTCCACCTATAACGGCGGGGAAGTGACGCTCAGGTCGGCAACACTCGAACTTGAAAAGCTTGTCGCAAGAGATGAGAAATTAAAAGGATTGACTTTTGATAAACTCAGCGCTGATCAAAAAGAAACGATAGTTAAAGAGGTCGTATTTAAAGAAATCGCTTACAAAGAGGCTAAAAAAAAGAAAACTTAACAAAGACACTGACTACCAAGAAGCATTAAAACTTTTTGAGTTGGAAATGTTGAAGCAAAAACTTCTCATTAATCTGACAACGCAAGCTGCTGAAGAAAAAAACGTAAAGAAAAATTACGACGAACTAGTTGAAAAGCTTAAAGAAAAAAAAGATCTGCGAATCAGCTATATTGCGGTTAAAACACAAAAGGAAGCGGAAGCAATTTATCAATCTTTGCTGAAATTTCCTGCATCATTTGCCGCGCAAGCTAAGAGAAAATCGCTCGATAAAGACATTGCTAAAAAAGGTGGCGACCTTGGATTTATCTTAGAAGGCACACTTCCGGCTGAGGTTGTTAAACAAGTCAAAACACTTACCAAAGGCCAAATTAGCAACCCAATTCAAGTTTCAGACAAATGGGTGGTGGTAAAATTTGAAGATGAGAGACCAGCGGAAATAATACCGTTTGAAAAATCAAAAGATGCTTTGGCGAAGAGTCTTTCGAAGAAGGCGGTTGAGGATTTTATCTCACAAAGTTTTGAGAAAGCGCAGATCCGTATTTTGGTTAAATAATAAACCTTCGGTCATGCTTGTCGAAGTGTGACCGAAATTTAAAAAGCGTTAGCCAAGAATTAAACCCAGCCAATCACCGAATAACCTTTATCAGCCAAGCATTTAGAAATATAACGCTGCTTCATTTCATCTGGTGTAACTTTGTCTTTTCCAGCCACCGCAAGAGCGCCTATGGCAGCGCCAACTCCAGCGCCAATTAAACCAGAAGCGACAGTTGAACGAAGATTTCGACCCGAAATTGCACCAATTGCTGAACCAACTACACCGCCAATTACCGCTTTACGGCCCGCTTCTTTTGCAGCACGCTGCGCTTTATAAGCATCTAAAGCATCTTGCGCTTTTTTCTTGCAAAGATCGACTTGGCGTTGCGCCTCGTCTTCTCCCAGCTCAAGATATTTTTCATTTTTGTCGAGAATTGGACGATAGGACGAACAGGCTGCAAGCTGAAAAATCAAAAGCAGAATCAAAAGATATTTCATGAATAGCTCTTCCTAAAAGTTGCGTGGCTATTATGGCAAAGCGCAATGGCCAAAGCATCGGCCTCATCTTCAGAATTAAAGACTGCTTTTGGTAATAAAATCTTTACCATCGCTTTTATTTGGTTTTTGTCAGCGCGCCCTACTCCCACAACGGTTTTTTTGATTGACGTAGCGGCATATTCAAAAACTGGCAAGTTGCATAAACTTAAAGTCAAAATCAGCGCGCCACGCGCCTGGCCCAGCTTCAAAGACGAAACAGGATTAGTATTTACAAAGGTCTCTTCGATTGCCGCTTGCTGCGGTTGGTATTTTTTTATGAGCTCTGTTAACACAAGATGAAAATGCTGCAATCTTTCTGCTAGCGGCTTTGCGGCATCTGAATAAATTGTTTCGCAAGCAACGAAACTAAGGGAATTATTTTTGACTTCGATAATTCCAACGCCGGTTTTTGTTAGACCGGGATCAATGCCGATAATGCGCATTTAAGAATAAAATTTCTCGCCGCTTTTTGCCATTTTAAGCAGCAACGGCGATACTTCAAAACGTTTGCCCAAATCTTTTTCTAATTCCTGCAATCTGTTCACTACATCATCAATTCCACGCGAATCAGCATAGCGCAGTAGACCGCCACGAAATGCCGGAAATCCTGCGCCCATAATCATTGCCATGTCGAGGTAGCGCGCGTTTTTCACCACGCCTTCTTCCAAACATTTTGCTGCTTCATTGACCATGGTCAAAATGCAGCGATCAATAACGTCACTTTCAAAAACGTTCAATTCACGGATATTTCTTTCATCGCGAAGTCTGTTGACGATTGCTTCAACTTCGAGGTTGAGCGTCATTTTTTCTTCATGAATATAGAAACCTTTACCAACTTTTTTACCAAGTAAATCGGGACGATTTTTGTAAATTTCTTCAAAGATATCAGCAACACGCATGCGCTCTCCATAAGATTCAAAAAGACAGTGAGCAACTTTTCCAGCTACATCAATTCCAACTACGTCACACAAAACAAAAGGACCCATTGGCATGCCAAAATCTTCCATCACCGCATCAACATTTTTGATATCCGCGCCATCTTGCAAAAGATAGGAGGCTTCATTGAGGCATGGAAGCAAGATACGATTGACCAGGAAGCCAGAAACATCTTTAACAACGATTGGCGTTTTACCAAGTTTTTTAGAAAGTTTTACCACTGCTGCAACGGTTTCATCGGAAGTTTTTTCACCGCGAATAACCTCAACAAGCGGCATACGATTTACTGGATTAAAAAAATGCATACCAGCAAAGCGCTCAGGATTTTGTAAGGCTTGCGCCATTTCAGAAATCGATAAAGATGAAGTATTTGAAACAATTAGAGCATCTTTAGCGACTTCATTTTCAACTTGCGTGAGGATATTTTTTTTCACCGCCATTTTTTCAACAACCGCCTCAATGACAATATCCGCCTTGTCAAAGCCACTAAAATCAAGGCCTGCGCTGATGTTAGCCATTTTCATATCAACTTCATATGGCGTCACTTTTCTGATTTTTTTGAGCTGATTGAAGATTTTTGAAACTTGGTTGAAGCCAAGAGCAATAGCATTTTGCGTGATATCTTTGATGCGGATATTGATTTCATTATTAGCGAAGAGCCAAGCAATTCCACCACCCATAACGCCAGCGCCAATAAGTGCCGCAGCCTTGATTTCTTTGGTTTGGCCAACATTTTCAATTCCAACATCTTTCTTCAAAGCCTCGCTGGTGAAGAAAATTTCAATCAAATTTTTCGAAATATCTCCTGTACAAAGTTTGCAAAAATAATCGAGCTCAATCTTTAAATGACGGGGCTTTAGCTTGCATGTGTAAGTTTTTTTAATCACCTCAAGCGCAGCAAAAGGTGCAGGATAATGACCTTTAGTTTTCTCAAAAAGGTCTTTAGCAGCGAGATGAAAAATGAAAAATTTTCCAAGCAAGAGCGATTCAAAAATGTAACGCTTGCTGCAAGCTGCTTTTCGGCTTTGAAGATAGCGATTTTGCTCTTCTGGCTTCAGAATCTCAACAACCACTTCGGTAAGCTTTTCTGACAAAAATTCTTCACGCGCCAATTCATCAACAAGACCAATTTTAAAGGCTTTTTTTGCATCAACTGCCTTACCCGAAAGAATCATTTTTAACGATTCTTGCAAACCAACCAAACGAGGCAGACGTTGAGTTCCGCCAAATCCTGGAATAATACCAAGATTAACTTCTGGCAAACCAAGTGCAGTTTTTTTATTGATAACTGCAACACGATATTTGCAAGCAAGTGCCAGCTCAAGCCCTCCACCAAGGCATGCGCCGTTGATTACAGCAATTGTTGGAATTTTTAGTGCAGCAATTTTTGAAAGAATTTCTTGGCCGCGTGAGACTTTTTTTCTAGCATCATCAACGTCGCGCAAATCCTTGATTTCATTGATGTCAGCACCAGCAATAAAAATATCTTTTTTTGCGGAAGTGATCAGCAAAACCCGAATCCCCTTATTTCCATCAATAACGTTCAAAGCCGTTTCCAGCTCAGCCAAAACTGGCGCGGAAAGCTTATTTACCTTCTCATTTGGCAAATCGAAAATCAAATTAGCGATGCCGTTTTTATCGAGCGTGAATGAGAGTGAAGTGGTCATAAAATTTTATTTGAGACTAGTGAGCTAAAAACTTTTCGATCTCTAGCGCCGCCATACAACCAGTTCCAGCTGCTGTCACGGCTTGGCGATAGATTTTATCTTGAATATCTCCCGCAGCGTAAACGCCAGGAATGTTTGTGGCTGTAGAGTTTGGACGGGTAGTGACATATCCTTCCGCGTCAATTTCTAGCCCACTATTTTTGAATAAGTCGGAATTTGGTTTGTGGCCAATAGCAATAAAGATTCCATCAATTTTCATCTCGCGAGTCTCGCCAGAAGTTGTGTGTTTCAGGCGTGCACCAGTCACGCCCTTTGGATTTTCACTGCCCAAAACTTCATCTAAGGCATGATTCCAAATCACTTCGATTTTTGGATTTTTGAATAAACGATCTTGAAGAATTTTTTCTGATTTAAATTTGTCGCGACGATGAACTACGTAAACTTTTTTAGCGTGATTAGTTAAATAAAGAGCCTCTTCAACCGCGCTGTTGCCGCCGCCAACCACAATTACTTCTTTATTTTTGAAGAAAAATCCATCGCAAGTTGCACAACCAGAAACACCAAATCCTTGGAATTTTTTTTCTGATTCAAGTCCAAGCCATTTCGCTTGCGCGCCGGTTGCAATCACAACTGCTTCGGCTTCAAAAATATCGCCAGATTCGCCGGTAAGAACGAAAGGACGCTTAGAAAAATCGACGCCAACGACGTGATCGTGAATTAATTTTGTGCCAACATGCAGCGCTTGTTTTTCCATCTGCTCAACAAGCCACGGGCCTTGGATTGCCTCAGCAAATCCTGGATAATTTTCTACGTCAGTTGTGATGGTAAGCTGTCCGCCTGGCTGCATGCCGTTGATGATGATTGGCGAAAGATTAGCGCGAGCTGCGTAGATCGCTGCGCTATAGCCTGCTGGCCCTGATCCGATGATGGCAACTTTTGTTTTGTGTGTAGTCATATTTTTTTATTACTTTTCTCTCTTTCCAGTTTGTCGCCCCGCACTTATTACACGGGGTCCAGCGATTCAAGACCCCGAAACAAGTGCGGGGTGACAAATCTCATGTTAATTCATGAACATTCCGCCGTTGATGTGAAGTGTATGTCCAGTGATATACCCAGCATCTTCACTTGCTAGGAAGGCAACGCCTTTAGCAATATCAGCAGCTTCACCCATTTTTCCGGCAGGAATTTTGGTTAGAATCGTGCCTTTTTGTGCATCGTTTAAAATGTCAGTCATTGGGCTTTCAATAAAGCCTGGCGCAACACAATTGATGGTGATTCCACGCGTTGCAACTTCTTGTGCCATTGATTTTGTCATGCCAATCATGCCGGCTTTTGAGGCAACGTAATTGCACTGCCCTGGATTTCCAGTGACGCCAACAACTGAAGCGATGTTGATGATGCGACCATATTTGCGGCGCATCATTTTTTTGATCGCATTGCGGTTAAGCACAAAAGTTGATTTGAGATTGATATCGATTACTTGCGAAAAATCTTCGTCTTTCATGCGCAAAATCAGGTTGTCTTTGGTAATTCCAGCGTTGCAAACGAGGATATCAATTTGTCCACCAGCAAGTTCTTCAGCCTTGTCAAATAAAGCTTCTACGGCGTGCCAGTCAGATAAATTGCAAGCGACATATTTTACATCTCCGCCAATTTCATTAGCCAATTCCTGTAATTTTTCTTCCTTAGTTGAAGACAAAATTACTTTTGCACCTTGAGCAGCTAGAGCTTTGGAAATAGCGGCGCCGATGCCACCTGTTGCTCCGGTTACTAAGGCTGTTTTTCCATTTAATTCGAACATTTTTTCTCCTTTTTTTAGTAAGTTATTGAACCACTTCGATGAGGCGATTCATTTTTTCGATATCTTTTTTGTTATAGCCCGAATCCACGTCATCAGCAGTTTCGGGAGTAGTTTCTTCTTTACTCAACTCATCAAGCTTTGAATCAAGATCAGATGTTTTTGGCAAAACTTGGTCGAAGTTTTTTGCAACAGAATTGAAAAATGATTCAACAATTGGATCCATTATCGAACCAGAAAACTCAAGGATTGGGCGCGTTCTAGCTTCCTTAACAACAGCCGGCATTTTCTTTTGCGCCTCGCTAGTTTTTGCATTATCGCCTAAAGCATATTTCATCATATGCAAAGCCATAGAGTAAGTAATACCGCAGATCGCCAGCGTTTTTAAAATTGCAAAAAATACGCCAAGCGAACGATCCAAAGCTTTTGAAATTTTTTCTTTCAGCGAGTCACGTAAGCCCGATGTTGAGAACATCACCACCAAAAAAACGATGATAAAAAGCACCGTGCGAACCGTGATGTCGAGGAAGAATTTGTTGTCGTAAAAACTTTGCAAATACTCTGTCGCGTATGGCGCAAGAAGGTGCGAGAGCGTGAGAGAAATGGTCCAATTAAATATCGAGAAAATTTCTTTGATGAAGCCGCGGAAAAAAGCCGTCACAACAAAAATCAGCGCCAGAGAAATGACGGAAATGTCAATTGTATTAAGGGTTTCGTGCATTTTTTCTTAGAATTTTTTTAGCCTAAAAAAAGGCAGATTTTTGATAATTTCTTTCGGCGATTTTAGCGCCTGATTTTCGTCCAAAAAACTTTCACAAAGAAAATTTTTTGCTGTTGTAGAAAATTTTTTGAACTGAGCCTTACGCTGCTCAAATTGCATCACTGAAGCAATTTGAGCATCGATAAAATTTTTGGTTTTTTGCAGGTCTTTGGACTCATCTTCCAAAAAAACTTTCAAAGCACGCAAGATGATTTTTGCCAGGGTCAGTCTTTTGGTGTAAAAGTTAAAATCACTCGACGAATCGCCGATATTTTTCCAGATAAAATCAGCAACTTTAAAAGACGATTGAAGTGACTGCAGGGCTGGCCTGGGTCCAACTTCAAAAGAGGTAAAATTATTTGGATTTAAATAGAAATTTACCAATCTTTGCAGCGCAATTTTATTTTCTTTTTCCACCTCAAAACGTGCATAAAGCGCAAAGCGAATTTTATCACGAATCTTGGTGGCAGCGCCGTAATTTTTTGCAAAAATTTCTGCTGAATTTTGATTCTGAAACTCAACATAAAATTCGGCTAAGCTGAGAGCGCCATTTTCAAAAATTAGCGGAAGTAGATTGGTTGCGATGCCGGATTTTTCTAAGGTTTTCAGCAAAGTTTCATCATTCCAGCCCTCAAATGCGCAAAGTTGTAGAAATTCACTGAGAATTTTTTCTTTAGTTTGGCTTGAATCAAGAATCACAAGGTCAAATTATTGGTTGAAAATGAAAGTCAGAGATTTTGTAAAACAGCAAATCTCAAATCAAAATCAGAAATCATTCATGGCCACTTCTACAAAACTTTTACCCGTTCACAAAAGGTTCGATATTTCTTTTTCGCATGGCCAAGGCGCTTACCTTTTTTCGGGCGAAAAAAAATATCTCGATTTTGGTGCTGGAATCGCTGTTAACGCGCTTGGACATTGTCATCCAAAAATCGTTGAAGCGCTGACCCTTCAGGCAAAAAAATTATGGCACGTTTCTAATATCTACAACGTCAACGAGCTTAATCAATACGCTGAAAATCTGGTTTCACAAACTTTTGCCGATTACGTTTTTTTCTGCAATTCCGGCGCAGAAAGCTTGGAATGCGTAATTAAAATGATTCGCCGCCACTTTTACGCCAAAGGCCAACCCCATAAAAACCGCATAATCACTTTTACTGGAGCATTTCATGGCAGAACAATTGCCACAATCTCTGCCGCAGCAAAGAAAAAATATCTCGAGGGCTTTGAGCCAGCGCTTCCTGGCTTTGACAATGTTGAGTTTGGCAATATCGAAGCAGTTAAAAAAGCAATCGACGACAACACTGCCGGCATATTGATTGAGCCAATCCAAGGTGAAGAAGGTATTCGCGTTGCTGACAAAAACTTTATCCATGATTTGCGCAAAATTTGTGACGAAAAAGGTCTGCTGCTTGCTTTCGATGAGGTGCAATGCGGTATGGGCAGAACCGGACATTTATTTGCTTACGACTATTTTGGCGTAAAGCCCGACTTGATTTCTAGCGCAAAAGCAATCGCTAACGGCTTTCCGCTTGGTGCTTGCTTGGCAACTAAAAACGCGGCAAGCGGCATGACTCTTGGCGTGCACGGCACAACTTACGGCGGAAATCCACTAGCAATGGCCGTTGCAAACGCAGTACTTACAGAAATTTTGCAGGAAAATTTTTTAGAAAATGTTCGTCAAAATGGTGCCAAGCTTAAGCGCGGGCTAGAAGATTTGCAGCTTCAGTTTCCAGAAATTATCAGCGATGTTCGTGGCGTTGGGCTGATGCTTGGAATAAAAATCAGCGATAAAATCGAGAATAACGAATTCGCTAAGAAGCTTATCGAGCAAGGCTTACTGACCGTTCCAGCCAGTGAAAACGTTGTCAGAATTTTGCCGCCACTTAACATCGACGAATCACATATTTCAGAAGGCCTTCAAAAAATTAGAACCGCCTGTGAAAACTTGACTTCTTTGCATTCGTAAAAGAGTTTTTTTCAACAAATTTCCCAACTTTTTAGATAAAAATATGCAACCAAATGCACTCGTAAAACAACAAGAAAAACTCGACGAACTTTCGCACGAAGCTATGCAAATCATTGAGATTCTAGACCAAATCGAAACTCACACCGCCGATCTTCGCAAAAAATTGATGGCAGAACTCAAGAAAAACACCAACCCAATTGTTTTGGAACTTGACGAGATCAACAATTAAGACCTTTTGGCGTTGATGATGTTTTTAGCAATCGCCACGCCAATCAAAAGATTAAGCGCAAACACCACCAAAATACTCACCATCACCGATAAAATTTCGTTTAGAATTTGGCTCTTTGAAGCCATCAATGCGATGAGCACAACAAAGCTGCTGTAAGAAACCGATAAACAAGAAATTTTTCGTAAATAATTTTGGCAAAAAAATATCCCAAACAACCCACCCAAAACCAATAAAATCAACAGCGCGCAAGTAATAGAAAAAATCATATGAGAAAAATATTTACAGTTTTTTTGTTGGTTTTTTTTGTACTGAGCAATCACAGCGCGCAAGCTGAAATCATCGACGTGACCAACGAGGAAAAAGTTTTTGGCGAGTGGAAAGTTTTCTGCGAAGTTGATGACATGATGGATACCTCTTACTGCAAAATTGCGTCGAAATTTTATCAAAATACCGCAGCAATAACTATTGAACCAACCGCAAAATTCCTCAGTCAGCTGCTTATTGTCATTCCGCAAGTTAAAATCGGAAGCTTTGTGCAAATTCGCGTTGATCGCGACGATATCATTATTTCCAAAAATATCAGCGCAAAAGATTTTGGCCTGATTCCACTCGACGACGAACAAAAAAATTCGCTCTTTCGCCAAATGAAAAGCGGTAATTATCTCTATCTTCGTTTTAACCTGCGCGACCAGGAAAATGAAGTGACGGCAAGAATTAACCTTAAAGATTTCCGCAATGCTTTAGGTTATTTTAACAGCAAAACCTCAACTTCGAAAAAATAAAATTATGACTACTCGTATTGCAATTAATGGACTTGGAAGAATAGGCCGCTGCGTGCTGCGCGGGCTTTTTGAAAATCCAGAATATAAAAATATCGAACTGGTTGCGGTCAATGCCTCAGCACCTTTAGAGACTTTGCGCCATCTTTTGAAATATGATTCAATTCACGGAAAATTCTCCAAAAGCGTTGATATTGCTGACGGCGCGCTGATCGTTGATGGTAAAAAAATTCTCGTTGTTTCTAAACGCGATCCAAAAGAATTGCCATGGAAAGAGCTGGCTGTTGACGTGGTGATGGAATGCACTGGTGCTTTCACCAAATATGCCGACGCGTCACAACATATTACAGCAGGCGCGAAGAAAGTCTTAATCTCGGCTCCGGCAAAAGAAGATTCGGTAAAAACAATTGTTTTTGGCGTAAATGACGAAGCGCTTCAAAGCTCTGATGACGTAATTTCTGTTGGCTCTTGCACCACGAATTGCTTAGCTCCA
>JBIKKP010000012.1:0-38629 GCA_044360285.1 Rickettsiales bacterium
GACATGGCGCCAATCGTAGAGTTGGTTGGTCAATATCGCAAAGCCCAAAAAGAAGTTGCTGATATTGATGAAATGTTGCCAGCAACAACCGACAAGGACATGAAAGATATGTTGGAAGCAGAGCGCTTCGATCTTTCTAAAAAAATTCCTGAAATTGAGCAAGAAATCAAACTTGCCCTTTTGCCACGTGACGCCGCCGATGAAAAAAACGCTATTCTTGAAGTTCGCGCCGGCACTGGCGGTGAAGAGGCTGCGCTCTTTGCTTACAAGCTTTTTGCCATGTATCAAAAATATGCCGAGAGAAGAAAATGGAAGTTTGAAATCCTCTCAATTTCTGACACTGGACTTGGTGGCTATAAAGACGCTTCCGCGTCAATTTCTGGCAAAGGAGTTTTTGCGCGTTTGAAATTTGAATCTGGCGTTCACCGTGTTCAGCGCGTTCCAGAAACTGAAAATCAGGGCCGCGTTCACACTTCTGCAGCCACTGTTGCCGTGCTTCCAGAGGCTGAAGAGGTTGATATTAAAATCGAAGAAAAAGATTTGCGTATCGATGTTTTTCGCTCATCTGGACCAGGTGGACAATCGGTAAACACAACTGACTCAGCGGTTAGAATCACGCATATTCCAACCGGAACTGTTGTGTCGATGCAAGACGAAAAGTCGCAAATTAAAAATCGTGAAAAAGCGATGAAAGTTTTGCGTTCACGAATTTATGAAACCGAGCGCGAAAGAATTGCCAAAGAGCGCGCCGCTGATCGTAAAGAACAAGTGGGAAGTGGTGATAGATCTGAGCGCATCCGCACTTACAATTTTCCGCAAAGTCGCGTGACAGATCATCGAATTAATCACACAAGTTATCGAATTGACGGCGTAATGCTTGGCGAACTTGATGAGTTTATTGACGCATTAATTGCTGATGATCAGGCAAGAAAATTAACTGCCGACGAATCTTAAAACTATAAATCGATGCCCAGGCTGATTTCGCCGTCATCGAGCTGATTTTTGAACGTAAATTTCGCAGCAATTTCACCAGAAATTATTTGCAGACTATTTCCCAAAACCTGCTCTTTGATGTATGACTCAAAGGCCTTGGCGACTTCTTCAATACGTGGATTTGGCGAAGAAATTTTCAGATTAATTCGGTTAGAAACATCAAGATTTGCATCTTTGCGATTTTGCTGAATTGCACGAACGATGTCTCTGGCAATGCCCTCATCTTCAAGTTCGCGAGTGATTTCAACATCAAGCACAACTAAGTAATCATTAGTTGGAAGTGGTTGAATAGCGAATTTTTTTTCGTCGAGATTTTTTGGCGTAAGTTTGATTTCAAATTCATCATCTAAAAGATTTACACCAGCGATCTCAATTTCTTTTTCTGAAATTTTTTTCCAGTCACCCGACTTTGCCGCTGTAGTGATTTCCTTGATCTTTGATCCGTATTTTGCGCCGATTTTTTTGAAATTTATTTGCAGCTTGAACTCGGCAATGGCAGAAATTTCTTCTTTAAGTTCGATTGATTTTACGTTCACCTCATCAGCAATTACATCTTTGAATGGCGCAATTCGCGCAGCATTTTTTCCAAAAATTGTTAGTGATTTCAACGGCAATCTCACGCGCAAATTTTTGTTGTCGCGAATCGAAAGCGCTGTTGAGCAAATGCTGCGAACTAAGTCCATATCAGCAACCAGCGTTGTTTCGTTACTTAAAAAAGAAATGTCGGGAAAATCTTGTAGGTGAACGGAGATTGAGCGGTTGATCATAGGGGGTCTAGAATTGGTAAAATGCAAATAAGAATGGTCATGAGCTCAGTATTTACGCTGGTTCATTTTTTATTTGCAGAGTCGTTTGCAAATAAAACTGACTTCTCAACGACATTGGAATCCATGTCATTAGGAAGCTTATATTTTGTGAATTTCTTTGAAGTTTCTTCCTGTTTTATCAAAAGCCCCTGACTCATCCATTTTTTAAATAGGCGGGACATTTCATGAACCTGAACCATCCCAGTAATTTTGCGCGCCTCGATATTAGTGATAGATCGATTGATCAGAAGGTATTCTTTGATCTTCTCCCATTCACCCGGCCTTTTTTCATTAAGTAAAGTCACCATTACCATATCCTCGTAAGTTGGATAGGTTGTAAATATGGGATCATAAAGGCTGCTACTGCTCATCTCATTTCTCATTGCCCGCACCCCTTCATTTCTGTCCAGATTCGGTTGGTCTGGAAATTCTCGAAGATGCTTCACCAATAAATCATTACGATAACCATCAGCCCTGACTTTTCCGATATTTGAAACTGTAATATTATACGGAAAAAGGCCCGGGCTTGAGACAGAAATTCTGTCCTCAAAAATGTTAATCTCGATGTCGCGCTTGATGTGATAATCTCTATGAATAACTGCGTTTGTAATGGCCTCTTTTACTGCCCTATCCGGAATTTGATATTTCGTTCTGAAACCAGACCTAATCTCAATTCCCGATCTTAATAAAGTCAGAACATATTCATGAGCGTCTTTAATCGCCTTGATTATCGGACCATCAATTGTTTTTGGCGTTCCAAGCAAATTTGGAACTTCGTTAAAAGATTCGCTGGTACCAGAATAATGAAAAACTCTGATAGCACATTTAGTTTCCATCAAATTTGTCGGATAATTTGCAAAAAGCATAACAGCAGCGCGCGTTGGCTGTAAGCGACCATCGGCATTTTTTCTGGCAAGACCGGAATCGAATAAAATTTTTTCTAGATCGTTAGAAGCAAAACCACGCGCTGATTTCCAATTTTCAAAATACCCGGTTTTTAACAAATCGAAATCAACGTCTACCAGCTCTTTGTCTGCCTTTTCGAAGCCTTTCGCATAACTAAATTTAACTATTTCTTGTGGGTTCAGTTTTTTATTACCCTTCAGCTGTCTTACAAAAACCTGATGATTAATCATGTGAAACTGCAGCACAGCCTTACTTATGTGAAGTATGGCAATCGTCTTATTCACCTCTTCAACCTTTACCCGCTGAGGCTGCCAAATATCTCCTATCGGCGGAATTATACGCTGAACTTCTCTTCCAATCGCATCAAAATTCTCCTGATTTTCCTCAATACCAAAAATTCTGTTTAGTCCTTTCAGCTTGGTTTTTTCTGGATCATCAACACCAAAAATAATCACACCGCCATCGGTATTCGCCATAGCGACTATTGTCTCGATTGTTTTTGCGACAACCTTGTCGCTCTTATCTTCAACAGGTCCCAACCTTTTGAACTCTAGAGTAATCGTCTCTTCAGTAATGTCTAAAATTCTTCTAACTAAGTCTTTCATGAGCTTAGCTAAACCAACTCACCAATTACCGAAACTTCCTCGCCTTGAGCGCGCAAAACTTGCATCACTTCATCTTCGCTGCCTTTTTCAACGACCAAAACCATGCCAATTCCGCAGTTGAAAGTGCGTTGCATTTCTTCGTCGGTGACGTTTCCAAGTTTTTGAAGAAAATTGAAAATTTCTGGGCGCGCCCAAGATTTAAAATCGATTTTTGGTGCAACATTTTTACCCAAAACGCGTGGTAAATTTTCGGTTAGTCCGCCGCCGGTGATGTGAGCCAAGGCCTTGATTTTCTTGGTTTTGAAAGCTTCAAGACAAGATTTGACGTAAATTTTTGTTGGCTGCAAAAGCACTTCGCCAATCGATTTTCCATCGAAAGCTTTATCTGAAAATTTCAGCGAATTTTTTTGTAAAATGTAGCGCGCCAAAGAATAGCCATTCGAATGCACACCGCTTGAAGCCAAACCAATCAAGACGTCACCAGCTTTTGTTTCGCGTGGTAAAATTTCATCACGTTCAACTGCACCAACAGCGAAGCCTGCTAAATCGTAGTCGCCGCCGTGATACATTCCTGGCATTTCCGCAGTTTCACCGCCAATCAAAGCGCAACCAGCCTGTTTGCAACCTTCGGCAATTCCTTTCACAACATCAGCCGCAACATCAACATCAAGCTTTGAGCAAGCGAAATAATCCAAGAAAAAAAGCGGCTGCGCGCCTTGCACCACAAGGTCATTCACCGACATCGCAACCAAATCAATGCCAATTGTGTCATGCCTTCCAACTTCGATTGCGACTTTGAGTTTTGTGCCAACACCATCAGTTGAAGAAACCAAAATCGGATCACGAAAATTGCATTTTTTTAAATCAAAAAGTGCGCCGAAGCCCCCCAGGTCTGAATCTGCGCCAGTTCTTTTTGTTGCTTTCGCAAAAGGTTTAATACGATTTACTAACTCATTTCCAGCATCAATATCGACACCAGCTTGTTTGTAATTGAGGGACATTTTTCTTGCGATTTAAAACTTGGAAAAAGAAGCTCTAAAGTGGCTTCCTACTTGGTTCCAGCAATATCTAGTTCAATTTCGATATGTCGAGAATTTTTTCGCTGCTCTTCGTTTTATTTTTTACCTTTTCGCAGAGCCTTTTTGCTGAAGAAAACATTTATCTCGTTGAAGGAGTCACCGCCAAATATACCGCTAAAAGCCCTAGCGCTTCAAGAACTGCCGCCATTGCTGGCGCCAGGCGCGATGCTTTCTTGACGCTGCTTTCTCGCCTTAAAATCAAAACCAAACTTGCTGACGAAGTCACGAATGACGAGATTTCTGATATGGTGCGCTCTGAGCAAATCAATGATGAAAAAATTGCCGGAAACGCTTACAGCGCAACGCTCAACATCCTTTTTGCGCAAGATTTTGTTGAACATATTTTATCACAAAAAATTCCTACAACCGCGCAGGACCTTGATTCTGACGAGCTTTATTTGATCGTTCCCGCAGAAGTTGTGAAGAAAAAAGTCATTCTTTGGGAAGAAGATAATGATTGGAAAAAAGCCGTTGAAAAAACCATCAAACGTAAAGCAAAAAAATCTTTCCTAACGCCAGAGCCAGACATCTCTAACATCTCTTCGCTTAATTCTGAAACGCTTGCCAACGCTGATTATCAAAAGCTTGAGCCCGCCTTATCGCGCTACAAAGCCAGCGCTGCTTATGTGCTGCTTTTCAACTATGACACCATCGAAAATAAGGTGATTATTGATGTTTCCTACATTCGCAAAATGCATCGTAAACAACTTAGGCTCAGCTTTGTGAATGTTGATCGCTTAAGCTATGAAGCCTTGATGGACAAAGTTGCAGACAAGGCTATTGAATATCTTCTCAACGCCAAAAACAACGAAAGTAAAAATCTCAATTCCAACTTGGTGCAAATTAAAATTGCCATTTCGAGCTTAGAAAACTGGATCGCCGCCAAAAACAAACTTGAAAACAGCAACTTCATAAATCAGCTGCAGATCCAATCAATTTCGCAAGATTACGTCATTGTGGCAGTTAACTACATCGACGGGCGTCTGCCAATTGAAGAATCTTTCGCCAAAATAGGCTTCTCTTTGAGTAAGGAATCAGAAAATCTTTACGTAACTTCAGCTTACTAAATTCATGAAAACGAAAGAAAAACTTATCATTGCCGCCATAGTTTTTACTGGACTTGCTTGGCTGATTTACTCGATTCGTTCGGTTTTAACACCGTTCATTTTTTCGCTAATCGCCGCTTATTTCCTCAATCCGCTTGTCGAAAAAATGACCAGCAAAAAAACCTCACGCAACACTTCAGCACTGCTAATTGTAAGCCTTTTTCTTTCGTGCTTTACGGCAATTTGCGCAGTTTTAGTGCCACTAATTTGCAGCCAATTTACTAACTTGGCACAAGCTATACCTGGTTATATTCAGAGCTTCCTTGATATCTTTTATCCAAAAATCATCGAACTGGGAAGTCGCTTTGGCTTTAACTTAGAGCCCGACCTTGCTCACATGCTTTCCAACCAAGAAATGGCCACAAAATTTGTCGACTTCTCGAGAAATCTTTTTGACAGCGCTTTCAATTCTTCGCTGGCCATCGTCAACGTTTTGTCGCTGATTTTTATCACGCCGGTTTTGATTTTTTATATGGTCAGAGATTGGGACATTTTGATTGCCAATATCAGCAAATACGTGCCCCACACCGCCTCTTCTGTGCTTGGAAAAATCTCTAAAGAAATCAACCAAACCTTGTCTGGTTATGTTCGCGGCCAGTTCAATGTCTGCTTAATTTTGGGCATAATTTACTCGGTTTTTCTCAGCCTGAGCGGACTTAATTTTGGATTTTTGATTGGATTTTTAACCGGTTTTTTTTCCTTCATTCCTTTTATTGGCATGATCTGTGGCGTGACCACGGCAATAGTAATATCCCTATTCCAATTCGGTTTTGATCTAACGCAAATTGGCATAATTTCAGCAATTTTCTTATTCGGTCAGATACTTGAATCAAACTATCTTACGCCAAAACTCATCGGTTCAAAAATCGGTTTGCACCCGGTTTGGATAATTTTTGGCCTCTTCTTTTTTGGTGCAATTTTTGGCTTTTTTGGAATTTTATTCGCCGTTCCACTTTCAGCAATTTGCGGCGTGATCGCCAAGCACCTTATCGCTAAACTTCCGCGCATTTCTTAAAAAATGTCCGACATCAAAAAAGAGCTAGAAAAAATCGCCAAGCAGCTTGGGGTGCCACAACATCATCATGTGCGCGAAGAAGAAGCTGACGAAGAAATCACTAAAAGCATCGAACAAGAAGTGCAGCATCAACCGTCGCAAGGCCATATAAATCCTCGTTCGCGCTTAGTTGATTTTTTTGACATTCGTATTGGCGAAATCGCTCCACAAACACGTCAGAAGATGAAGGAAGAGGTGACAACGATTCGAAAGAAACTGAAAATTCTTAAGAAAAATTTGGAAAATTATTAGCGAGCGCGCTTCGACAAGCTCAGCATGACTTATACTCTTAACGATGAACGATTACTCAACTTACATTATCGCCTCTTACGGGATTGCTATTGTTGCTTTAACGCTGTTGTTACTTGCGACTTTGCGCAATTATTTTTGCGCAAAAAAAAATTTAAAAAATGAAAAATAGTCACAAGAAAAAGCGCCTGATTTTTGTTGGGGCAACTGCTGCAATCTCTTTACTGGCGCTGTTTTTCGTTATTTCTAACTTTCGTCAGAATATCGTTTTCTTTTATTCACCAAGCGAACTTTTTGCTGTAAAAAATTCGCTGAAGTCACGTCCAATTCGAATCGGCGGCTTAGTCAAAGAAGGCAGTGTTAAAAAAATTGATGCCCTAAAAACTGAATTTATTGTCACCGACTTAGAACAAGAGCTGAAAGTTGAATATGTTGGAATTGTGCCAGATTTGTTTCGCGACAGACAAGGCGTGGTTGCAAAGGGATTTTACGATGAACAACTCAACAATTTTTTTTCTCGCGAAATGCTGATTAAGCATGATGAAAATTACATGCCGCCGGAAGTTGCAAAAACTTTAAGAAACAAACACGAAGAAGGTTTACAGCCTGCAAACTAGCGCGGTTTAGACTTTTCTAGCAAACTCACCATTTTTGCGATGTGGCGTATTTCACGGATTTTGAAATGCGGCATTTTCTCTATCAATTTCTCACCGCGAACAACGCGTTCCGCCGCCGAAGAAATTTGCGCAATTGGTGAAATAAAATCGCGATAAATGAACTGAAAAATCAGAATAACAATCAGTGTAAATAGCGGCATAATCATCAGGTAATAATTCATGTATTCAGAGTTCCAGCCAAGCGCGTCATCATTATAGAAAGTGATAATGCCGTAAGGATATTCATCGAGTTTTTGATAGAAAAAATTGCCCTCAGCGAAACTTTCCACATTTTGTAGGGTAGAGATTTTTGGCAAAAAATCCTTGGCCACATTAAGATCAAATGCCTGAGATTTAGTCAGAACTTTTCCATACTTATCCACCAGTGCAAAAACTACAGCAGGATTATTAACCGAAGTTGCAATTCGGTTACGCAAACCTTCAAGAATCACGCCAGTAATCACCGCACCAAGATATTCCTGCCTTCGATCAACCACGCCATAGCCAGCTGGAATCGACCAGGCTTTGCTAATTATTCCAATTACCGGCTTTCCGAAGTGAATTTGCCCGGGATATTGCTGGGTCAATCCAATATAGTCGCGCTCGGCTACGCTGGTATTTTTTTTAACAACGCCAATGTTGCTTGAAACCAGCAAATTATAGTTTTTATCCGCCCAAGAAAAAGTACTCCAAGCGATAATTTGATTGCTGGAATCGCGATAGGCAGCAAGTAAGTTAGCGACAAAATCGTAATCAAATTTTTTGCGCGAAGAATAGTTGATAGAAATCTGTTTGCCGATACTAGCAGTGACGAATTTGGTGTAATTGAGTGAGTCCATCAAAGCAAATCTGGCGCGACTATTTTGCTCGCTGAGCACTTCTTGAATATCCGACTTAACCACAAAACAATTCACGATAAGAAAAAAAACCGAGCACAACAAAACCATCAACAGCGTTGGCAAAACAACGAGGTAAAAAGTACGAATGTTGTCTATATTGCGGAAATTAAAGACCTTCATTTTGAGTACCTTTTATTATTTGGCTGAAGAACTTCTGCAATAGCGCCAAATGTCTTGGGACTTGGTTTTTCACGAACCTCATCAGCTGGACCACCATCAATCCCAAGCTTAATTTCATCAACTTCTAACGCGGCATTCAGCTCAGTTTGGGTTGGTTTTTTGTCAACAGCAAGAATAGAAAAATTTCTTTTATTCGACTGATCTTTTTTTTGCTCTGCAGTGACTTTACCGCTGTTTGACAAAGCAGAACCGCGATCCGCCACATCAAAATTAGACATAACAGGCAATTGCACAGCACAAGCAGATTGTGATGGCGGGGAACTTCTGAAATAACTTCGAAAACCAAGGAAATTAGCTTTCGCGGCGCTCTCGCGCTGCGCATAAGCTTCCAGACTTAAAAAAAATCTGGTTATCGACTCTTCGCTGACGCTTTCAATTGGACATGCTTCATATGTGGATGATTTACTAAAAACCTCTCTACGCCTTTCTTCAACTTCGCTATTAGCAATCTCTCTATTTGCAAAAGCATCAAATAGCTCAACCACATTCCTTACCTCACTTATCTTGTTTGCCTCGGGTCCAAATCCCAGCCCATGAATTGCATCAACATAATTGGCCAAATTATGGCCTAGGATATTAGGGATAAATGCTGCGTTCTCACCTCTTGGACCGCCACAGGTAATTTCACCATGACGTAACAACAAAATCATTTCTCTGTTATCTGGCTCACCGCCAAAACCAGTTCTAGAAATAATTTCAGCCGGGCGAAGACCCAAACTCTCATTCAAAAGAAAATCTATCACAAATTGCGGCAATTTACGACAACCCATGTCGTCTTTGGAAAAAACAGTTGCCGTAAGTGGACGATCCTCGGGACTCTCCCAGCTGGGACGCGGACAACCAATGTTGAATATCGCAATTCGTTCAAAATATCTTGAAATATCCCTTCTTTTAACGCCGCTTGCCAAAAGTTTATTGCCAAGAAAACGAAAATGCGATTCAGCTTCTCTGCCACCAATGCTAAAATTAGCCATAAGCAGGCGCTGACATCCTTCTGGCGGCAATGGCTTGCCCGACGAATCAAAGAATCTTGGTAAAAGAACTTTTCTGAAAAAATTTTCCGACTCTTCTTCGTTGATAAAACCAGGCACAGCATAACAGGCATTGCCCCTTGCATAACGGCACGCGCGGTGCTCTCCTTCGTTAATTGGAGAGTAAATAGCCAACCCTCGATTTGGAAAAACTCGCAACATCTCTGAAATCGTGTTATACAGCCTTTCTTGTGAATCTCCACCACCAAGACCGGGCGAAACAACAACATCAACTTCTCTTATTTCAGACTCTTTAGCCCTTCTTACAAAAGAGGTCTTAGCGTCAAAAACCATGACCTCACCAGCATTTGGGTTAAAAAGCTTCTGATCTGTTATAAAATGCTCTTTTGGCGCCTCAGCAGCAGCAAGGATTTTAGCTTGGGAAAGAATAAGAGCTTCCACAGTCCTTCTTGCCACCACCGCCGCCACCGGGCTTTCAATACTAATTCCAAAAACCGTCCTACCCAAACCAAAATTTTCTTTCGCAACTTTTAACAACTTATCGACTAGTTGCTGAAATTGCTGACTACCTCTACGGCTAATCGCTGTGGCTAAAGGAGTGGTCATAATTGGTAATTATTGCAAGAATCTTTCCAGCTCAAGCATATCGCGCCACGCCACTTTTTTCTTTTGACTTTGCCGCATCAAATATGACGGGTGGAAAATGATGAAAGTTTTGATTTTTTTTGGTAAAAAACTTGGTGCAAAATCCATAAATTTTCCGCGCACACTGCTCACCGGCTCTTTGATTCCAAGCACTGACTCCATTGCGGTTGCACCAACCAAAACCAAAACTTTTGGCGCAAGCAGCTGAATATGGCGCTCAACAAATGGTCGACAAATTGCTAGCTCTTCTGGCGTTGGGCGACGATTTCCGGGCGGTCGCCAAAAAATCACGTTACTGATATAGAAATTCTCTTTGCGCGTCATGTTGATTGCTCGAAACATTGCGTCCAAAACTTTTCCTGAATCGCCACAAAAAGGAATGCCTTGCAAATCTTCATTATTCCCCGGCGCTTCACCAATCACCATGATTTCTGAGTTCGAATTGCCATCGCAAAAAACGGTGTTAGTGGCCATTTTTTTCAAATTACAGCCATCGAAATTTTCAACCGCCTTACGCAGCGAAGCAAGGTCTGGAGCAGCTTGAGCAAGTTTTTTTGCCGAAGCGATAATTTCATTAAGCGAAAGATATTTTTCAGTTTCTAGTGCTGCAGGCGCAACAACGGGCGATTTTTTCGGCAAATTTTCCTCGAAATTATTTTGTGAAACTGGCGCGCTTTGATGAAACTTTTGTGCTAAACTACTGATGGCTTGCGCGCTTGAAAATACTGGCTTTACGAAGTCTGTCACTGTTGTGGTTCTTTTTGTTTCCACAAGTTTTTTTTGTGGATCTTTCGTCAAAAAATGATTTTGACTCTTTTCTGAAATTATTTCATCAAGACCGTTCTCGGCGCAGAATCTAAGAACGTCGGCAAGGCTATTAGTTTTACTCATACCTTAGCAATCTGCTTAATAAATTTCTGAAAATCGTCGGGTTTTTCGAAATTTTTATAGACCGAGGCAAACCTCACGAAGGCAACCTTATCAAGCTTTTCTAGCGCATTCATCACCATCTCGCCAATCTTTGAAGATTGAATTTCCGTTTCATTTTCCACTTCAAGCTGGCGCACGATATTGTTGACAAGTTTCTCAACTTGTACCTCAGAAACCGGGCGTTTACGCACCGCCATTTCGATTGATTTTTTCAGCTTTTCTGGATCAAAAATTTTTTTCTCGCTGTTCTTTTTTATTACCAAAATCTCACGCAGCTGAACGCGCTCAAATGTTGTGAATCGTGAGTCGCAAGCAGAACAATAACGCCGCCTCTTGATCGATTCACCATCGTCAGAAATTCGACTATCTTTTACCTGCGTTTCTAAATTTCCGCAAAATGGACAACGCATAATTCAATTAAATTTTAAGCTAGTTAGTTAACGCACTCTTGATGAAACCATCAATCTCTCCGTCGAGTACCGACTGAATGTTTCCCGTCTCAAAATCAGTGCGCAAATCTTTCACCAGCTGGTAAGGATGCAAGACGTAAGAGCGAATTTGATGACCCCAACTGTTGTCTGTTTTTGAAGCTTCCGACGCCGCAAGCGCATCACGCTTTTTTTGCATCTCAAGTTCATAGAGTCTTGATTTTAGCATCTTCATGCATTCGGCGCGATTACGAATTTGCGAGCGATCAGTTTGACATTGCACAACAATGTTGGTTGGCAAATGCGTCATACGAACTGCCGAATCAGTTTTGTTGACGTGTTGCCCGCCCGCTCCCGAGGCGCGAAAAGTATCGACACGCAAATCTTTTTCTTCGATTTCGATTTCGATTTCATCGTCAATTTCTGGATAGACCCAAACGGAAGTAAAACTGGTTTGGCGCTTGCCATTTGCGTTGAAAGGCGAAATGCGCACCAGCCTGTGCACACCTGATTCAAGGCGCAACCATCCAAAAGCAAAACGACCAGAGATTTTTAGCGTGGCGCTGCGAATTCCCGCTTCTTCGCCATCCAAAATGTTAACTATTTCGACCTTAAATTTATGACGATTGGCAAAGCGTTCATACATGCGAAGCAGCATCAAACCAAAATCGCACGAATCAGTTCCACCCGCGCCAGCATTGATGTCGAGGAAGCAGTTGTTGGTATCATTTTCACCAGAAAAAAGACATTCAATTTCAAAATCATCGGCGGTTTTTTTGAGCGCCGCAAGATTTTTTTCGATGTCAGAAATCATCTGCGCATCCGCTTCCAGCTTGGCTAAATCAAAGTAGTCGCGATTATCTTTTATGCCGTTTTTGATCGCTAAAAATTGACTAACTTTTTCTTCAATCAGCGATTTTTCTTTGAGGATTTTTTGGGCTTCGGCCTTGTTATTCCAAAGTTCGGGGTCTTGTGATTTTGCTTCAAGAGCGGCGAGATTTTCTTGTAATTTCTCTATGTCAAAGACACCTCGCAATCAACGCAAGCGAGGTTGAAAGCGAGGTTAGGATATTTTCAATTTCAGCGGACATGGTTTTAAAAATGGCTGTGCATCAGCTCAAATAGAGGCTCTTGCAACAATTTGTTTAAATTTAACTTTCTTAGAATTTAGGGTCTAAAACTTGTTTTAAACTTAACTAAATTGCGACTTCTTTATGACTCAAGCGACAAAAAATAATTCCCTAAAGTTTGATCTTTGTGTAATTGGCGCTGGCCCTGGCGGGTACGTAGCAGCTATTCGCGCCGCACAACTTGGATTGAAAGTTGGTATCGTTGAAGCAAACCATTTAGGCGGAATTTGTTTGAATTGGGGATGTATTCCAACCAAGGCGTTGCTGAAGTCATCAGAAGTTAATCACTTATTGCACAACCTCGAATCATACGGATTTTCAGCGCAAAAAGTTGAATTTGATTTCACCAAAATCATCGAGCGATCACGCGGCGTTTCTAAGCGCTTGAGCACTGGTATTGCTGGCTTGATGAAGAAAAATAAAATCGAAGTAATTGACGGTTTTGCTAAATTTTTAGACAGCAAAAAAATCTCTGTTTCAAAAGATGGAGCCGAAGTTGCGCAAATCGAAGCTGCGCATTTCATCGTTGCAACCGGTGCTCGTGCTCGCGTGATTCCTGGCATGGAACCAGATGGAGAAATGATTTGGACTTACCGCGAAGCCATGACACCAAAGGCTTTGCCAAAATCTTTGCTAGTTGTTGGATCAGGCGCAATTGGCTCAGAGTTTGCTTCTTTTTATCGCAATATGGGCGCCGAAGTCACTCTAATCGAGATGGCGGCAAATATCTTGCCGGTTGAAGATGAAGAAATTTCAAAATTGGCGCGCAAATCTTTCGAGAAGCAAGGCATGAAAATCCACACAGGTGCGGCACTCAAGTCACTTAAAAAAGGCAAAGATGAAGTGAGCGCAACAGTTGAAATCGCTGGAAAAATCGAAGAAATCAAAGCGCAGAAAGTCATTATGGCTGTAGGCATCACCGCCAATGTTGAAAATTTGGGACTCGAAAAAACCAAGGTAAAATTAAACCAAGGTCGCATCGAAACTAACGGATATTTAGAAACTGCCGATGCAAACATCTCAGCAATTGGCGACGTTGCTGGCGCGCCTTGGCTGGCTCACAAAGCTTCGCATGAAGGTGTAATTGCGGCAGAAAAAATTGCTGCAAAGCTTGGAAAATATGACGCCAAAAAAATCCACGCAATCAAGCGCGAGAACATTCCGGGCTGTACTTATTCAATGCCACAAATCGCTTCTGTTGGCATCACTGAAAGCAAAGCAAAAGAGCTGGGCAAAAAAATTAAGGTCGGTCGTTTCCCTTACGCCGCCAACGGTAAAGCCATTGCCGCGGGTGAAACGGAAGGTCTAATCAAAGTAATTTTTGACGAAAAAACCGGCGAACTTTTGGGTGCGCATTTGATTGGCGCGGAAGTCACCGAGATGATCCAGGGCTATGTAATTGCTAAGCAAGCTGAGCTCACTGAAGAGGATTTAATGCAAACAATTTTCGCACATCCAACCATGTCAGAAATGATGCATGAAGCGGTTCTGGACGCTTATGGAAAAGTCATTCATTTCTAGGATTTCCTTCCCAAACAAATAGTCAAAAGCCACGTTGACAAACAATTTTGTCATCCTAGCTTGCGCGCCCTCTTTTGGGCGCCGAGCCTAGAGCCGCCTTGTTTCGAGGTGGCTTCAAAATCGGTAAATTTCAAAAGAAAAACTGGTTAGAAATAGCCGGCCACCCTCAAAATTTTAGTTCTAAAACTAACATGAAAAAACTTTCATTGATCGTTGCTGCAGTTGCTCTTTTCGCTTCTGCTGCTCAAGCTGCTGCTCCTGTAGCTGCTCCCGCTGCTGCTCCAGCTAAAGTTGAAGCTAAAGCTGCTGCTCCAGTAGCTGCTGCTCCAGCTGCTAAAGCTGAAGTTAAAGCTGCTGAAGCTGCTGCTCCAGTTGCTAAAGCTGAAGTTAAAGCCGCTCCAGTTGCTAAAAAAGCTAAAAAAGCCGCTGCTCCAGTTGCTGCTGAAGCTGCTGCTCCAGTTGCTGCTGAAGCCGCTGCTCCAGTTGCTAAAAAAGCTAAAAAAGCTAAAAAAGCTGCTGCTGAAGCTGCTGCTCCAGTTGCTGCTCCTGCAGCCTCTGCACCAGTTGCTGCTAAAGCTGAAGTTAAAGCTGCACCAGCTGCTGCTTCAACTGCACCAGTTGCTCCAGCTAAAAAATAGTTTTCAAAACTGTTTTAAGCTGAAAAACCCGGCTTGGGATTTCTCAAGTCGGGTTTTTTCTTGTCTGCATTTTGAAAAACTTTCACAAAATTCTTGCGGTTTTTTAACTCAAAAATAGGTTGCGCCGCCTTCATTTCAGCATGCCGGATTAGCTCAGTGGTAGAGCAACTGTCTTGTAAACAGTAGGTCGTCAGTTCGAACCCGACATCCGGCACCACCCTCATTCTTCGAGGGAACCCTTCCGCGCCGCCCTTTCGAGGCAAAGCAAAGTTCCTCTTTGACTTCGAATTCCCACACTTAAAAAAATCGAAATTCCTTACGAAACGAAACCGCTTTAACATGCTTGGATCCCTACTCTTCTGGCTCTTTATCAACATTTGGGGAGCGATTATTCCAATCATTTATTTTCCAGTTTTTCTTACCCGTAATCGAAAAATGGCTGATCATGGCGCAAAGATTTGGGCGATAGTTGGACTGTGGATGCTGAAAAAACTTTGCGGCATAAATCATCGCATTATCGGCGCACAAAACTTGCCTAAAGAGGGATGTATAATTGCCTGCAAACATCAATCGATGTGGGAAACAATCGTTATGCACCTAGTGCTCAGGCGTCCGGTTTACGCCTTCAAAAAAGAGCTGCTAAAAATTCCGTTTTACGGTTGGTACTTAACCGTGATGAGTGGCATCACCGTCAACCGCAACGGTGGCGCTTCGGCACTGAAAGATTTAATTAAACAGACCAAGAAATATCTCGCTTTAGGTCAAACTATTGTGCTTTTTCCACAAGGAACACGTGTTCCAGTTGGCGCGCCAGCGAAAGATTATCCATATCAAGCCGGTGTCACAGCACTTTATCTTGCTTGCGGCGCCAAGGTTGTGCCAGCGGCGCTGAATTCTGGGGTTTTTTGGGGAAAAAATAAGTTACAAAAAAAAGCAGGAACAATCACTTTAGAATTTTTAACCCCCATTGAGCCGGGCCTCTCCAAGCAAGAATTTAACAAACGTTTGGAAGAAGAAATTGAAACAAAAAGCGCTGCTTTAGCCAAAATATAATGACGATGAAAACAAAACTTTTGCCAGTGGGTTTCTACGATTTGCTTTTCGATGAAGCGCAAAAAACGCACCAAAATATCAACGCGCTTTTGGAAATTTTTTTCAGCCGCGAATATAAGCTAATCAAAACTCCGCTTGTTGAGTTTGAAGAAAATTTTGCTCCGCAAGAAGTCACCAATTCCTTTCGTGCCACCGACATTATTTCTGGAAAAAATCTGGTTTTTCGTAGCGACATCACACTGCAAATTGCACGCTTGCTTTCAACAAGATTGGGCTCGCAACACACTCCGCTGAAACTTTGTTATGTTGGCGATGTGCTTTGTGCAAAAAGCGAAAATCTTTATGCCGATCGCCAGCAAACCCAGGTGGGCGTTGAGATCATCGACTGTGATCAGGAAAAATCTAATTTCGAAATTATTGAAATTTCGCTCGCTGCGTTGCAAAAATTATCGCTGAAAAATCTTCTCATCGAATTTTCTTTGCCAGATTTTTTAGGAATTTTTCTTGCCGAAATTTCGGCGCAAAAAAATGAAGAATTAGCTGCTGCAATCTTACAAAAAAATCTTTCTGCGATCAAAAATCTTGCCGCAGAAAATGCTGAAATAATCAGCAAAATTGCGCTTCAAAACGATAATTTGGAAAATCTTGCTGCAGAAATTTTACAGAAATTTTCTTCCGAAAAAGTCAGTAAAGAATTGCAACGCGCACAAAAAATTTCGCAATTTTTGCGCGAAAAATTTAGCAGCGTGGAAGTGCGTTTTGACTTATTTGGCGACCACAAATCTTCTTATCACCAAGAAATTTCTTTCGACGTTTTTTGTGGCAATTTTCCTTACGCAATCGCTCGCGGCGGACGCTACAAAATCAACAATCGCAATGCCGTTGGTGCAACAATTTACATGAACGCTTTGCGCAAAATTTAAATTTTTTCGATGCGAAATTTTACAGAAATTGCCGCAGGCGTTGGAGCAGTTACTGCATTAGGGGTTGCTGCTTTTTTTAATGCCGGATTTTTAGCGACAGCAGCTTGTGCAATAATTAGCGGCGCGGCTGGCGTTGCAGCGGCAAAATTAGTCGAAAGCTGCACCAAAGTTGATACAAAAAAAGATGATGATGCGGTTGCAAGACACTCAGATGGAAGCGCCAGACCAGCGCCAATTGTGACAAATTTAAGGTCTACTTCACCTATTGCAGGCACACCAAGTCAAAGCTCCGTTCGATTTCAGCGTCGTATGGATTGGGCAGATCTTGCTCTAGAAAAGCAAAAACAGCGCAAAGAATCAGAGCAAAAAACACCATAGCCACACCAGCCTTAAAGCACTACAGAGGAATGCTCACACAGAATTTAGCATGACAAAATCTACAACCACTTCTTCTTCTTAAAAATCGCCAACGGGATTATTGAAGAAACCACCATCACCAACAGCGCAATTGGATAGCCAAAAGACCAATTAATTTCTGGCATCATCTGAAAGTTCATGCCGTAAATGCTGGCAATCAAAGTTGGCGGCATGAAGACAAGAGAAACCACGGTAAAGGTTTTAATCACCTTATTTTGTTCGATATTAATCAAACCAACAAAGCTGTTTTGCAGATATTCCAAACGCGTGAAATTGAAATTTGCATGCTCAATTAGCGAGTTCACGTCTTTGATGATGATGCGCAAACGATGTTCACTTTCTACCATCAAATCGTCATTACGATGCAGTGAAGAAAGCACGCGCTGCTTGTCGAATAGCGCCTCGCGAAGCGACATTGTTAGATCTTGGCATTCGCTAATTTTTAGAATCATCGTCTCATCAAGCTGATTATCGATGTTAATTTTTTTGCCGATGCTGGCGACATATTTTGAAATCGACTCAATCAAGTCGGCGTCGAAATCAACGCGCGCTTCAAGAATCGACATAAAAATTTTTGTCGGATTGGAAAAAACTGACGGGAATTGTTTCAGCTTTTTCACCGTTTCTGAAATCACCCGGCTGTCGAAATAACGCAAAGTGAAGAGCGTTTTTGCAGTGACGATGAAAGAAATCTCATGCTCTTCAAGCTTACGCGTGCCTGTCGTGATATTGATGAAGGTTGAGTTGATTTTAATAATTCCAGAATCCTCAAGATAACGCGAAGAGGTTTCAATTTCTTCTTGCTGCTGCCTGGTTGGGAAGCTGATATTATAAAATTTTTCTACCTCTCTGATCTGCTCAGCACTTGGATTTTGCAGGTCGATCCAGGTGACATTGTTGAGATCTTCTAGCTCTTCCAAAGATGAAAGTTTGTGCTGTGCGTATTCTGGCAGCTGAAAAATTCGAATCATTTTTTTCCTCAATTAAATCAAAAATTTGTACCAAAGCTAAAACGAAAATTCTGAGTGCGGTCATAAACTTCTCTCTTGGCGATCCTAGAAAAATCAAGCCTTATCGGCCCCATCGGCGATGCCCAAGCAATACTTAAACCATAAGATGAGCGCATTGATCCCGAATCAGCAACTTGCGTGTTTGCTTTGCTTATGCTGTCAACGCCCTTAACCGTTCCATTATCACTGAATAAAATTCCGCTAATGCCCATTTCTTTTGGTAAACCAAGCGGAAAGCGCAGTTCTGCCGTGCCCACGTAATATGCCTTACCGCCAACAACATCGCCGCCAACTGCACTGCCATTGGTGATAACGCGTGGACCTAAACCAGCATATTCAAAGCCGCGAAAATTATTTCCGCCCAAGAAAAAGCCATAATTGCTGCGCACATCTTGCGAAATGCCGTCAATTGCTCCGCCACGTGCCAAGAATTTTAGCGTATAGTCTTCACTAAATAGCGGAATGTAATAACCCGCTGAGCCCTCGTGTTTCAAGGTGTTGATGTCACCACCAACCCCGCTATATTCCTGCGAGATCGAAAGATAATAGCCGTCAGTTGGGTTGATGCGGTTGTTTCTTCTATCATACATCAGCGACTGACCAACGGACGACGAGAGAAAGTTTCCTGCCAAGTTTTTTATGCCAAGTGATGCGCTTGGATCAATGTTTCCAATGCTTTGATCGTTGTAAGAGTAATTCAGCTGATGATGCAAAAATTCTGTAATCGCATAATCACCGCGGAAAGTGACACCTTGCGAATCTTGGTCATAAACCAAGGTATTTCGGCGGTTGAGCTGATATTTGAACAAATCGAAACCAACATCAATTGGATGGCCAAGAAAATAAGGTTTAGTATAATTCACCTCGCTAGTCAGACGACTGAAGGACTTCTGCACGTTAAAACCAAGCTCGCGACCCGTACCAAATAAATTTCGCTCTTTAATTCCGGCGTTAAGACTGAGCCTGTCAACTGTTGAATAGCCAAGCCCCAAGTTGAGTTCGCCGGTCTTTTTTTCCTTCACTTCAATTTCAATATCAACCTTGTCGCCATCACCAACGCGCTTGGTTGAAAAATTCACTTTCTCAAAAAATCCCAGATTTTCAATGCGCTGTTTCGAGCGATTTATGCGCGTGAGATTATAGGCGTCGCCCTCGTAAAATCGCAGCTCGCGGCGAATTACTTCATCAAGTGTTCGACTATTTCCAGTGATGCGAATTTGGTTAACGTAAATGCGCGGCGTTTCTTCAATGACAAAGTCGATATCAATAATTTTTTCTTCGCGGTTGCGCTTCAAAACTGGCTCAATATGCGCAAAGGCATAAGACTTTTCTGACATAACTTCGACCATTTTATCGATGGTTTTTTCAATCAAATCCGAGTTGTAAAGCTTGCCGCTTTTGATGAGAATTTCTTTGCGCAAGATGCTCTCGTCAAACTTAGGAATATGGTTGATAACATTGATTTCACCGATGTTGTAACGAATGCCCTCTTCCAACAAAACCGTCACAAAAAAACTATCTTTTTGTGGAGTGATTTGAGCAATTGATGAGATAGTTGCAAAATCTGCATAACCGCGCGCGCCATAGAATCGGCGCAGCTTCTCGCGATCAAACTCAATTCGATCAGAGTCGTAAACGTCAGAAGACGAGAGAAATTTCCACCATTTTGTTTCTTTTGTTGAAATTTCATCAAGCAGCGCCGCATCAGAAAAGGCGCTGTTTCCCACGAAATAAATTTTAGAAATTTTTGCTTTTGGACCTTCAAAAACTTCAAAAATTACTTCGACACGGTTTTGATCTTTGGCAATAATTTTTGGCTCAACTTTCGTTAAAAAACGCCCACTTTTTAAGTAAATTTCATTGATGCGTTTTAAATCATTTTGCAGCTTGGCCTTGGTGAACAAAACACGCTTTTTCAACATCAGTTCGCTTTGCAGGGCATCGTCTTCGAGTTTTTTATTTCCAACAATTTTGACATCAGCGATGATTGGATTTTCTTTAACTTCGACCAAAATTTTTTCACCTTGGTAAGAGATTTTTGACTCTAAAAAAAGATCAGATTCGTAAAGTTTTTTCAGCGAATTTTGCAGCGCTTTTTGCGAATGATTTTTAAGGCCGTCAACATCAAGATAAGAAATTATCGTTTCCTCAGCAACCCTCTCGTTTCCAGTGACCACAAAGGAATTTCTTGAGGCATTATTTGCTGCATTTGCCGAAAAAATTGGCGCAAAAAAAAGCAAAAAAAGCAGCAGCATTTTTTGTTTTTGGCCGATTTTGTGCATGAGATTTTTTGAAAAGAAATTGGGCTCAGAATTCTGTGATTTTTTTGAACTTAAATTTTGCTTTTTTAACTGGCAATAAAGGCCTCAACACGGCTGTTGACTTTTCTAGCAAGATGCTAAGCGTCATTTGAATTAGTTACAAAAAACCTTTCTAAGCCATATCTGGCGCAACTTCCGCGAATAATTAATGTCAAAATTTTTACCGCTTTTAGCAATTTTTTTGCTCGGCGCGACTCACTCTCACGCCTTCAAAACAAAAGCTCGCAGCCATATTCAAATTGTTGGCTCATCAACTGTTTATCCATTCGCTTCAGTGATTGCTGAAACTTTTGGACGCGATACCGACTTTAGAACGCCAATTGTTGAAGCAACCGGAACCGGCGGCGGATTCAAACTTTTTTGCAGCGGAGTTGGTTTAAACTTTCCTGATTTTTCCAACGCATCCCGCGCAATTGAAAAAAGCGAAATTGAAAAATGCGCCCAAAATGGGGTAAAAAATCCAATCGAAATTAAAATTGGTTATGACGGCATTGTCCTTGCCAATTCTGGCTCGGGAACAAAATACAATCTAAGTAAAGAACAAATTTTTTTAGCACTTGCCGCAAAAATTCCTGCTCAAAATGGCGATGAATTAATCGACAACCCTAACAAAAAATGGAGCGACATTAGTGCAAATTTACCGTCGCACAAAATCGCTGTTTACGGCCCGCCAAGCAGCTCAGGAACACGCGATGCTTTTGCCGAGCTAGTGCTTGAAGAAGTCTGCACAAAACTTCCGGCCTTCATCAAAAATTTTCCTGAAGCCAAAGTTCGGAAGAAAAAATGTTCGGTAATTCGCGGCGATGGTCACTTCATTGAGGCTGGAGAAAATGATAATTTGATCGTGCAAAAATTGCGTAATGACCACAACGCGCTGGGAATTTTTGGCTTCAGTTTTTTAGAAGAAAATCACGCTTTAATTCAAGCAGCAACGATCGATAATGTCGCGCCAAGCTTTGATTCTATTGCCTCGGGAAGATATTCAGTTTCGCGCCCACTTTTCATCTATCTCAAAAAAGAACATGTCAATTTAGTGCCTGGGATGCGCGAATTCGCTGCAGAAATTATCAGCAAAAATACTATCGGCGAAGATGGTTATCTTTTGCAAAAAGGTTTGATTCCGCTAAACAAAAAAGAAGTTAGCAAAATTCAACAAGACGTGACGCAGGCTCTAGAATAGAGGCTTTGCAACAATTTTCAAAATTAAAAAACCAAAAGAAATGGAAGAAAAATTCATCAAAGTAACCGGCGCCAAAGAGCATAATCTTAAAAATGTCAGCATCGAAATTCCAAAGAACGAACTCGTTGTTGTTACGGGTTTGAGCGGTTCAGGAAAGTCATCGCTGGTTTTCGACACAATCTATGCCGAAGGGCAACGCCGCTTCATCGAATCGCTTTCTTCCTACGCCCGCCAGTTCTTGGACATGCAAGACAAGCCCGATGTTGAATCAATCACCGGACTTTCTCCAGCAATTGCCATCGATCAAAAAACCACTTCACGCAATCCGCGTTCAACAGTTGGAACGGTCACAGAAATTTACGATCACTTCCGCCTTTTATTTGCGCGTATCGGCACTCCTTATTCACCAGAAACTGGTAAGCCAATTGAGAGCCAATCTTCTTCGGTGATGGTTGATAAAATCTTAAATCTGCCGGCAAAAACACGCTTTTACATTCTTGCGCCAATCGTTCGTGGTCAAAAAGGTGAATTCCGTAAAGAGATGATGAATGCGCGCAAACAGGGTTTCCAACGCATTAAGGTTGATGGAAAGGTTCATGATCTTAACGAAATTTTACCAGCACTCGACAAGAATAAAAAACACGATATCGAAATTATTATCGACCGCGTGGTAATGTCATCAGACCTTGGCAACAGGCTTGCTGACTCAGTTGAAACCGCATTAAAAATTTCCGAAGGCTTGCTTTATGTTGAAATCGTCAGCTTGGCAGAAGGTGTAAAATGCGAACACAAAGTCGGGGATTTCTTGATCTTCAGCGAAAAATTTTCCTGCCCAGTTTCTGGCTTCACAGTCAGTGAAATTGAGCCACGCCTGTTTTCTTTTAACTCGCCATTTGGCGCCTGTAAAGATTGCGACGGACTTGGCACCGAACTTTTTTTCAACGAAGAATTAGTTGTTGAAGATGAAAATCTCTCGCTTCGCCAAGGCGCAATTTCCGTTTGGCAAGGCGTGCAAGAACGCTTCTATCAGCAGATTTTGCAAGCAATGGGAACGCATTACGGCTTCAGCCTTGATGTTCCTTTCAAAACGCTGACTCAGGAAGTAAAAGATAAAATTTTTTACGGAACCGGCGAAGACGAAATCGAAATCAAAGTTGAGGACGGACTCAAAGCAATCAAAGTCAAAAAGCCTTTTGAGGGAGTTGTCAACAGCTTGAAGAAAAAATTCCAAGACAGCGAAAGTGAATCTTTGCGTGACGAATTATCAAAATTTCAATCGCTACGCACTTGCAAAAAATGCAACGGTCATCGTCTAAACGAACAAGCTCTTTGTGTGAAAATTGATGGACTTCACATCGGCGAAGTCAGCCGCATGCCAGTTGAACGCGCCGTTGATTGGTTTGAGTCTCTACCAAAAAAACTTGGCAAAACGCACAACCAAATCGCCGAACGTTTGCTCAAAGAAATCAATCGTCGCCTTGGCTTTTTGCGTAATGTTGGTTTGGAATATCTCACCATCAATCGCGAAGCTGGCACTTTGTCAGGCGGCGAAGCGCAAAGAATTCGCCTTGCTTCACAAATTGGCTCTGGACTTTCTGGCGTGCTTTACGTGCTTGATGAACCTTCAATTGGACTACATCAATCAGACAACGACAAGTTGATTGCCACACTAAAAAACCTGCGCGATTTAGGAAATTCAGTAATCGTTGTTGAACATGACGAAGAGATGATGCGCGAAGCACAATACCTCATCGACGTTGGGCCGGGTGCTGGAATTCACGGCGGACAAATCATTTCAGAAGGTAAGCCAGATTTTGTCATCAATGATCCAAAAAGCGTGACAGGACAATATCTCAGCGGGAAAAAGAAAATCGAAATTCCAAAAAAACGCCGCAAAATCGATCCAAAAAGAATGATCACGCTAAAAGGCGCTACGATCAACAACCTGAAGAATGTGACGCTGAACCTGCCGCTGAAAATTTTCACCGCAGTTTCAGGAATTTCTGGCGGCGGAAAATCAAGTTTGATCATCAAAACGCTTTACCCAGCGCTTAATAAAATCATCAACCGCGCCAAAGTTGTGCCTGGACCTTATCAAGGACTTATGGGCCACCACTTCATCGACAAAATCATCGAGATTGATCAATCGCCAATTGGCCGCACACCTCGCTCTAACCCTTGCACTTACGTTGGCGCTTTCACTTTCATTCGCGAATTTTACACAAATTTGCCAGAATCAAAATCGCGCGGCTATAAGGTCGGGCGCTTCTCTTTCAACGTTAAAGGTGGACGCTGCGAAACTTGCCAAGGCGATGGTTTAATCAAAATTGAAATGCACTTTTTGCCTGACGTTTACGTGCGCTGCGAAACTTGCCACGGCAAGCGCTACAACCGCGAAACGCTTGAGATAAAATATAAAGGCAAATCAATTTCTGATGTGCTTGAAATGACCGCAGAAGACGCTGCTGATTTCTTCTCAAGCATGCCGCATATCAACGAGAAATTTAAATCACTTTGCGATGTTGGTCTTGGCTACATGAGAATTGGTCAAAGCGCAACAACGCTTTCTGGTGGTGAAGCACAGAGAATTAAACTTGCGAAAGAACTCAGTCGCAAAGCAACGGGCGACACGCTCTACATTCTTGACGAGCCAACTACTGGTCTGCATTTCGAAGATATCAGCAAGCTGTTGAAAGTTCTGCACAAGCTGGTTGATGCGGGTAATTCGATTTTGGTCATCGAGCACAATCTCGACGTACTAAAAACCGCTGACCACATCATCGACATCGGCCCATGCGGCGGCGAAAAAGGCGGCTACATTGTTGCAGAAGGAACTCCAGAAGAAATCGCCAAAAACAAGAAATCAGTCACTGGAAAATATCTAGCTAAAATACTCAAATGCTAACCAATCCCAAGCCGCTTAAAGAAGCATTGGAAGCTGCTGCCATACTGGTTTCGCAGCATATTGATGAATTGCTGCCAAAAGACTTTCGTGATTCGCGACTAGTCGAAGCGATGCGTTATTCTTCACTGTCGCAAGGCAAAAGAATTCGCCCGTTTTTGTTAATTGCGTCGGCAAATATTTTTGGCGTCAACCCGCTTGAGGCCTTAAACGCGGCAGCTGCAATTGAATTGGTTCATACTTACTCGCTAATCCACGACGATTTACCAGCAATGGATGATGATGATTTCCGTCGCGGCGAGCCAACTTGCCATAAAAAATTTGACGAAGCCACAGCAATTCTTGCTGGAGATGCTTTACTTACCTATGCCTTTGAATTGCTTGCCAATCCAGCAACAAATAAAGACGCGTCAACACGTTGTCAGTTAATTTCAATTTTGGCGAAAGCCTCGGGATTCGCTGGAATGGTAGGTGGACAGATGATGGACCTTGAAAAAGCTGGACAAAAAATTTCCAAAGAAACCGTAGCAAAATTGCATCGCCTAAAAACCGGCGAACTTTTTATGGCCGCCGCCGAAATGGGTGCCGTCCTTGGAAATGCTGGCCCTGAGCAACGTAAAGCTTTACGTTATTTCGCTCGCGATCTTGGTTTAGCCTTCCAAATCAAAGATGATATTTTGGACCATGTTGAGACTGTCGATGACAAAACTGATATTGATGAAAAGCAGCATGAAGAGTCGCAAGAAAATGCCAGCATTGTTGATATTGTGGGCTTAGGACAAGCAAAGAAGCAGCTTGAATTATTGAAAGACCAGGCAATTTCTCATCTAAACGTTTTTGGCGAACGTGCAGCGCTATTGGCTGATTTGACTGATTTTGTGGTGGGAAGAAAGATTTGATAGAGACGATGAATCATACTTAGAAAAGGCTCAGCATGACAAAATCGAGTCACCCTGAGCTTGCCAGGAAGGGTGTGTGGTGCCTAGAGATGGAATCAAACCCCCGTGGACGCTTAGCGCCACAAGAAAAAGAACAGCTGGTTTGAAAGTAAAAAAGAGGTGTGGTGCCTAGAGCCGGAATCGAACCAGCGACACAAGGATTTTCAGTCCTTTGCTCTACCAACTGAGCTATCTAGGCGCATGAGGGCGCGGCAACCTATTTTTGAGTTAAAAAACCGCAAGAAATTTGTTTTAGACCACTAAGAAAATTCAAGCCCCGTCATCCTTGACGCGCAAACGTCGAGGATCTTGGCTGGTTGCAGCTAGAATCCTAAGATCCTCGAATTTACTGCGTAAATCCAAGGATGACTGACTTTTTACTAACTAAACTCAATTACCGAGATGTTGCGGCCGCAATCTGTTTCTTTTCTGTGTGCCGCCCTTCTAAAACTAAAAAAACTTTCCTCATTTTTGTAAGTATCGATGTGGCAATTATTGATTTTTTCTAGGCCGCAATTTTCCAATTTTTTATCGATGTAAGCAGGCAGGTCGAACATGTATTTGCCTGGGTTAAGAGAGTTTTTGAAGAAACTTTTATTCTCAGAATTTTCTACTAAAAAATCTGGCAAAAAATCCGCGCCAACTTCGTAAGAATCTTGTGCAATCATCGGACCAACAACGGCAGAGATTTTTTCTGCGCCTAATTTTTTCATTTTCTCAATAGTTGCCAAAATCACACCACTCAAAGCTCCACGCCATCCAGCATGAGTTGCTGCAACAATCTTTTTCTGCAAATCAAAAAATAAAATCGGCGCACAATCAGCCGTCACCACACCAATTGCAAGGCCCGGCAGGTTTGTCACAATTGCATCGGCTTTTGGTAAATTTTGTGATCCATGAATTTTTTGCGGTGAATCAATCACTAAAACATCCTTGCCATGAACCTGGTTGGCGAACAAAACGTCGGGCGAAATAAAATTTTTTTCTTGCAGCGCCAAGCGAAGATTGGCGCGGTTTTTTAGCTCGCGATCAATGATACAGTCTTTACCAAAAAAGTGAAATTTGATGCTCACAATTTACCTCGAAAAAAACGCAATTTCGCTAAATACTCTTCTGGGTTTTTGATTTTTATTAGCGAATCTTTTGGTGTAAAAAACATGTCGTGAAGCCTGGTGAGAGTAAAGCGCATCGCTGCACCAACTAAAGCGATTTTTAGGAATTTTTTTTCATCAATGCTGAAGGTTTTTTGTTCTTCATATCCACGCAATAATTCAGAAAAATTCTTTTCTAAAAAATTATTTTTTTCATCAAAACACCAAGCATTCACAACAATTGCGAAGTCATAGATAGCAAGGTCGCAAGCGGCAAAATAAAAATCGATTACGCCGCTGATTTTTCCAGATTCATCGAAAAAAACATTGTCAGGAAATAAATCAAGATGGGCCGGCAAGCTAGGCAGATCATGTCTCCAACAGCTTTTCAGAAAGGCTAAATTTTCTGAAATTTCTTCAAGCAGATTTTTTTGATAATTTTCAAGCCGCCCTTCAAACTTAGAAAACAGAGACTCAAAGCCATCAATGCTCAAATCATTTTTACGCAACATTGAAAAATCTTTTGTGGCTAAATGCATTTTGGCAAGAGTTTTGCCAACTTCAAAACAATGGCTTGGAGCTATATTGTTGTAGTATCCATCTGCCATTGGTTGCAGCGTTGAACCAGATAAAAAAGAAACAATTACCGAAATTTTTTCTGCAAACGGAACCAGTGCGCACCCAGCATTATCAAGTATTGGCGCCGGACAAGGAATTCCATTTTTTGCCAAATGCGCAGTAAAATTTATGAAAAACGGCAATTCATTTTTTTTGATACGCGACTCAAAAATCGTAAAAATAAATTTCCCTTGCGTGGTTTTTAAAATGAAATTTGAGTTATCAATTCCCTCGACGATGCCTTGAAAATCAACGAGCGCGCCGATTTGATAATTTTTTAGATGCGCCTCAATTTGCGCTTTTTCGACCCTGGTGTGAACTGCCATTATTTTTTCTCGTCATTACCTTTTTGCCAAGCCTGATGCCATGAAGCATTTGAGCGCAGATTTTTTGACCACGAACCAGCAACTCTTTTTTGAAAGGGATCAACGCTTTGTGTGAATTGCTTTTGCGGCGCTTCTAGCTTGCTTTGAGCGGCAATTTGCGCGGTTAATTTAGCAATTTCTGGATTAATTTTTTTGCGAATTTGCGGGTTAAAAATTTTTTCAATAAAGTTAGTGGTGTTTGCAAAAAATCCGGTGACGTCAGATGTGGCAAAGCTTCCCGCTGGAATTACATTTCGCGATAAACTTAAAAGTTCAAAATAACGCGCAAAAAGTTCCGACAAAAATTGGTATGATGGATAGGCCTTAAGAGCATCAACCATAAGGCGCTGCACCTCGCCGCGTAATGTCAAAATTTGCGCCTCGCGATCCTTCATGTCTAGACCGATACATTTGCGAAAGTCATCGCCAAAATTCAGACCACTTTCAAATTCAAGAGCATGCGCCATCTCATGGGCCATAAGGTTGTGCGAGAGATTGCGCAGAATTATTTTTGGCTTATAGAGCCGCAGAAATTGACCCTTAAGCGGATCGTAAAAATTTTTCTGCTCGGTTAAAAAGCAGCCTAAGTTAGTGTCCCAACCGTTGATAATCCTGACTTCAAAGCTGATTTCTTTTTGCTGCAATTTAGTCAAAATCAAATCAAGACCATCTTTAAAAAGTTCGATGCGATAAAGCTCAGCAAAGCTTTGCAGAAATTTTTTGGAGTTGTCGATACCCTCAAAAACAACCTGTGAAGCGATGAATGGCCGAAGAGATTCGCTCATTTTTTAAGTGGTCTGCAATAAAGCTCTAGGCGGTGCCCAACGATTTCGAAGCCCATTTTACGAGCGATTTTTTTCTGCAATTCTTCCAGCTCTTCTTCAAAAAATTCATGAACTTCGTCGGTAGTAATATCAACCAAATGATCGTGATGGTCTTCTTCCAATTTTTCGTAACGCGCACGACCTTTTTGACCAAAGTCGTGCTTTGAAATTGCGCCGATTTCTTCGAACATTTTTACTGTACGATAAACCGTGGCAATGCCAATTGAAGGGTTGACTTCAGAGGCTCGGCGATAGAGCTCGTCAACGTCAGGATGATCAGTACTTTCTGAAATAACCCGCGCAACAATGCGGCGATTTTCGGTAAGTTTGATATTTTTTTCGGCGCAAAGTCGTTCAATTGGCGAAGGCATGTTTCTAGGCTCCAGAGGTTAATTAGTTTGTTTTTTATTTTTTGAACTCAGAGAGTAATTTGCTACATTTTTTTCGAAAACCAATGCGGCAAATTCATGACTAAAAATCGCAAGATCATCGAGACTATTTCTCCTTCATTAACTTTCGATGACGTGCTGCTTAAGCCAGCCTTTTCTAAGGTTGTTCCCGCTGACGCAAATACCAAAACAAAGATCACTAAAAACATTTCGCTGGAAATTCCAATCATTTCCGCCGCAATGGACACTGTGACAGAAAGTCGTTTGGCAATTGCAATGGCACAGTCTGGTGGCATTGGCTGCATTCACAAAAATCTCTCAATCAAAGATCAAGCAAGCGAAGTAAAGCGCGTTAAAAAGTTTGAATCGGGAATCGTTATTGATCCAGTCACCATAACGCCTAACGAGACTTTGGGTGATGCACTAGAATTGATGAAAAATCACGGAATTTCTGGAATTCCCGTTGTAAAACAAGGCAGCAAAAAATTGGTTGGAATCCTCACCAATCGCGACGTGCGCTACGCTACTGACAAAAAGCAGCTGGTGAAAGAATTGATGACAAAAGAAAATCTCATCACCACCAAGCCAGGAATCTCTAAGCTTGAGGCCAAAGCACTTCTTCACGAAAATAAAATTGAACGCATTTTAATTACCGACTCAAACGGCAATTGCGTTGGCTTGATGACAGGAAAAGATTTGGAAAAAACTAAACAATTTCCTCATGCCTCAAAAGACAAAGAAGGTCGCCTGTTGGTTGCAGCAGCCACTGGCGTTGGTTTAGATGGCATCAAACGCGCAGAAGGATTAATTGAAGCTGGCGCAGATATCATCATCATCGACACCGCCCATGGCCATTCCAACGGCGTTATTGAAACTTTACGTCAGTTAAAAAAATCTTACCCGAAACAAAATTTTATTGCCGGAAACATTGCCACAGCTGATGCCGCAAAGGCATTGGTCGATGCTGGTGCCGACGCTGTTAAAGTTGGAATTGGTCCTGGTTCAATTTGCACAACCCGTGTTGTTGCTGGTGTTGGCGTGCCTCAGCTTTCTGCAGTTATGGATGTCGCCGAATTTTGTGATCGCGTAAAAATTCCACTAATTTCTGATGGCGGCATCAGATTTTCTGGCGACTTGGCCAAAGCAATTGCTGCAGGCGCTTCTTGTGTTATGCTTGGCGGATTGCTGGCTGGTTGCGAAGAAACTCCTGGCGAGATGGTTTTGTTTAAAGGCCGTTCTTACAAAGTTTATCGCGGCATGGGATCTTTAGGCGCAATGGCCCGCGGTTCTGCAGATCGTTATTTTCAGCAAGATGTTTCTGATAAACTTAAACTTGTTCCTGAAGGTGTTGAAGGTCGCGTGGCTTACAAAGGCGCGGTTGCAGACGTTATGCATCAATTGATTGGCGGCCTAAAATCTTCAATGGGCTACACCGGAAATGCCACAATCGAAGAAATGCGTCACAATTGTAACTTCGTTCGCATCACTAATTCCGGCCTTCGCGAGTCTCATCCGCATTCAATTGTTATCACCTCAGAAGCGCCGAATTATTCAACCGAGAGTTAAATTTGAAGCTAGTCATGCTGAGCCTGTCGAAGCATGCGCCTGTTGACCGTCATGCGCAGGCAAGCTCCGCATGACTGCTTTGCTGCAACCAAAAAATTACCAAAACTTAAATTGGGTTAATATCAATTCGAACCCGCACCGACCTAGGAATTTCAAGCGCCGCGGTCACATCAGTGATTAGTTTTTGTAGATTAATTTTCTTGGCAACTTTCAGATTCACTAAAAAATGGTGACGATTTTTTAAGCGCTGGATAGGCGCTGGCGCTGGACCGAAGACTTCTATCTTTTCGTTGATTGGAAAATTTTGGATCAATTTTTTCGCAAAATTTTTTGCATCGCTCTCCAAAAAAGAACTTACCTCAAAACTTGCCATCTGCGCAAATGGCGGCAAATCAAGGCTCAAACGCTGACTCAGCTCATAATCGTAAAATGATTTTTTATCACCTTTGATGATTTGCTCGAAGAGATAATTGTCAGGATTGTAAGTTTGGATAATCACCTTCCCCGCCTTGCTGTTCCTGCCCGCACGACCAATTAATTGCGTCAACATTTGGTAGGATTTTTCAAGCGCGCGCAAACTTGATGAATAAAGCATGGCATCAAAATCAACAACGCCAATCAGCGTGAGATCAGGAAAATCATAGCCTTTGGCAATCATCTGCGTGCCAATAATTATGTCGATTTCTTGCGCTAAAATTTTTCGAACCAACTCGTCAGCTTCAGCAAAACTTGTCACATTGTCGCTGGTAATTAGTGCGATGCGAGCACCTGGAAATGAATTTTCAACTTCCTCAAAAACCTTCTCAACACCAGCTCCAAGCGCAATTAGCGAATCTTCTTCGCCGCAAAATTTACATTTTTTTTGCATCACTTCGCTGTGGCCGCAATGGTGACAAATTAATTTATTTTTTGCCTTGTGAGAGACGAGATGGAAATCGCAATTTTGGCATTCATATTTTTTTGCACAGGCCTTGCACATCGATACTGGCGCATATCCGCGGCGATTCAAAAAAAGCAGCGTCTGATTTTTTTGCTCTAAATTCTTAGCAATTTCTTCGCGTAATTTTTGCGATAAAAAATTACCATTTTCTAATTTTTCTTGGCGCAAATCGAGCAATTCGAGCGCATTTTTTTGGCCGAATTTTTGGCTTAAAATAAAATGATGATATTTCTTAGAAACTGCATTGCTGTAGGTCTCAAGCGCTGGTGTTGCCGAAGACAAAATCACCGAAAAATTTTCATAATTTGCTTTCAACACTGCCATGTCGCGTGCGTGAAAATTGAAAACATCTTGTTGCTTGAACGAAGTATCATGTTCTTCATCAAGCACAATTAGCTGCAAATTTTTGAAAGGTAAAAGCAGCGCTGAACGCGCGCCAATCAAGACGCGAACGTTGCCATCAGCAATTGAATAAAAAATTTCGCGCTTCTCTTTTTTAGAAATTTTTGAATGCCAAAGCGCTGGCTTAAAACCAAATTGCTCTTCAAAGCGAAGCAGCAACTGACTGGTTAGCGCGATTTCGGGAAGTAAAATTAGAATCTGCGCGGCGATATTTTTGTGCAAAGTTTCAGCAATTATCGCAAAATAAATTTCAGTTTTTCCCGAGCCAGTAACGCCGTCAATTAAGCTGACTCGTGGCCCAGCGCTTTGAAACTCGTCGAAAATTTTTTGTTGATCGGGTAAAAGTTTTTTTAGCGAAAAATTTTGCAGCTCAATTTTTTGCACTAATTTTTTTGGCGTTTTTTTAACTTTATCCGAGTTTAAAATTCCGATGAATGCACGAAGCACTAACCCGCGCGTGGCAAGGTTGTATGACGAAATTGCATCAATAAATTTCAGATCATTTTTTGAGAGGCGAAGCTGCAAATTTTTTTCCAAAATCGGCTTAATTTTTTCAGCGGCGATTTTTTCGCAGTGCCTGTCTTCCAACTGCCAAACCACGCCCCAAATTTGTTTGCGACCAAATTCCACCAAAACAACATCGCCAACCTCAATTTCGCTTGCAGCGGCGTAGGTAAAGCTTTCGTCAAGCGCGAGCGGCAATAAAACTTGCGCGAAAATTTTTGTCACTTTGGGGATTTTAGATTTAAGTTTAGGTTTCTAAGTTGGTGGAAATTCGTTTCTAAACAAAACCTCAAAAAACTATGAAATTTTTTATCGACTCTGCAGAAATCTCTGAAATCAAAGAAGTTGCAGCACTTGGAATGCTTGACGGCGTAACCACCAACCCAAGTTTGATCGCCAAATCTGGGCGCAAATTTAAAGAAGTTATCGCCGAAATTTGTGCACTAGTTCCTGGTCCAGTCAGCGCTGAAGTGGCTGCAACAGACTTCGAAGGAATGGTTCGCGAAGGCGAAATTTTAGCAAAAATTGCCAAAAACGTCTGCATCAAACTTCCGCTTACAACCGACGGACTCAAGGCTTGCAAGTATTTTTCTAGCAAAGGAATTCAAACTAACGTCACACTTTGCTTCTCGGCGGCGCAAGCAATTTTGGCGGCAAAAGCTGGCGCAACTTTTGTCTCTCCATTCGTTGGAAGGCTTGATGATATTGGCCAAGACGGGCTTTCACTTATCGAAGAAATTTGCGCAATTTACGAAAATTATCCCGATTTCAAAACGCAAATTCTTGTCGCCTCAATCAGACATCCAATTCACATCACCGCCGCGGCAAAAATGGGTGCGCATGTTGCAACCATTCCAGCCAAAGTCATCAAGCAACTAGTTTCGCACCCGCTGACCGATAAAGGTTTGGAAACTTTTGTGAAAGATTGGGCGTCAACTGGGCAAAAAATTGACTAAATAAATGTCAAAAAAATGGCGGATTTTTGGTTATCAAACCAACCTCGAATGGTATGATATCAAAACCAAATTCAAACAATTGCTGCGCAAAATCACCTACTCTTGGCTGGCTTGCGAGCTGATTTGTTTAATCATCAAAAGCTACATGTGGCTGGTTTTTATCAGCTGCAAAAAAATTTGGATTAATCACGAAATCATTCTTGAAGCCGCAAAAAATAAGAAGCCGCTGCTGATTTCTTTTTGGCATAATCGCTTGATGATGATTCCTTTCATCACCATCAAACCAAGAAAATTGCATAAGCATTACAACTTCATGACTCTTGCCTCTAAGCACGGCGACGGGCGCTTTGTTGGTCGCGTCATGGAAAAATTTGCGCTGATTTCAGTTTACGGTTCAAGCAAAGATGGTCGCAAAGCCTCGCGCGGAATTGATTTTAGTTCTTTGCGAAAAATTCTTGATGGGCTGAAAAATGGCTATTCTCTAGGCATAACGCCTGATGGTCCACGCGGACCAAATCAAAAAATTAACGGTGAAATCATCAATATCGCCCGCATTTCTGGCGCAGGAATTATTCCAACTTCTTACTCAGCTTCGCGCTTCCTTGAACTGAAGACTTGGGACAATTTTAAGATCCCGCTGCCTTTTGGAAAATTGTGTTTTTACTTCGATACAGCGGCAATTTATGTCGCTCGCGGCGCAAGCGATGAAGATGTGGAAAAAGTCAAAATTCTTGCTGAAGAAAGAATGAATTTTGCGCAAGAAGAGTCGTTAAAAATTTTGGCAAGTCGATAATTAAACACTAAAAAATATGCCGGAACCTACGACAGATATAAACAAATTCTTCGCCAAGAAGAATCTCATCATGCCAAAATTTCGCCAATAGGAAAATTCTTTAAAAGATTGGGCTCAGCCCTTGCCATAGGCGCAGGAACAACAGCATTAGTTGGCCTAGCTTTTCTTAGTCACAATCCAGGAAGTGGGATGTTTTTAATCATGAGCGCCGGAGCAATTTTAGCAGAATCGCCGCGAATTATTTTTCCTGAAAAATTTTGTCACAGCACAGCCTATAACAAACTTACGAAAGAAAGAAATGTTGGCAATGTTCGTGGGCATAGTTTTTTTGATAGGCTTGGCATGGCTTTTGGAATAGGAAAAGCTGCTAGAATTGCCAAAGAGCAACGCGAAACCTTCAAAGAGAGCCTGAAAGCAGAATGGAAAAAATCAGGAGACAGTCCCGATATGTTGCCAGCCGATATAAAAAAGGAAGTTTTGCGTGAAGAGCACCTATCAAAAAAACAACAGCTCCAGATTTAAAAGGCGCCAAAGTTCCAAGTCAGGGTCTAACAAAAAGCATTTCGCCAAACTTAGGCGATCAAACAAAAACGTTGGCATCAAATGACTCGCCACCTAAGAGGACTTCTCCAAGAAAAGCTTTGGTTCTTGGCAGCAAAACAATCGCTCAATCAAATTTAAGATAAAATAAACTCCAACTACTCCGCCACCGCCATCCAAACCGAGGCAACCGCCTGCGCCGCAATTCCTTCTTCGCGTCCCAAAAAGCCAAGTTTTTCGGTAGTTGTTGCCTTCACATTGACGCGACTTGCCGAGATATTCAAAATTTCGGCCAGCGCAATTTTCATCTGCTCTTTTAGCTTAGAAATTTTTGGTTTTTCACACATCAAAGTAATGTCGATATTGGCAATTGAGGCGCCTTTTTTCTTCAGCAAATGATAGGTGTTTTTAAGCATTTCACGCGAATCAGCATTTTTCCATTTTGCGTCTGTGGGTGGAAAATGATCGCCAATGTCTCCAGCACCAATTGACCCCAGAAGGGCGTCAATTAACGCGTGGATGCCAACATCACCATCAGAATGCGCTTCGATTTTTTTATCAAATTCCACATTCACGCCACAAATTCTCACAAAATTATCTTCATCAGCTTCACGCGCGCGGAAGGCGTGAACGTCAAATCCGGTGCCGCAGCGAAATTCTTCCTTAACATTTTGAAAGAGCATCACCGCCATACGCTTGGCGCGCTCATAGTCTTCTTCCGTGGTGATTTTAAAATTATTTTGCGAGCCCGGAACAATGGCAACTGGAATGCCAGCATATTCATTTAGCGACGCATCATCAGTGAAGTTGAGATCTTTAAACGCGATATGCGAATTAAGAATATCGTCATAAATAAATCCCTGCGGAGTTTGCGCCCGCCACAGATTCTCACGCTCCAGCGTCCATTCAATTTTTCCTTCGGAATATTTTTTCAGCGTGTCTTCCACGGCAATTGCTGGAATTACCGCTGGATGAGTTTCGAGTTTTTCTAAAATGCCACTAACCACGCGCTTAGAAACAAAAGGCCGCACGCCATCGTGAATTAAAACTTTGGTTGGATTATAATCACGCAAAGCTTCCAAACCCAAACGAATTGAGGCTTGGCGCGTGTCGCCACCAAAAACTGGATTAAGCAGATCAAGCCCTGCAGTTGCTTCTTCGTAGAGCGCAACGTCGTCTTGATGAATTACGCAAATCACGTCAGAAATTTTTTCGTGATTCAAAAAAGCTAAAATCGAATGGCGCAAAAGCGGCACGCCAGCAAGCGGCAGATATTGTTTTGGCACGCCCTCGCCTTTATTGAAACGATTTCCACGCCCACAGGCAGTGATCAGAGCAACGATTTTTTGTGTCATTTAGTGGATTTGGTTTTGTAAGTTGGAAGAATTACGCAAAATTAGCACGCCGTTTTTAAAAATTACTAAGTAATGCTCAAGATTTCAGAATTCATGGCCAAGGCTTTGTTTGAGCCAGGCAGCGGCTATTATCGCAGCAAAAATCCACTTGGGAAAAATGCTGATTTTATCACTGCGCCAGAAATTTCTCAAACTTTCGGCGAGCTTGTTGCTGCTTATTTGCTGCAAATTTCGCAAGCCTATAAATGCTCAATTTCACTGGTTGAAATGGGCGCTGGCAAAGGAACTTGGTTTTACGATATCTTACGAACAATTCACAAACTAGCCGAAAATAAAAACACGCTAGCTGTTGATTTTATTAGCCGAACTAGCTTTCACATTATTGAAATCGGCGAAGAATTACAAAAAATTCAGCAAGAAAAATTACACGATTTTTCAGTCACTTGGTATGAAAATTTTTCGGAATTTCTGCAAAAAAATCCGCAGCCATTTTTGTTTATTTCCAACGAACTTTTCGACTGTTTTCCAATCGACCAATTTGTAAAAACTGATATTGGTTGGTGTGAGCGCGTCGTTGAAAATCAAGGCTTTATGCTATCTGCCTTCAATCCAAAAACAAATCAATTTGTTGAAAATTTACTTGGTTTTGAAGCGTCAGCAAAAGCCCCGTTTGGCGCAGTTTTTGAATATAGCGCAGCTGCAAAAGATTTTATGGCGCAACTTTGTTTAGCCCTAAAAGACAAGGGCGCAGCGGCAATTAGTTTTGATTATGGCTATGAAAAATGCGAATTTGCTAACACGCTGCAGGCACTAAAAAATCACCAAAAAGTTGAGGTAATTTCTGCGACAAATGATCGCGACATCACTGCGCATGTTGACTTCGGCTTGCTCGATAAAGTTGTAAAAAATTTCGGTTTAAATTCTTCACTGATTTCCAAGCGAAAATTTTTGCTTGATTGTGGCATCGAAGAAAGACGAAAAAATTTGCGGCAAAAAAATCCGCAAAAACGCGAAGAAATTGATGCAGAAATAAATCGATTAATCGCGCCAAACCAGATGGGAGAACTCTTCAAATGCCATATAATTTGGAAATAGCATGTACGCAATTGAGATAAAAAATCTAAACAAAACCTATCAAAAATCGAAAAAATCGCCGCCAAAAGTCGCGCTCAAATCGATTAATTTGCAAATCAAAAAAGGTTCTTTTTTTGGACTTCTAGGCCCTAACGGCGCGGGCAAATCAACGATTATAAACATCTTGGCCGGGCTGGTGAATAAAACTTCCGGCGAAGTAAAAATTGCTGGCATCGATCTTAGCAAAGACCCGCAAGCCGCAAAATTTAAGATTGGCATCGTGCCGCAAGAATTAATCATCGATCCATTTTTTAACGTACGTGAAACTTTGGAGATTTACGCTGGATATTACGGACTGAAGAAAAACGAGCGCCGCACTGATGAAATTATTGAAGCTCTTGGCTTAAAAGATAAAGCTAAAGCAACGCCGCGCAGCCTTTCTGGTGGGATGCGCCGAAGATTGTTAGTTGCAAAAGCTCTGGTGCATAATCCAGAAATTTTGGTGCTTGATGAGCCAACTGCGGGTGTTGATGTGGAGCTTCGCAACCAACTTTGGGAATATGTAAAAAAATTAAATCGCGCGGGAACGACGGTTTTATTGACCACGCATTATCTTGAAGAAGCAGAAGAACTTTGTGATGAAATCGCTGTCATAAATCGCGGCGAAGTGATTGCACATGATCGGAAAGAAAATTTGATGAAACTGCTCTCAAGCAAAGAACTTATTGTCACCGCAGCCGAAGCAATTGATGAAAATTTTGCCCTAGATTTGCCGCAAGTGGTAACGAAATTTTTGGCGAAAGAAAAAATTTCTTTCACTTACGACCCAGAAAAAGTCGCTGTCGAAGATTTGCTGAGCCGCTTAAAAGTTGCTCAAATTCGCATTAAAGACGTGTCAACTGCGCAGCCAAATTTAGAGGAAATTTTTAAGCATCTTTTGCACTCAAAATAAACTCAAACGGCAACAGAGAAATAGAGGCTTGGCGCTGACTAAGAAATTTTTGAAGTTTCCTTATTTACAAATAGTTTTTTGTTCCTACGTTGCGCCGTTTTTAAAAATTTGCTAAAAGAAAATACGCTGCCAAACCGCGCCAACACAGGCGCCGCAACGTATCGAATTTAGACAAAATTAAGTCTTTTACCTTTCCTTAATTTTAACGACGTGCATCAAAGAAATGGAACAAGAGCAAGAATATGATCGAGCGGTTGGTTCGAAAATCCACTACCTAAACTTCTCAAAAAAAGGCTCTTCTTCTAAGAGAAAAACAGCGCAGGTCCAAGCAAGTAAAAACGCTCTTCCAACTGCAAAAAATCAAATCGCTGAACTTAAGCCATCGCTTCCTGTTTATTTTCTTCGTCCGGCATCTCTAAAGCGTGCCGCAGAGTTTTTTATCGAAAACTTTCGCAACAAGAAACATCCAAGCGACATTCTTTACTCAGTCAAAAGCAACCCTGACCGCACAGTTTTACAACATCTGTTTAATGCCGGAATCACAAATTTTGACGTTGCTTCAATGTCAGAAGTGAATCTGATTAACGAGCTTTTTGGCAAGAATGCAAAAATGTTCTTCATGCACCCGGTTAAGTCGCGTGAGGCAATTTTTGACGCTTATTTTAATCACGGAATTCGTGACTTTTCGCTCGACTCACT
>JBIKKP010000013.1:0-37099 GCA_044360285.1 Rickettsiales bacterium
GATCGGCGTTAATTGCATTCCAGTCATTTGAGCCCTCATTGGTTGTTGAAGTTAGAATCCAACAAACCTCCTAAAGGCTTCGATGTATTGGGTGCAAGAGGTTTTTCTTAAGCGTTATTGAGGTTAAATACGGAATTGGTTATTCCTTTTTTGATGATGATGGAAAAAAGACCCTAATGTACCACGGCGCAAGAACCGCCGGATATTCTGGGTGGTTTGGCTATAAAGACGGAGATGCAGCTTGCTGCTTGGTTAGCTGTCAGAATCTTACCACTTATTTTGCCAGAGCAAAACTTGAGCAAGAATTGGGAAGAGATGTAAATATCAGCAACGAAACCGCAGAAATTCACGCGCGTTTTGCCGAAATTAATGCCGAATTATTTGCCAAGCACAGCAAAGAAGAATTGCTCGCGGCCCTTAGAAAAGCGAAGTTTCATCCAAATCCAGACATTAAAAGCAAAACGGATAATCACCGAGATTTATTACGAGAATTAGAAGCGCTGGAAAAATCAAAAGATGGTCAAACAACAGGATCAGTTGCGGTGGTCAGCGCGGATGCGTTTGGTGCAGGAATGGCAACAGGAAGAGGCGCAACCCCATAAAATAGAACTAGCTTTCTAAACGCTTAAATTGCCCGTCGATACAGGCGCCATCTTCCACTGAAAGCGAGTCATATTCGATTGTGCCGTTAACATTGGCCTTGCTGGAGATGCTGATATTTTTTGCTTTAATTGTGCCCTCAAATTTGCCTCTGATGCTCAGCGATTCAGCAATGATTGTGCCGCACACAAAACCATCTTCGCGCACAATCACCGAATTTCCACGCACTGTTCCGCGAATGTTTCCTTCAATTTCAACAATACCGCTGCTCAAAATTTCGCCTTCAATCATCAAGTCATTGGCTAAAATGCTTGGCATGGTTTTCAAGCTTGAGCTAATTGCCTCAAGCTTTCTGATAAGGCCGTTGTCGCTAGAAGAGCCCTGCATTGAGGACATTTTTGATTTTAGGCTAGCTATTGACATATCTGACTTTTCTTTCTTCATCTAGCAAGGATTCACCAGCTTCGAGAAACTTTTTAGGATTAAGCGGAGTGTTTTTATAGCGAACTTCATAGTGCAAATGCTCTCCGGTGCTGCGTCCACTACTGCCTTGGAAAGCAATTACGTCACCTGCTTTTACTTCTTGGCCTTCTTTCACTTTGATTTCGGATAAGTGTCCATAACGCGTTGTAATGCCAAAGCCATGATCAATCACAATAGCATTTCCATAATCACTGAACCTACCAGCTAAAATCACTTTTCCTTTCGATGGGCTGATAATTTTTTCACGCGCCGAGCCAACGAAATCTAGGCCTTTATGGACAGCGTGTCGGTGAGTTAGTGGGTCGGTACGCGCACCAAAAGTGCTGGAAATGTAGTAATTTTTCATCGGCTTAGAAAAAGGCATAACGCTCAACAACTTTTCCAAAACAATGAGATAGTCGATATCGCCAGCAAATTTCACGCGTTCAAAATGCCTATCCAAACTGTCTTCTTGCGAAATTGAAGAATGCATTACCGCTGAATCAAGAGAGCCATCTTCAAACTCTGGCCCGCCTTGCGCCATCTTGGTTTTATCATTCAAGGAGAACTCTTTGATTTCACTATTTTTCGACAATCTTTGCAGCTGTTTTGACGGCATTCTTTTTACATTCAGGCCAGTAAGCGTGATTGCATTTTCAATCTTTTTTATGCGGTTAGACGAGGTGGAAGCAATGCTAGCAAGCTGCATTTCGATTTGGCGAATCTCGTTTAACGTATTTTTATCGCGCCTTGAAAGATCATCTTCTTTAAATTTCTGTGGCTGTTTAAAATTAGACTCCTCGCCGCTTACGTTCTGACTATAGCCCGTAATTGAAATCAGATATTCATTGATCTTTTTTAGCTTCTCATTGACGTCGCTAAATTCCTCTTCGAAGTAGTCGTTTGCTGAGCGCAGACGCTCTATTTCTTCACCCCTTTGCGCCAAAACACTGTCATAGTTGAGTGACTGAGTGAATAAATTCCAAACCCAAAAACCAAGCAAGAGAATGCATAGCTGAAGGATTGGACCGATATTGATTGTGCGAATTTTATCGTGGCTAACAAAAAGAATAGTTCGCTTTGCAACCACGAATCTGTAGAGGCGAGACAGGCCTTTTATCAACAAAATGGCCAGGAAAATGCCAAAGGCTTTTAGGTTATTTACCAGCTTTCTTTTGACAGAATTGTTCCTTCTCATCTGGATTTAAATGGCCCCAATTAAAACAAAAATTTATATGGCGGGAAATGTTGCGGCTCTAAGGCGAATCTAACTAAAATATAGAATAAGGCGATGAGTTTTTTAACCAAAGTCGCTAAGTCAAGTTTTTTATTCAAAAGGCAAAAAAACCTACTTGCTTATCAAAACTCGATTTTTAGGTTGCCGCGCCCTTTTCTAGGCGAAATGCCGCCAAAACAAATTCAAAATTCGATATGTCACAAGCTAAAGTTGTAAAAACTACCGCTGCTGGAATTAACCCAAAACAACATAAAGTAAATGTTGTAATGACCGATGGCTCTAAGTTCCAAATCCTTACCACCTGGGGCAAAGAAGGCGACACTCTTACTCTTGATATGGATCCAAAAAATCATCCAGCTTGGCAAGATAAAGCACAAAACTTCGTCAACGCCAACAACGAAAGAGTCAGCAAATTCAACAATAAATTCGGTGGATTTGGCGCAAGAGTTAAAGTGGAAAATAAAGAATAAAAAGCGTGGGCATCCTTTGCTTATCAGGCTGGGGTCAAAAATTCGATTCACTGGAAAAAATTTTCAGCGAATCAGTTTTTGACCCTTTTTTTGTGTCTTCTTTTGACTATAGCTGCCTTAACAGCGTCGAAGATTTTCTCACCGAAATCGCCGCCAAAAAAAATCCCGAAATTCTTGTTGGCTGGAGTCTGGGCGGACAGCTAGCAATTCGCACAATCGAGAAAAAAATTCTTAGGCCAAAACTTTTGGTACTTTTTGCGCCGCCTTTTCAGATGATTAAAGATGCTAGAATCCAAGCGGGAATGGCGCCAAAAACTTTCACAGAATTTTACGAAAATTTTGCCAAAGCGCCAAATCAAACCCTCAAACAATTCGCCATTTTAACCGCAATGAATGACCGCAACGCCGCAGAAATTGCGCGCACGCTTGATATCAGTGATCAGAATTTTGCGCAGTTAAAATTTTGGCTGGAAGAATTAGAGCGCTTTTCTTGCTTTAACGTCGATTTTTCTAACATGCCTCGCACCCTTTATTTTCATGGTGCTGGCGATATGATCGTTCACCAATCTCAAGCGCAATATTTTGCCCAAAAAATCAAAAATTTTCGTTTGGAAATTTTTAAAGAATGCGGTCACGCCCCGCAATTAAGCCATCTAGACAAGGTTCGCGAAATCATTGCCACCGAGATCGCTGCACTGACTCTATAATAAATCTTCCGTCTTTTTAATCGAATCCACCGTGCCGATGTGGAAAAATCGACCATCCAGCTCAACGCCTTCAACGCCTTTCAAAACCCCATTTGCACCCACAGCTTCTTTGTAAAAATGCGACATCGAAAAACATTGAGATGGAGCTTTTTGCAAAATTTTTGGATCAATAATTTGCAAACCAACAAAAGCATGCGACAGCGGCAATGGCGCTTTTAGCAAGGCGCAACCGCTTAAATTAAAATCACCCTCGCCTTCATAGCCCGCATAATTTTCAACTTTTTTTAAACCAAGTAAGATATCACAAGGCCTGTTGCCATAGGCTTCAACCATCAACTCAACGTCTGATTTTCCTACCAAATCTTCCCACAAAACATCGCCATTTGCACATAAAAGCGGCTTGGAATAATCGATAAGCCCGCCTGCAAAAACAAGTCCGCCGCCGGTTTCAACTTTTGAAGTTTCGCGCGAAAAAACTAAGCGCGGCTCGCGCCAATTTCTGATATGTTCTTCAACTTGTTCGCTGAGGTAAAATCCGTTAATAATAATTTTTTCCAGTGACGAAATTCGTAAAAATTTTTCAATCGTATAATCAATTATCGCCTTGCCTTTAATTTTAACCAAAGGCTTAGGAAGCGAGTCGGTTATTGGCCTCATGCGCTCTCCGCGTCCAGCAGCAAAAATGAAAGCTTGGGTTAATTTCATATTGTTTCGGGATTTGTTGACGACGTTGCTGGCGATAATCGCACCGCCGAAAATTTCTTCACTTTGTAGGTCAAAACACCGCCAGATTGCGAATCCCAAAGACTTTTGTAAACTCCGCCCAAAGCAAGCAGCTCTTCGTGCGAACCGTCTTCAATAATCTTTCCGCCCTCCAAAACCAAAATGCGATCCATCATTTTTAAAGTTGAAAGACGATGAGCGATAACCAGCGTGGTTTTGTGCTCCATCAAATGTTTCAAGCTGTCTTGAATCAGCCCTTCCGTCTTAGAATCGAGCGCCGATGTCGCTTCGTCCAAAATCAGAATCGGCGCATTTTTTAAGAAAGCGCGCGCAATTGCAATGCGTTGGCGCTGGCCGCCTGAGAGCTTTACACCACGTTCGCCAACCAGTGAATTATAGGCTTGAGGCATTTTCATAATGAATTCGTGCGCGTGAGCATTTTTCGCCGCGGCAATTACTTCCGGCAAAATTTCTGATTTTTTCGAATAACGCGGCGCGCCGTAAGCGATATTGTCGCAAAGGCTGCGATGGAAAAGCGAAGTATCTTGCGGAATCACCGCAATTGAGCGCCGCAGCGAATCTTGCGTCACTTTGGAAATATCTTGGCCATCGATCAAAATTCTTCCCGAATCGATGTCAAAGAGGCGTAAAATCAAATTTACAAAACTTGTTTTACCACCACCAGAATGGCCGACCAAGCCAACTTTTTGACCCGGCGAAATCGTCAAAGATTTACCTTCAAAAAGCGGTCGGCTTGCGTGATAAGAAAATTTTACATCCTCGAAAATAATCTCACCTTTTGACACCACCAATTCTTCCTTGCCATCAACCACACCAAGCGGCTTGTTAATTATGCTTAGCGCCTGATTTGCCGTGCCTAAATCTTCCAAAAAATTGCGCATCGCGTTGGCGCTTTGCCACATCAAATGAATGATAAAATTATTAATGGTGAAGAGCATCAAAAAGTCGCCAAGCGTCACTTGGCCTTGCGCGTAAAGCCAAACCAAAAAGGCAATGCAGGCGGCATAGTAGAGGATGAAGCTGGTGCCGTGCAGCGTGAAAAATCGCACTAAAAAAAATCCACGGCGCTCGAAAAGTTGAGTGAATTTATTTTGCAGCAACTTGATGCGCTGCGACTCGTAGTGCGAGTTTGCGAAGAATTTCACGTTAGAAACATTACCAAAAACATCAGCGATATTTCCCATAATTTTTGTTTGTTGACGCGCGATATTTAGTGACATGCGATTGGTCAATTTCGCCGCGCGAATTGCCATAAAAATAAACAGCAGCGCCCATAAGATCAGGCCAAAAGCAAAAGCTTTGTGAATCGAAAAGAGCGCGATGAAAGCAAAAATCAGCGCCAAAATTGTGTGTAAAAAACTATAAAGAATGGTCTCAAGCAGCGCTGGCATTGTCTTGATCAAGTCGCGCACTTTATTGGTCAGCGAGCCAGAGAAACTATTTTGGAAAAATGAATGCGAATGCCCCATGACATATTCCATCGATTCGGAAGCGATTTTTTTCTTCAAAAGTGGCGTGAGTTTCGCCCAAGCATAATCAGCAATACGCCAAACAAAATTTGGCACGGCGGTAAAAATAATCAGCAAAAGTGCGTAGGGCCAAACCTCGTCGATCACCAATTCTCTAGGCGTTATCGAGATTTTATCGATGAGCAATTTTGAAATGTATGGCCAAAGCGCCAGATCAATTGCGTTGTAAAGCACAACGAAGAAATGCAAGCCGAGATAGAATTTGAAAGGCTTGGTGCTGTTAAAAAGAAATTGAAGCGCGGTTGAATTTTTCTGCATTTTAGAATTTTACGATGTCCAAGCCAATATCAACGGCCCTTGCCGAGTGAGTCAAATAGCCAATCGAGATGAAATCAACGTCGATTTTAGCGAAGCGAGAAATGTTATTTAAATTTACGCCGCCGGAAATTTCGATTTTAATTTTTTTAGATTTTTCGCGGATTTTTTTCGCGCATTTAGCGATTTCACCTACGTTCATATTGTCGAGCATGATAACATCGGGAAGCTCTGTTTTCGCGCATTCTAATACTTCACAAACTTGCGAAAAGTTGTCGCATTCGATCTCAATTTTTTTGTGCGATTCTTGCGCAAGATGCAGCGCGTTAGCAACTCCACCCGCGGCAGCGATGTGATTATCTTTGATCAAAACCATGTCCGATAAATTGAAACGATGATTTTTTCCGCCACCAACCAAAACCGCATATTTCTGCGCTGCTCTAAGCCCGGGGATAGTTTTTCTTGTGTCCAAAATTTTAATTTTTGGATTTTGCAGCTTCAAAACAAATTGATTGGTAAGCGTTGCAACGCCGCTTAAATGCTGGATCAAATTTAACAAAACTCGCTCGGAAGCAAAAATTAATTTTGCATCACCTTGGCCGCGAGCTATTGATTTTCCTGGCGCAAGCACGTCTCCGTCCTTGGCGAAAATTTCCAAATCAAGTTTAGAATTTTTGAATTTCGCCGTGCGTTTTAGCGTGGCAAAAACTTCTGAAATTGCTTCTTTTCCGCAAAAAATAATTTCCTCGCGAGCATTGATTTCAAAGGTCACAAGGCTGTCTTTAGCAACCACCAAATCAGAAGTGACGTCATCAAGCGCGCAATCTTCTGCCAGAGCAATTTCAATTATTTTTTGGAACATTTTCTTGGATCAAATTTTTGTGCCGCGAGTCGCGCCAAACGCGAATCGATAAAGCGCCGCATAAAGTTCATTTCTTCTGCGCTTACAGCGCGTTGGCCGCTTTCATTTTCTTTGATGAGATTTTCAATCACAAAAAATGCCATGCAGCCCTCGCCCATCTGCTCATAGATAAAAGCCGGCATTTGTTTAGTCCACAGCGGCGCTTTATCTCCGCTGTTTTTTGCCATTTTTTGCGCTAATTCCAAAGCGCGATTTGTGTCGCCAAGCGAGTTGGTTGCAATGTAAATTGCCTGAAAGAACCACCACCATTTTTCATCAGGATTTTGCGAAGCGTGCTCGTCTAGATAATTCACCAAATAGCCCGTATCGGGCTTATTTTGCGTTTGCGAATAGTAATAACTTGCCAGTGATGGGGCGAGGTTTGACTTGTAATTTAGTGAATCGAGCAACTTCAGCCAATCATAAATTCGCGAATAATCATAATTTTTTAGCGAAACGAAACCAGCAAAAACATCACCAGAATTTTGCAGACGCGCCGCTAAAATTCGGAATAAAAATTCTTTATCGCCAAAAGAAATTGCCGAAACAAAATGTTGGTTTGGTGCAGGCGGAACAAGGTCAAAATGCGGTTTTATATTTTCAGTTTTTTTCCAGAAAAAAATTTGGCAGCAAAAAGCGAGAAGGAAAAAATAGAAAAAAATTCTGTGCGAATTGGTGTGGTAAAAGAGGCGAAAATTTGAACTAAGCACTGTTAAAATTGCTTCTTCTTGAAGTCGTGGAAAGCCATAAAAATCATCAGCGGAATATAGATTGCTGATTGCAGAAAAATTAGATTTAAATTGGCTGCAGAGTCAATGCCATAGTAGAGCCACGAGCTTTGTGAAAATAAATCGAGACGCGGAAAAATCGCGGAAAAAATTTTTAAAGCGCTGCCAAGAAAATTACTTTTTACCGCAGTTAAATCTTGCGGCAAATTGATTGCAAAAACCACCACGCCCATCAAGCGCGAGATCAAATAAAAAGCGAAGGAAGCTAAAATCGCTGAGAAAGAATTTTTCAAAATCAGCGAGGATAAAAGCGCAAAAGAAATTAAAATCAGCATCTCGCAAAGCATTGAGCCAAGCCAGGCTACAAGACCAATTGGATTAATTTTAGCCAAGCAAGAAATCAGCGAAGTTGCAACTAAAAGAATGATGAAAGCGGCAGCAAAAAATCCGCATAAATAGCCTAAAATAAACTGCTGACGTGAGATGGATTTTGATAAGATGAACTCGACTTCTTTATTTTCAAAAGCGCGCGAAACATTAAGGCAAACGAATAAAATCATTCCAACGGCAAGAATTGCGCGCGCCGCGCCAGCCATGTAAGCAATAGCCATTTGTTGTTTTTCAATTACCGCCGTGTTGCCAAAAAAAACTGAAACGCAAAAGGCAGAAATAAGAGCTAAAAAAAGGCCAAGATAGAGGCGATCCCTGATGCCAAGGAGAAGAATATACTTAAAAATCGGTGACATATTTTTGCGATAAGAGCGCTGCTGGGGCCCTTCTAAAGCTACTCAGATATTACTAAGCTAGAGTTTTTAGAAGAAGCGGCGCCTATTTGGATCGAGACCCTGTTGCAATTCGCGATCAACTTTGCCCGTAGTTGTTCCGCTTTCAACGATCGTGGCTTTAATGAAGATCACTGTTTCGATTACTTTTGAGCTCTTAGAAACCGATTTAAAGAACCAGCCCAAAACCGGGATACGATTCAAATAAGGAATACCCGAATCTTCATTATCGGCTTCTTGCTTCATCAAACCACCAATCACAATTACGTTGCCATCTTGCACTTTTGCAACTGTGTCAAGCTCTCTGGTTTGAATCACTGGAACTTTGTTTAGAGTATTTACCGGGTCAGTCACTGTGTCACTTATTACAGAAAGTTTTGGTGCAATCTTCATGACAATTTCGCGGGTACGCAAATTGATTGAAGGGGTGATATTTAACTCAACGCCAACCTGCTCTTCTTGCCTTACAGAGTTAGATGTTGTGACCACATTCGAACTTCCTGTTGCGCCAGTTGGAGCCTGTGTCGACTGCGTATTGGTCACCTGGAAATAAATCAATTTATCTGCGAAATTTAGGCGAGCTTTTTGGTTGTTAATTGCATGAACCCTTGGCGAAGAAATTGTTTTTGTTGTGCCAAATTTCTCGAGAGCGCTGATCGAAAGATTGATGTCAGAATTAAACAAACCCACGGTGGTAAATGTAATTGCTGCAGTTGGCGCCAAATCAGATTGTCCACCTTTGCTGGTGATGTTATTTGCTTTGCCAATACTTGTCCAATCTACGCCGGTTTTATATTCGTCACTTAAAGAGACTTCGACAACTTTCGCTTCGATTAAAACCTGCGCTGAAGAATATCTGTCAACTGAAGCAAGATAGTCTTCAATTGCCGCATGCTGCTTCTGTGTTGCTTGGATATTGATGATGCCGGCAGATTTATTTGAGGTATATTTTGAAGTGGCAGTGACAGCGGCAGTTGCAGCCGAAGCGGAATCTGCAGAAGCCGCCGCCACATTATCCGCTGCAAGCAAGGCGCCGATATTAGTTTCAACATCGCTCCACAAGCTTCCGCCACTGATGTAATCAACAAAATAATTTTTTGAATAAGGAGAATCTGGCTCAAAAAATAAGACACCATTTTTGTAGCTATAACGTAATCCGCTTTGCGTTGCAATGCGATCAATGATTTCTTTAAGTGGACGATTGCGGGCATTGATAATCACACCGCCAGAAATGCGAGGGTCAATATCAACATCGATTTTTGCAACACGACCAAGCTCTGTTAAAACATCTTTGAGCGGCACCTGCTCTGTCACCGAGAAAGAAACAACTTTATCACCACCAATTGCTGGAGGTGGTGGAGTCATAATTAATTTCGAAATTTGTGGAATTTGAGATGGCTTTGCTTCTGCATTTTTATCTTTTTCTCCAGCTTCTTTTGCGCGATTCTTTGTCAGCAAATCTTGAATATCAGAAACCGATTTTCCGGTTGTTCTATCAAATGGATCGAGCTTTCCTTGTGCACAAGAAAGCAATGCCGCAACAATCAAAAAGCTAAAAATTGTTTTGATTAATCGCATTTAATGAGAATTGTTTGGAGCGTTGATAGCGTAGGGCTGAAATGCCCTTGAAAAGCAAGTAAAAAAAATGCTATTTGTGAAGTTTTGTTAATCAACCCATTATCTTGCTTCCACAAAAGCTATTCCTATTCTGAAAAAATTCGCGATTTTTTTGCTGAAAAACTCTCGCAAAAAACTCTCGTTATCTCTTCCTAAATTTTTCTGAAAAAAATTTCGCAATGCTTAAGCAACAAGATAGAATTTTTACTAATCTTTACGGTTTTGAATCTGCTAACCTAGAAGCCGCGAAGAAGCGCGGAGACTGGAACCGCACCAAAGAATTTTTAGATAACGGCGTTGATTGGATCATTCAACAAGTAAAAGACTCAGGCCTGCGCGGCCGCGGTGGCGCTGGTTTCCCGACTGGTACCAAATGGTCTTTCGTGCCAAAAAAATCTAATCCTGCGGATGGAAAACCTCACTATCTTGTCATCAACGCAGATGAATCCGAACCAGGAACCTGTAAGGACCGTGACATCTTGCGCAACGATCCACACAAGCTAATTGAAGGATGTTTGATTGCTGCTCGCGCCATTAATTCTAACACCTGCTACGTCTACATTCGCGGCGAATACTACAACGAAGCGCAAGCTCTGCAGCGCGCAATTGACGAGGCTTACGACGCAAAATTAATCGGAAAAAATGCCTGCAATTCTGGTTGGGATTTAGACATTTATATTCATCGCGGCGCTGGTGCTTACATCTGCGGCGAAGAAACTGCGTTGCTTGAAAGTCTTGAAGGAAATAAAGGCCAACCACGCTTGAAGCCTCCATTCCCAGCACTTGTTGGACTTTATGGCTGTCCAACAGTTGTTAATAATGTCGAATCAATTGCGGTTGTTCCAGAAATTTTACGCCGCGGCGCCTCTTGGTTCGCTGGTTTAGGTCGCGAAAGAAATACCGGCACAAAAATTTTCTGCATTTCTGGTCACGTTAACAAACCGTGCAATGTCGAAGAGGAAATGGGAATTCCACTGCGCGAATTAATTGAAAAACATGCTGGCGGAGTGCGTGGCGGCTGGGACAATCTCTTAGCCGTAATTCCAGGCGGATCGTCAGTTCCACTCATCAATAAAGAAGTTTGCGACACCGTTTTGATGGATTTTGATTCTCTCAAAAATGTCGGCACTGGCCTTGGCACTGCTGGCGTCATCGTCATGGATAAATCAACTGACGTTGTTGCAGCAATTGCACGCTTGTCACATTTTTACAAACATGAATCTTGCGGACAATGCACGCCGTGCCGCGAGGGCACTGGCTGGATGATGCGCATCATGGATCGTATGATTGATGGAAATGCTAAAGTTGAAGAGATTGATCAGCTCTACAATCTCAGCAAACAAATCGAAGGTCACACAATTTGTGCACTTGGCGATGCAGCAGCCTGGCCGGTTCAAGGCCTCATCAAAAATTTCCGCCCAGAAATGGAGAGAAGAATTTTAGCAGCGAAAGATTAAGATTTTTTAATTACCCTCATCCCGTCATCCCGCTCAGGCGGCATTTGCAATGCCGCCTGGATGTTCATGCACTTCGTGCTCTGAAGTTTGCATGAAGGTTTCGGATCAGGGTTACAAACCCCGCCCGAGCAAAGTAAGATTTTTTAATTACCCCCTAATCCCGTCATCCTTGGCCCGCAAGGCCGAGGATCTCTTTTTGTTCATCGAACTAAACTCACTAGGTCCTCGGCGCTACGCGCCAAGGATGACGAGTTTGTTTGTTAAATTTTTCTGCGATAAGAAATCGCCTCCAGCAAATGATTCACTGAAATTTTTTCAGCAGCTTCCAAATCAGCGATGGTTCGCGCGACCCTCAGAATCCTGGTTATTCCACGCATCGAGCTTTGCATTTTCGTTGCCGCATTTTGCAAAATTTTTTGCGACTCGTCGTCAAGTTCACAAAATTTTTCGAGAATTTTTCCGTCAATTTTTGCATTAATTTTTGGTCGATTTTTCATTTCATCTTCCACTTCATATCTTTTTTTCTGCAGCTCGCGCGCCTTCAAAACTCTAGTCGCAACCGCTTTTGAATTTTCTGATTTCGACAAGTTCTTTTCAGAAAAAAAATCTACTTGCGAAACATTTATCACGATGTCGATTCGATCCAAAAGCGGTCCAGAAATTTTATTTTTGTAATCATCTCCGCAGCTTGGCGCTTTTTTGCATTCGCGTTTTGCATCGCCAAGGAACCCACAGCGGCAAGGGTTCATCGCCGCAACTAATTGAAAATTTGCTGGATAAGTGACGTGAGAATTTACCCGCGCAATTGCCACTTCGCCAGTTTCCAAAGGTTGACGAAGCGAGTCCAAAACTTGACGCGGAAATTCAGCAAGTTCGTCTAAAAATAATACGCCGTTATGAGCAAGCGACACTTCTCCCGGCTTGATTTTCACGCCTCCACCAACCATTGCCGGCATTGATGCAGAATGATGAACTTCGCGAAAAGGTCGCAATGCACTGAGTTTTCCATCAGCAATTTTTCCACTGATACTTTGCACCATACTCACTTCAAGAATTTCGAGCAATTCAAGCGGTGGCAAAATTCCAGGAAGGCGGGATGCAAGCATTGATTTTCCAGTGCCTGGCGGTCCAACCATCAATAAATTATGACCACCAGCAGCGGCAATTTCTAAAGCGCGTTTGGCATTTTCTTGGCCTTTGACGTCGCGCAAATCTGGATAATTTTTTACTTCGGCGAGTTGCGAAATTTTTGGTCGCTCAAGAATTTGTTCACCTTTCAAATGATTAATCAGCGTCAATAAATTTGGCGGCGCAATTATTGGCAAATCCCCCGCCCAAGCTGCCTCAGCGCCATTTTCTTTCGGACAAATTATTCCACTTTTTCGTTCATTTGCGCCAATTGCTGCAGAAATTATTCCGCCAACTGCATTGATTGTTCCATCAAGCGAAAGCTCGCCAAGCACAAAAAAATCATCGAGTAAATTTTGCTCAAGTACGCCAATTTCAATCATCAAACCAAGTGCAATTGCCAGATCAAAATGGCTTCCTTCTTTTTGCAAATCAGCTGGAGCAAGGTTGACAGTAATTCTTTGAAAAGGCCACGAAAGCCCTGTAGACATGATTGCAGCGCGAACACGTTCTTTTGATTCGCCAACTGCTTTGTCAGGCAAACCAACGATGGTGAAGTTTGGAATGCCGGGAGAAATTTTTACTTGAACATCTATTGCAGCGACGTCGATTCCAACGAAGGAAAAGGTTCTAACCTTGGCGGTCATGGTGTGGTGGGTTTAAGTTTTGTGGTGTGTTTGGGTTTTTTTGTGGTTGAGACGATTTTAGCCGTTGTAATACATTTCGAATTCAACCGGGTGAGGAATTTGTTCGAAACGATCAACTTCTTTTAGCTTCAATTCGATGTAAGCATCGATTTGGTCATTGGTGAAAACACCGCCGGCAAGCAAGAATTCACGGTCTTTATCAAGCGCTGCCAATGCATCGCGCAGTGAACGCGAAACGGTTGGAATTTTGCGCAATTCTTTTTCTGAAGAATGATAAAGATCCTGATTTTTTGGCTCGCCCGGATGGATTTTATTTTTCACACCATCAAGTCCAGCCATCAACAAAGCAGCGCAAGTGAGGTATGGATTTGAAGCTGGATCAGGGAAACGAGTTTCGATTCGGCGCGCTTTTTCGTTAGTTACGTGCGGAATACGAATTGACGCTGAGCGGTTTTTCGCTGAATAAGCCAAAAGAACCGGAGCTTCGTAACCTGGCACCAAACGCTTATAGCTGTTGGTTGTAGCGTTTGAAAAAGCATTGATTGCTCTGGCATGTTTGATGATTCCGCCGATGTAGAACAATGCTAACTCAGAGAGATTTGCGTGCTCTTTACCAACAAAAAGATTTTCGCCATTTTTCCAAATTGATTGGTGCACGTGCATTCCCGAACCGTTGTCAGCATAGATTGGCTTAGGCATGAAAGTTGCCGTTTTGCCGTAAGCTTGGCAAACATTATGCACAACGTGTTTAAATTTTTGGATATTGTCTCCGGTGCCAACAAGCGTGCTATATTTGAAACCAATTTCGAATTGCGCGTTAGCAACTTCGTGGTGGTGCAAAAGCGGCACAAGGTCCACTTGGCGCATAGTTTCAACGATTTCGCTGCGCAAATCTTGGCCAGAATCAAGTGGAGATGGATCGAAATAAGCGCCCTTAACCGCTGAACGACGACCCAAATTTCCGCCTTCAACAATTTTTGATGAATTGTGCGGAGCTTCTTGAGAGTCAATTTTTGCAAAATTTTCATACATTCCGCTTTTGAAGCGAACGTCGTCGAATACGAAGAATTCTGGCTCTGGACCGAAATAAGCGACATCACCAATTCCACTTTCTTGTAGATATTTTTCGGCTTTTTTCGCAGTGAAACGCGGGTCGCGCTCATAACCTTCGCCAGTAGTTGGCTCGATCACGTCGCAAGTAAGCACCAAAGTTGGCAAAGTTGTGAATGGATCAATGAAAGCGGTATCAAGCTGCGGCATCAAAATCATGTCTGATTCATTAATTTCTTTCCAAGCTGGAACTGAAGAACCGTCAAACGCAACGCCTTTTATTAACTCTTCTTCGCCAACTGCATCGGCGCAGTGACTGATGTGAAGCCACTTCCCGGCATAATCCGAAAAACGGAAATCGATAAATTTGATATCGTGATTTTTGACCATTTCAAAAATGGCCGAAACGCCCGAGGCTTTAGACATAAAAATGTTTGCAGAAAAGTTTTGAGAGAAAACAGCGAGGACTCGCTGGTCAGCAGACGGGGAGAGATTTTTACGAAAGCAAGCTGCAAAAGTATAGAGGCTTTTTGCCGTAATATTTTGAAAGATTTGCGATCATGATTCTTGAGACCGCAAACCTTTGAAAGGCTTTTTGTTTAAAACCAAAACTTATTTAACCTCTCGAATTGCTTAAGATTCGAGAACAATGAACTAGGCTTTTTTAGCGATAATTGGCGCATAAAGCCCCACCCAAAAATGATGCAGAGCGTCTAACACCTTGATCGCACCCTCACTAAAATGCTTCTGACTAAAGTTAGGTTCATCAAAAATTTCTCTTAGAGCGTCTTCGGTATGAACCTTGTGCTGAGCCTCGATTTTGTAGTGATAAGTGAAGAATCCGATCGGAATTTTTTTAGAAACTTTTTTCTCAAATTTACGAAATCCTTCAATTAATTCTAACCAAAATCCGGAAGATGCCCAATGCTCCAAAGCATAATTAGCACCCTCAGAGTCAGAATTATTACTTTTATAAAGATCGATCATGATTTTACTGAATTCTTGCGAGTTTTTGTTGCCCTGAGCAGTTTGGCCAAATTGGTCATATCGCAACCCAACCGCTTCCCCCGTATCTGCAAGCCATTCATAGTGACCAGCAGAAAAACGAAATCTTCCTCCATCAACCGTGCCTAAATTTTCTACATCATCTGGATTATACTCCGCCTTTCCTTGCGGCTTATAAATTACCCCAAGCTCATTCATCAAAAGCTCTTTGGTTTGACGCATCTGCTTTCTGCTCTTTGCATTTATCATTTTTTGGAACAACGCGAAGTTTAAATCATTCGAAAATAAGGAGTATTGAATAATGAAATCTTCAACATCTTTTTGACTTTGCTCTCCCTTCGCAAACCAGGCGGTGTATTCATTATTTGCAATGGCCGGGTGGCTATTAATTTTTTTATCAATTTCAGCTTTAAACTCTGAGAAAGATTGAGAATTTGACATAGATTTTTAAGACTTTGTTAAGGATTTTTATCCTAGTTTTTCATTGACCCACAAAGTAAACAGTCAACCAAAAACCAAATAAGCAATAACAGCAAAATCAAAAAAATTTTAAAAAAACCTGATATTTTCTGCCTTGATTCTTCTCCCCTCGCCCCTAGAAAGCGCGACCTTCTTTCTGTGAACCCGTAGCTCAGCTGGATAGAGCAACAGCCTTCTAAGCTGTGGGTCGGACGTTCGAATCGTCTCGGGTTCACCAAGCACTTTAAATTCAAACTGCGTTTGAATTTAGTTCTATTTTGATTTGCTGCGCAGCGAGTGAATCGCTGCATCCACAACTGATCTTATTTTTTTCTATCACCAAAAATCGCCGTTCCAAGCCTTATATGAGTTGCACCAAGTGCGATTGCTTCTTCGAAATCTGCGGACATTCCCATCGACAAATTCTTCAAATCATTTTCCTTCGCCAATTTTGCCAAAAGCGCGAAGTAAGGCGAAGCGGCTTCACCAGCGGGTGGAACGCACATCAAGCCAGCCACATTTAGTTCGCAATTATTGCGACAAAAGCGCACAAAATCGCTGAGATTTTTTGGATCAACTCCGCCTTTTTGCGGCTCTTCGCCGATATTTACCTGAATAAAAAATTCGATTTTCCTTGGATTTTTTTTGAGCTCTTTTTGAAAAGAAAGCGCCTGTTTTTCGCCATCTAAACTCTGAACCACATCAAACAGCTCAACGACTTGCGGCACTTTATTGCTTTGCAAATTACCAATAAAATGCAGCGTAATTTCAGGATGATTCTTTTTAATTGCCGGCCATTTTTCCCCAGCTTCTTGCAAATAATTTTCGCCGAAATTTTTTACACCAAACTCAATTGCCTGCGCAATTTTTTGCGCTGGAACCATTTTTGAAACGGCAATAAAATTTACCGATGAAGCCTTGCGCTCAAAGGTTTTACAAGTTCTAGAAATTTTATCTTCGATTAGAATTAAAGCATTTTTCATGGATTTAGAAACTCAATTTGAGATAAAAAAATTTGCTGCAGCGCCGGTTTTTTTTAGCGACCGTAAAAAGGTTTTAGACCTGGAAAAAACCATAAAAAACCTGCCGAAAAATTCTTGGGTAATTTTTCGCGAATATGATTTGGATAAAAAAAATCGTGAAATTTTAGCGCAAAAAATCTCACGAATTGCCCGCTCCAAATCCTTGAAAATGCTGGTTGGAAAAGATTTTGCACTAGCTAGAAAAATTAAAGCAAATGGAGTTCATTTTTCTGATAAAGAAAAAATTCCGCTGCATTTTTTGCAAAAAAAGTCTTTTCCAAAAAATTTTATTTTAAGCATCGCTTGTCACGATTTACACTCATTCTTGCGCATAAAAAAATTACCCGTTAACGCAATTTTTCTAGCGCCAATTTTTCCTACAACCAGCCACGCGCAAGGCAAAAATCTTGGGATAAATTTTTTACGCAAAATTTCTCACAACAAAGAAATCGCAAAAAAAATCTTTGCTTTGGGCGGAATAAATTCCAAAAACATAAAAACGCTACGCAGGCTTGGCATTGCTGGCTTTGGCGCAATTGATCTTTTTTCACACAATAAATGAAAATCACTCCAATAATTCTTTCTGGCGGCTCAGGCACAAGGCTCTGGCCAATTTCTCGCAGCTTAAACCCCAAGCAATTTTTAGATTTTTTTGGCAATAATTCGCTCTTTCAAGCAGCGGCGATGCGCACACAAAATCCCAACGATTTTCATAAACCAATAATTGTGTGCAATAGCGAGCACCGCTTCATTGCCGCACAAGACCTGCAAGCAATCGATCTGCAAGCAAAGTCCATAATTCTTGAACCAATTGGCAAAAATACCGCGCCAGCCATTGCTATTGCTGCTTTAGATATTTTGCAGGGAAAAGAAAAAAGTGACGATGATTTGATTTTGGTCATGCCTTCCGATCACATGATTGGCAAAGAAACAGACTTTATCGACAGTGTCAAAGAAGCGGCCAAATCAGCGCTCGATGGCTATTTGGTGACTTTTGGAATCGTTCCAAAAACTCCTGAAACTGGTTATGGCTACATCAAAAAAGGCGAAAAAATTTCAACAATTTACGCCGTTGAGAAATTCGTTGAGAAACCAAACAAACAAAAGGCCGAAGGGTTTCTAAAAAGCGGCGAATATCTGTGGAATAGCGGTATATTTTTATTCAAAGCCTCTGTTTATTTGCAGCATCTACGCGAGCTGCAAAGCGAAATTTTCATCAATTGTTGCAACGCCTACAACAAAGCAAAACGCGACCTCGACTTCGTTCGCCTTAACCAAGAAGAATTCGAAAAATGCGAAAGTATTTCAATTGATTACGCCGTAATGGAAAAAGCACAGAAAGTTGCTGTGATGCCAATTGACGTAGATTGGTCCGATGTTGGCTCGTGGCAAGCAATCGCTGATTTAGCGCCAAAAGATGAAAATAAAAACACTCTGAGCGGCGACGTTTTGGCACTAAAAAGCAAAAATTGTTACATTAATTCACGCGATAAATTGGTTGCCGCAATTGGGCTTGAGAACTTGATAATCGTGACTTCGAAAGATGCCGTGCTCGTTGCCAATAAGGAAAATTCGCAAGATGTGAAAGAGATTTTTGAAACGCTAAAAAAACATAAGCGCGAAGAATGCAACTCGCATACAAAAGTTCTGCGACCGTGGGGAAGCTTTGAAACCATTGACCTAGAAGACCGTTTCAAAGTTAAAAGAATTGTTGTCAAACCAGGCGCTGCCTTGTCGCTGCAAATGCATTATCACCGCGCAGAACATTGGATCGTTGTCAAAGGCCGCGCCCACGTCACTTGTGATGGCAAAGAATTTGTTTTGTCGGAAGATCAATCAACTTACATCCCGCTTGGTGCTAAGCACCGCCTTGAAAATAAAGGCACAATTCCGCTCGAACTAATCGAAGTGCAAAGCGGAAATTATTTGGGCGAAGATGATATTGTGCGCTTCTCTGATATTTACGGAAGATAGGCGGAAGTAAGTTTAATGGCGATTTTTTGGATAATTTTTTGGCAAGAAATTCTGATTTATCGGCGCAATTTTGGCCGAATTTTGGCGGGGTTTTTGCTCTTTTTTATTTCGGTTTCGATTTTTTTGCTGATCGCTTCAAACCAACAAAATCAAGCTCCGCAACCTGAATATCTTTTAGCAGTAATTTGGTTTTGCTTGCTTTCGTCGCTGGTTTTTTCGCTTGCCGAATTTTGTAAAAAAGATTTTGAAGATGGATCGCTTGAGCAGATTTCTTTGCATTGCGCAAATTTTGAAATTGTCATTCTGGCTAAAGCCCTTGCCGCCTGGATTTTCAACGCTGCACCAATTTTTTTCTGCTCCTTGTTGATGCTACTTGGCCAAGCTTACTCCGGCGATTTTATTGCAAAATTTTCGCTGATTTTTTTCTTAGCAAGCGCCTCTCTTTCTTTTATTTGTGCTTTTAGCGGCAGCCTTGCAAGCCTTGGTAATTCAGCGCCGATGATTGCAATTGTTGCACTACCGCTGGCAATTCCAACTCTGCTAATTGCTCACAGCTCTTTGATTTATGACTTCAGTAGCGCCTATAAAATTCTCGCTGCAATTTGCGTTTTATCTGGCGTGTTAGCGATTTTTTCTGCAGCAAAAATCATCAAAATCGCCGGAGCTTAAAGCCTCCTTTGCAAAAGGAGGCTTTTTCCCTCTAGTTTACGAAATCCATAACGACTTGACCAATCCCAACCGGTTCGCCTTCTTTGAATTTGATCTTGCCAATTTTGATGTCGTGATCGGTACGAATTGAGTTTTCCATCTTCATCGCCTCAATAATCACAAGCTCTTGGCCAGCTTTTACTTCTTCGCCCTCGGCAACTTTAAAGCGGATAATTTTACCAGTAATTGGTGAGGTAAGATTAACCGGCTTAGCATTCTTCTGAATTTTTGGCATAAATTTCGAAAGCTCGGCAATACGCGGAGAGTAGACGTTCACGAAGGCGTCAAAGCCAGAATATTGCAGCAAATAGCTGCCGGTATTGTTATTTTCGCGAATACGAACACCGATGCTTTTTCCATTAACTACACCGCGGAAAAGCTTCTCGCCATTGTTCCAAGAAGTCGTAAGCTCAATTTCTTTGCGATCGCATTCAAGTTTAAGGAATCCATCGCCGCGCTCTAAAATGTTCACCAGGTAAGATTTGTCGTCAATCATCACCACCCAACGCTCCGAAACTTGCTTTTCGCGATTACGCAGCTGACCAGTCATATGGCCGTTTCGCTCATAGTTTTTAAGGAAAACTTGCATCGATGCCGCAATCAAAACTTCCTCGATTTGCGAGGTTAATTCGCTGCCCGAAAAACCCGCTGGAAACTCTTCTTTGATGAAAGAGGTAGAAAGATTTCCCGAAATAAAACGCTCATTTTTCATGATCGTTTCAATGAAGCTGATATTGTGCGAGACACCGCCAATTACATAACTCTCAAGCGCATGACGCATATGCTCAATTGCCTCTTTGCGGTCTTTGCCATAAGAGCAAAGTTTGGCAATCATTGCATCGTAAAACATACTAACTTCGCCACCTTCATAAACACCGGTGTCGATACGTACATTTTTGCTTCTTTCTGGCTCGAGATAAAGATTGATACGCCCCGAAGAAGGCAAGAAGCCGCGCGACGGGTCTTCGGCATAGATTCGCGACTCCATTGCCCAACCGTTCAATTTTATGTCCTCTTGCTTGAAAGGTAATTTTTCACCAAGCGCAACTTTTATCATCAACTCAACCAAATCTAAGCCGGTGATGAGTTCGGTCACCGGGTGTTCAACCTGTAGACGCGTATTCATTTCCAAGAAGTAAAAATTCTTGTTCTTGTCCATGATATATTCGATGGTGCCGGCAGAATAGTATTTCACTTTCGCCGCAAGCGCTTTCGATTGCTCATACATTTTAGCGCGCGTTTTTTCGTCCAAAAACGGGCTTGGCGCTTCTTCAATTACTTTTTGATTATTACGCTGAATCGAGCATTCGCGCTCGCCCAAGCAAACGGTGTTGCCTTGCTTATCGGCCAAAACCTGAATTTCGATGTGACGAGGATTTTCGATAAATTTTTCAACAAAAACACGGTCATCGGCAAAGCTGTTGCGTGCTTCGTTGGAAGCAGAAAGGAAGGCTTCAACCATCTCTTCTTTTTTCCAAACAATTCTCATGCCTTTTCCACCGCCCCCAGCAGAAGCTTTTACCATAACTGGAAAGCCGATTTGCTCAGCGATTATAGTTGCTTCTTTGTCGTCTTTGATCACGCCCATGTGCCCTGGAACCGTGCTGACTCCAGCTTCAATTGCTAACTTCTTTGACTCGATTTTATCACCCATCATCTCAATTGAATAAGTCGAAGGACCAACAAAGATCACGCCGGCTTTTTCAAGCGCATTGGCAAAATTACGATTTTCTGACAAAAAACCATAACCAGGATGAACCATGGTTGCGCCGGTTTTCTTTACAGCGGCAAGGATTTTATCAACATTGAGATAGCTTTGCGAAGATGGCGAATGGCCGATATTTACAGCCTCATCAGCCATTTGCACAAAAAGAGAATTTGTATCGGCATCGGAATAAACCGCGACGGTTCTGATGCCCATTTTGCGACAAGTTTTTATGATGCGGCAAGCGATCTCGCCACGATTTGCGATCAATAATTTGTGCATGAAAAGCTATGTTGATTTGTAATTAGGCCACACTCTAGAAAGGGCGGCGCAAGCTAGAAACGAACTTACAAAAATCAAACCAAAAATCTGCTTAAAAATCCGATGAAAAACTCGTCTAAAAAATTACTGGAAAATTTGCTCAAACTAATTCGCCTACATCAGCCAACTGGAATTTTTTTACTCTTTTTACCTTGCGCCTGCGGAATTTTCTTGGCGCTAAAAAAAGTTCCAAATCCCGAAATTTTTGAGGTTCTACGCTTTTTGCTGCTATTTCTTGCTGGGTCTTTCTTTATGCGCAGCGCCGGCTGCATTATCAACGATATGCTCGATTGCAAGTTTGATCAAAAAGTCAGTCGCACAAAAAATCGTCCACTGGCAAATAAAGTTCTTCCCTTTGAGCTAGCTCTTCTTTTGCTTTGCGTACTTCTCTTTGCCGCGCTAGAGATTTTACTGCAGTTTAACTCGCAGACTATTGTTGCTGGCTTTGTTGGCCTTGCTTTGGTGGTTTTATATCCACTGATGAAACGCTTGATTCACTATCCACAAGCCTTTCTTGGCCTTACTTTCAATTTTGGCGTCATCATGACAAGCTTAGCTATTATTGAAACTATCACCAATGAGGCGCTGATTTTATATTTTTGCTTAGTGATTTGGACAATGATTTATGACACAATTTATGCTTTTCAGGATATCGAAGATGACCTGGCAATTGGGGTAAAATCTAGCGCAATAAGGTTTCAAAAAAACCCAAAAAAATTTCTCCATTTTTTGGTTTGGACACTCTTTATCAGCTTAACTTTTCTTGGAATTTACGCGAAATTCGGCATAGAATTTTTTACCGTCGAGGCCTTTGCCGCAATTCTTCTTTCTCACAAAATCAGTAAATGCGATTTTAAAAACGCCAAAAAATGCCTAGAGGTTTTTAAGTTTAACTTTTGGGTCGGCGCATTGATTTTAACCGCCATAATCTTGGGATAATTGAGAGTTGGAATTCTTGGCGGAAGCTTTAATCCGCCACATCAAGGACATATTCACATCAGCGAACTGGCTCTAAAAAAACTGCAGCTTGCGCAAATTTGGTGGATCCCAACTCCGCAAAATCCACTTAAAAAATCTCACACGGAAAATTACGAGAATCGCCTGCAGAGCTGTCAAAAAATTCTTGGCAAAAATTTTAAAATTAGGCTTCTTGCAACTAAAGAAATTTACACTTTTCGGCTATTGCAAAATTTGCGCAAAAAATATCCGTCAATTGAGTTTTTTTGGATAATGGGCGCCGATAATTTAGAGAATTTTCATCGCTGGGGGAATTTTAAAAAAATTCCTCAACTCGCGCAATTAGCAGTTTTTTCACGAGAAGATTCTCTAAAAAAAGCAACCAAGACCCGCGCTTGGAATTTTTTAAAAAACAAAAGTCCGCGCATTTTTTTCACTAAAAATCTCGACATCTCTTCGACTAAATTACGAAATGAACGATAATTACATCATCGACAGCCATTGCCACCTAGATTTGATTGAAGAAAAAGGCGTCAAACTGGCAGAGATTCTACAAAATTGCGCAGAAAATAATGTTCGTATTCTGCAAACGATCTGCACCAGAATCACCGAAATCGATAAAATTCTTAACTACACCAAGCTAAATGAGACAATTTACGCTTCGATTGGCGTTCATCCTTGCAATGTTTTGGAGCAACCAAAAGTAAAGTCTGCTGATATTTTGGAATTATGCCAGAAGCATAAAAAAATTATTGGAATCGGCGAAACCGGCCTTGATTATTATCATGACAAATCGGCAATTGAGCTGCAAAAAAGCAGCTTTTTTGAACATATTGTAGCTTCTCAAGAAAATAAACTTCCGGTGATTATTCACAGTCGCGATGCCGATGAAGATATGATGCAAATTCTGCAATCTGAACAAAAAAACTCTTACTTCCCAGCTTTACTTCATTGCTTTTCTAGCTCTAAAGAATTGGCCAAAAAAGCGCTTGATTTGGGGATCTTCATCTCAATTTCTGGCATAGTCACCTTCAAGAATGCGCTTGAGCTGCAAGAAATAGTAAAATTTCTGCCGCTTGATCGAATTTTGGTTGAAACAGACTCGCCATATTTAGCACCAATTCCATATCGCGGTAAAATTAATCAGCCCGCTTATACAAAACATGTTGTTGAATTTATTGCTAAAATAAAAAACCTGACTCCAGAAGATGTTTCACGTGAAACATCTAAAAATTTCTTAAAAATTTTCACCAGAGTCTCGCCATTATGAAAAAAAACGATTTCATGAGCGAGGCGCTAAAAGAAGCGCAAAAAGCTTTTGACCAAAACGAGGTTCCAATTGGCGCAATAATTGTGGAAAATGACAAGATCATTGCCCGAGCTCACAACTCTAATCTGACAAATAAAGATCCCAGCGCTCATGCCGAAATAGTCGCTTTGCGTCAAGCAGCCCTGGCAAGAAACTCGTCAAGGCTTGATAGTTGTGACATCTACGTCACTCTTGAACCTTGCGCAATGTGCGCCGCGGCAATTTCTCTGGCAAGAATTCGCCGTGTTTATTATGCTGCCGCCGATGAAAAATTTGGCGCCGTTGAAAATGGCGTGAGATTTTTCCAAAGCGCCTCCTGTTTTCATGTGCCCGAAGTTTACTCTGAAATATCGCAAAAAGAATCTGTAAAAATACTTCAGGATTTTTTCCAAAGAAAAAGGTAGCTGCACCAACTCACATTCCCGCTTTTCACAAAAATCTATGTTCCACGTGAAACAATTTATTTGACAGAAAAAAAGCCTCTTCTAAGCCTTGAGAAGTCTAATAAATTCCATAAAAGCATGTCCCAAACTCAAAAAAGAGCAAAAGTTTTTTCAATCGTCAACCAAAAAGGCGGCGTTGGCAAAACAACTACAGCCGTAAACTTAGCTACAGCTTTCGCTGCAGCAAAAAAAAGTGTGCTTTTGATCGATATTGATCCCCAGGGAAATGCTAGCACGGGTTTTGGTGTCGGAGCCGATCAAAGACAGAAAACAATTTATGAAATTCTCATAGATGAATGCTCGATAAATAGCGCTCTACTTCCAACAAAAATTCCCAATTTAAAAATCATCACCGCAACAGTTGATCTTTCTGCCTGCGAAATTGAGTTAGCTGACGTAAAAAATCGTGAATTCCTGCTTCGTTTAGCTCTAAAAGAATTAATCAGCGAATTTGATTACATCTTAATTGACTGCCCGCCTTCACTTGGAATGCTCACAATCAATGCGCTAACCGCTTCAGATTCTGTGCTAATTCCAATGCAATGTGAATTTTTTTCGTTGGAAGGTTTAAGCCATTTGCTAACCACACTTGATTTAGTAAAACAAAACCTGAATCCAACTTTAACTATTGGCGGAATCATCCTCACCATGCATGACCGCAGAAATAAATTAACTGAACAAGTCGAAAAAGACGTGCGCGATTTTCTTAAAGACAAAGTTTTTGAAAATGTGGTACCAAGAAACGTTAAACTTTCAGAAGCGCCTTCTCACGGGCTTCCCGGCATAGTTTACGACTCAAGATGCGCTGGCTCAGTATCTTACATTCAACTGGCGCAAGAAATTTTAGAAAAAGAACAAAATTAGAAAATTATGAAAGAGCAAATTCATCAGGAAAAAAAGCTTGGACGCGGTTTGTCAGCCCTGCTTGGAGAAAGCAAAATCAAGCCTTCTGGCAATTACTCGCAAAACTCTATTGAGCAAATTGAGTTAAGTAAAATCATCGCTGGCATCTATCAGCCGCGTAAAAATTTCAATCAAGCTGAGTTAGAAGAATTGGCTGACTCGATTCGAGAAAACGGCGTGATTCAACCAATAATTTTGCGCAAAATTCGCGACCAAGATCAGTATGAAATCATCGCCGGCGAGCGCAGATTTCGTGCTTCGCAAATTCTTGGCGCAACTGAAATTCCGGCAATTGTCAAAAAAATTAATAATCACGAAGCTCTGGAAATTGCGCTAATTGAAAATATTCAGCGCGAAGATTTGTCTTTGATGGAAGAGGCAAATGGTTATAAACAACTCGGCGATGATTTTTCTTACACTCAAGAACAAATCGCTAAAAAAGTTGGCAAAAGTCGCAGCCATATTACCAACCTTCTGCGCTTACTTACCTTGCCAGAATCAGTACAAACCTTTCTTGATCAAAAATTGATTTCGATGGGCCATGCGCGCGCAATCATAAATTCTGATGATCCGGAAGCACTGGCGCAAAAAATTATCAATGATCAGCTGAATGTGCGCGATGCAGAGGATCTTGCACGCGAAGAAAAAGTTGCAAAATCAAGAAACACTCCGGTTTTATTGCGCAGCGAAACAAAAATAAAATTCATCAATAGTGAATATCTCGTCGACCTAGAAAAAAGGCTTTCTGGCTTAGTTGAAATGGAGGCAAAAATTCACTATAATTCACTCAAAAATAGCGGCAAAATCACCATCAAATTTGATGATTTAGATAAAATTCAGGCGCTGATTTCGCAGCTAGAGCAAAAATAATGCGGTTGGAATTTTGTTATATTGACGTTTTTCAGCGGAAAAGTTCTGTGGAAGTTCAGCTGCAGTATTTTTTGAGGCAGACGGAGTTGATGAAAAAATCCACTTACAGAGTTTCACAAGGAAAAGAAATAGGGTGCGAAGCCAGAATTTACGCGGCTTTTGATAAAATAGGGAAAGAAATAAAAAACATCCGAATTGGCGGTGAGGCGGTGAAAGTTTTGGAAGGGAAGATCTAAATCTAAATAAAATCTGTAGGGAAGTTTGAGGTAGAAAACCTTTATAAAATTCTACCTAAAACTTTTTTATAACTTTACACTAGCAATCAAGAGCGTCCTCTTGATTGCCCCGGGTTTGCAGCAGTGGTTCTAATTACATCAGCATGATTGGGCTAAGATAACCTCTACACCTCATGCAAAATGATTCATTTGAAAATTTCTCAAACGATCGCAGGTAAAAAAATTGATCGAGTTTCAGAAGGCAAATTAGAAGTAGTTTAATTGGTATAAAAATAACTCATATGCTGACGAAACAATTTCACTACAAACGAAACCGCATTCAACAATTACGCGGATTTTATTACACCGTCCAATCCGGCAGCATCTCTGGCGCTGCAAGGATTATGAGACTTACTCAATCTGCTGTTACTTTACAGATTCAGTCATTGGAACGCGATCTTGGCATCAAGCTTTTTAGGAGAGAAAATAAAAAATTAGAACTATCAGAAGCCGCTAAAGACCTATATCTAGAGGCTGCTCATTACATTCATGGAATCGACGAACTGTTTGAAAATTTCATCAACTTTACCAAAAAGAAGAAATCAAACATAGTCGATATAGCTAGCAACCACGCGGTTATTTCTTATGTTTTGCCAAAATTCCTAAAGATTTTTAAAGAGAAAAACCCAAACATACTTTTTAAGATTCGCAATCTTTCTAAGGCAGAATGCATTAAGCGGCTTTTGAATGATGAGATCGACTTATTCATCTATTCGATGAATCGCGGTGAAGTTCCTCAGGATTTAGAGTTTATTCCAATTGCAAAATATCAGCCGATTTTATTGGTGCGAAAAGATCATGTTTTAGCCAAGAAAAAAACTATAACTTTGGAAGATGTGGCAAAGTTTGAGCTAGTTCGAATCGATCCACATTTGATTACACTTCCTGCTTTTGAAGAAGTAATTCGAGCACACGGACTTAAGACCAATATCGAATTTGAAATGTCAGATTGGGAAATTTTAAAAAAATTTGTTAAGGCTGATATTGGCGTGGCCATAATTTCCAATATCGTTCTTGAAGGTGAAGAAAATGGCGATTTAGTTGGACGGGTTTTAACTAATTATTTTCCTGAAATGACTTACGGAATTTTGCTAAAAAAAGGCAAAGTAGCTCGGGGGTTGTTGAAGGATTTTATAACACTACTCGAAAACAACCTAAAACAAAATGAGAAGAGCGACCTCCGCCGCACTTAGTCTATCCATTTAGAGAGAGTTTGGTTTAAATCTAGCCCTACCAAAATTTTTCTTCGAATCCGCAACTGTCTTTTCAAAGAAAGAGGATGAGGAAGAACAATGGCGACTTTTTGAACCAGAAGAAACAATAACCCCTTCAAAACCCCGCTCCCGCTAATGCAAATCAATCCTGACACCGTCGCCTATATCGCTGCATTTTTTACTACCCTGGGCTATGTCCCACAGGCTATAAAAACCATCAAAACCAAAGACACCAAGGCCATCTCCTTCTGGATGTACCTTTTATCGCTAATTGGTGTGATTTTCTGGCTGATTTTTGGACTGATGATCAGCAACTATCCAATAATTCTAAAAAACGTCCTATTAATCATTTTAGGCGGAATAATCCTCGCGATAAAAACCATTCACATTTTTCGCGACGGTGAGGACATTAAAAATTACAAATTTTTCAAAAAAAGGTTTCGAAAAAGATCTTAAAAACTTCCCTTCACCAACTTAACCATCAACTCAACATTTTCGATTGGTGTTTGAGGTAAAATTCCGTGACCTAAATTGAAGATGTATGGCGCGTCGCTAAAGGTTTCTAGAACATCCAAAACCTCTTTTTTGATCTGATCTTTTGAGCCAAAAGCAAGTAAAAAATTATCCAAATTTCCTTGCACAACCTGTCTACATTCTTGCTGCAAAACTTTTTTTGCCCAAACTTTATTAACAGTTTGATCTAGCGCTAATCCTTGAGGCTCAACGATTTTCGCAAATTGCTCATAACTAATTCCAATTCCACGTGGAAAACAAATCACCGGAATTTCTGGATGAAGCTTCTTTAACTCTGTAACGATTTTCTTCGCTGGATTTATTACCCATTTTTGTAATTCAGTTGGCGGCAAAATTCCTGCCCAGGAATCAAAAATTTTCACTAGATCAGCTCCAGCATTGATTTGAAGCGATAGATATTCGATTGAACTTTGTGTTAAAATTTCAATTAACTCGCCAAAAAAAGCTTCGTCTCTAAGCGCTAATTCACGAGTTTTTTCGAAGTTTTTCGAACCACCGCCTTCAATCATATAACAAGCAACAGTCCAAGGTGCACCGCAAAAACCAATCAAGGCTTTATCTTTGGAAAGCTTTGATTTTGTAAGCTCTAACGCTTCAAAAACTGGTGATAAATGATTTTTTATATTTGTTATTTTGAGATTTTTTAAATCAAATTCTCCAAGTTTTGGTCCTTCATTTTTCACAAATTCTACTTTCACTCCAAGTGCGTCTGGAATCACTAAAATGTCTGAAAAAATTATCGCTGCGTCGAAATCAAAACGTTTAATTGGTTGAAGAGTAACTTCACTTGCCTGCTTTGGAGAATAACAAAATTCTAAAAAATTCTTCGCATTTGCTCTGAGTTCTCGGTATTCTGGTAAATATCTTCCTGCTTGTCTCATTACCCAAATTGGAGGATTTTTTTGGATCTCTTTTTTAGTCAAAACATTAATTAATTTTTTCATTTTTTTTCGATGATTTTATTAGTGCTGTGGATTATTTTATTAATTTTTATTAACAGTTTTATTAACAATCAAAGCCTTGATTTTAAAGGCTTAGTCTTAGTTTTTAACAGATAAGAATTTTAACAAAAAACTTATCAACAGCGTAAAAAACTGTTAATAAATTGTGGAAAGATTTGATAAGTTTTTTCGTCCAAGAATTTTTGTGCAAAACTACCGCTTTTTTAACAATTTATTAACAGAATTTTGAACAGGGAAGAACGGATAAAAAAACTTCTAGAGGAAAGTCTTAACCCAGAATTTTTGCGCGTAAAAAATAACTCAAATCTTCATGCTGGTCATGCTGGAGATAACGGAAGTGGAGAAACGCATTTTGCTATCGAAATAAAATCGTCACAGCTTCTGAAATTAGGGCGTTTGCAAGCGCATCGAAAAATCAATCAACTGCTGAAAAGTGAGCTTGAGCAAGGATTACACGCGCTGGAGCTGAAGATATTGTAAAGTCCGTCATTCTTGAAGCCGCAGGCTTCGAGAATCTTGTTTTGTTCATCGCAGATAAACTCACAAGATCCTCGACGCTGCGCGTCAAGGATGAAGAATGTGAGAAGAGGATTTTAAACGCGCTTTTCTTTTTGTGAAACGCCCAAAGCGACCATCTTTTTACCTGCTCTTTCCTCAATCTCTTTTGGGCTGAGGTAAGTGGTTTCTAAACCACTCTCTTTAAGAACGGCATCTTTGGTTATTTTTACCGATTTGATATTTTTTTGTGACGGAATTTCAAACATCGTCTCAAGCAAAATATTTTCGGTAATAGCGCGAAGTCCTCTGGCGCCTGTTTTGCGCTCAATTGCTTTCTTAGAAATTTCTCGCAAAGCTTCTGGTTCGAATTCAAGTTCAACCTTATCCAAACCAAGTAACTTTTGATATTGTTTAGCGATAGAATTTTTTGGTTCAGACAAAATTCTAATCAAATCTTCTTCGGTTAAGCCCTCAAGTGGCGCAACGATTGGCAACCTTCCAACAATTTCTGGAATAAGGCCGAATTTGATCAAATCGTCAGGCTCAACTTTGTTAAAAATATCTTTTTTTGAAGCGTCTTCTTTTGATCTGACATCGGCGCCAAAGCCCATGGTTGAGCCACTGCCGCGTGCGATGATAATTTTTTCCAAACCAGAAAATGCACCAGCACAAATGAACAAAATGTTGCGTGTGTCAACTTGCACATATTCTTGCTGCATAGTCTTGCGGCCCGGCTGCGTTGGAACGGAAGCAACTGTTCCTTCAATAATTTTTAACAAACCTTGCTGAACACCTTCGCCAGAAATATCGCGGCGGGCATTGTCTTCAGACTTACGAGCGATTTTGTCGATTTCGTCGATGTAAACAATTCCGCGCTGAGTTTTTTCGATATCGTAATTAGCAGCTTGCAGCAAGCGTGCGATGATATTTTCTACATCATCACCAACATAACCCGCTTCAGTAAGCGAAGTTGCGTCAGCCATGGTGAAAGGAACATCAAGAATGCGCGCCAAAGTTTGCGCAAGTAAGGTTTTGCCGCAACCGGTTGGTCCAATCATCAAGATGTTGGATTTGCTTAATTCAACGCCGTCAGCTGCTGAAGAATTGCCAGAATCGATGCGTTTATAGTGGTTGTAAACCGCAACCGCTAAAACTTTTTTGGCATATTCTTGGCCAACAACATATTCATCCAAAATTTTGAGGATTTCTTTTGGCGTTGGTTTGCTGCCATCGTTTTTGTTTAGCGGCGACTTCTTTTGCTCTTCGCGCAAAATGTCCATGCTGATGCCGATACATTCGTTGCAAATCATTGCGGTTGGGCCGGCGATGAGTTTTTTTACTTCATGTTGGCTCTTGCCGCAAAATGAGCAGCACAGGTCTTTTTCTTTTTCGCTATCGTTTTTCTTAACCATTTTATTCTTTATTTTCTTTGTCTGGACGTCTGTTGATCACCTCGTCGATGATGCCAAATTCTTTCGCTTTTTCTGGCGACATGAAGTTATCGCGTTCCATCGCTTTTTCAATCACCGCAAGCTTTTGGCCGGTGTGTTTGGCGTAAATTTCGTTCAATCTTTTTTTCAAACTCAACGTTTCTTGCGCATGAATTTCAATGTCAGTTGCTTGACCATGATAGCCGCCAGAAGGTTGGTGGATCATGATTCGCGAGTTTGGCAGACAAAATCTTTTTCCTGGAGCTCCGGCTGCAAGCAGCAACGAACCCATTGAAGCAGCTTGTCCAATGCATAAAGTTGCAACGTCGCAGCGAATGTATTGCATAGTGTCATACATTGCCAAACCAGATGTGACAACGCCGCCCGGTGAATTGATGTAGAAATAAATATCTTTTTTTGGATCTTCTGATTCCAAGAACAAAAGCTGCGCAACAATTAATGACGAAACTTGATCATTAACTGGCCCAGAAAGAAAAATGATGCGTTCTTTTAAGAGGCGCGAATAGATGTCAAAAGAGCGCTCACCCTTAGCGGTTTGCTCAATAACCATTGGCACCAAGTAGCTTGCTTGGTCAAAAATTTTATCGGACATTTCGTGTGAAATTTTGGGTAAGAAAAGAGCGCGGCAAGCTATGAAGCAAAAATTTGAAAGCAACCTTGAAACTGGCGTTTCCTTTTCATAGTTTGCTAGCCGTTTTTTTAAAAACTTTAATCAGGAGAAAAATGTCGCAAGACCAGGAAAATCAAGCTCAAGCAACTGAAAATTCAGAGCCACAAAAAATTGAATCGGAAGAAAAAATTGCTGAACTTGAAGCAAAAAATTCCGATCTAAATGACAAGCTTTTGCGCTGCCTAGCCGAGCTTGATAACGTGCGCAGAAGGGCGCGCGACGAAGTTGAAAAAACAGCGAAATTTGCCTTATCAAACTTTGCCAGCGATTTGGTTGTTGTGGTCGAAAATTTTCTTTTGGCCAGCGCCAACGCTCCAAAAGAAGAAATCGAAAAAAACCCGGCAATCAAGCAATATGCCGATGCAATTGTGATGACAGAAAGAGAATTGCTGAAGGTTTTGGAAAAAAATCAAATCGAAAGAATTTATCCTTTGGGTGAAAAATTTGATCACAATTTCCATGAAGCGGTTGCACAAATTGAGTCGGAAGCGCAAGAGGGCTCGGTGGTTTCGGTGATTCAGTCGGGTTATGCAATTTCCAAGCGTTTGATTCGCCCAGCTTTGGTTGGAGTCGCTAAAAAATCAGTCGCGTAAAATTTCTTGCAAAAACTCAAGTCGCTCCTAGGTTGCGCCGCCCTTTTGCTTGGGGCGGGTAGCGCGCGTGAGCTGCATCTGCTTATCTTAATTAAGGGATTGTAGCTCAGCGGTTAGAGCAGGATGCTCATAACGTCTTGGTCGTAGGTTCGATCCCTACCAATCCCACCAGCCCTTCGAAGCTTTAGCGAAGGAGGGCCTTTCCCTAGAGCCGTAAGGTTTTGAAGGGAAAAAAAATTGATTCACAGGTTCAAAAAGTGATTTGTCAAAAATCCACCTATGTTTCTGCAATACGTAAAACTATGCCAAAAATGAAAACAAACAGTGGCGCCAAGAAGCGATTCAAGGTTAGCGGCACTGGTAAAGTACTTCACAAACAAGCTGGAAAAAGGCACAATTTGGGCAAAAAATCCCAAACCAGAATCAGAAACTTGCGCAAAAGCGCCGAGCTTTCTGAAGGCCATTCAGCAAGCATTCTGAAGCACAAAATGCCGTATAACCGCTAATTAGGAGAAAAAAATGAGTCGTGTAAAAAGAGGCGTCACTAAGAAAGCCAGACATAAAAAAATCTTAAAACTCGCTAAAGGCTATCGCGGTCGTGCAAAAAATTGCTTCCGCGTTGCAATCGAGAAAGTTGAAAAAGCGTTACGTTATGCGTATCGCGATCGTCGTACTAAAAAAAGAGACTTCCGCGCTTTGTGGATTCAGCGTATCAACGCTGCAACTCGCGAACACGGTTTGGTCTATTCCAAATTCATCAGTGGCTTGAAAGCTGCCAAAATTGATCTGGATCGCAAAGTTCTTTCTGATCTTGCTGCAAGAGAGCCGGAAACTTTCGGTAAAATTGTAGAAAGGGTCAAGCAGGCTCTAAGCGCCTAAAATCAAGGCCCAAACGAAGGCGGGAAGCGAAAGTTTCCCGCCTTTTTTCTTACTACAAAATGAACTCTTACAGCGTTTTCGCCAAAAAAAATTCCGACGGAAAAATTATCGACGCCATTTTTGTTAAAGATGGATTTGCTTGGCGCGCCTTTATTTTCACTGGCTTGTGGTTTCTTTATCACCGTATGAGCAAGGAATTTTTTGCATTACTTGCTGTTAATTTGGTTTTTGGCTTGGGTGAAAAAATCTTTAATGGTTTTAGCGCGGCGATGCTGCAACTGATGTTGGCTATCGTTGTTGGTTTTAATGCTGAGTTTTGGTTGGGCCAACATCTGACAAAAAGAGGCTATGAGCTTGTTCGTATGACTTTTGGCAAAAATGAAGAAGAGGCAAAATTGCAGTTTTTTTGTGACGCAAAGCTTGATTTTGATCATGAAATTTTGCTTGAGCCGCGTTGTTCAAATTTTTCGCGCGCCTTGCAAAAGCTGCTTCCACTCAAGTTGCGCCACTTATGAAAATCACCGTAATTGATTATGGCGCCGGCAATATCGCTTCGGTATTAAACGCTTTGCAGCAAGTTGTTGGAAGTTCTGAAATCGCAGTCTCAAGCCAAGTAAGTGATTTAAAATCATCGACGCATTTAATTCTTCCTGGCGTTAGCGCTTTTGGTGAAACCATGAATGGACTTAAGGCAATCGAAGGCCTTTTGCCTGAATTGCGCCGCCAAATTTTAAAAGAAAAAAAACCGTTTTTTGGCATTTGCGCCGGCATGCAAGTTATGGCCTCAATTGGCTTTGAAGATGGTCAGCATCAGGGTTTGGGCTTTATTGATGGACGCGTTGAAAAAATTTCTGTGCAAAATCTGAAAGTTCCGCATATGGGCTGGAACGAGGTCTATTTAAAGGCGGAAAGCTCTCATCCAATGCTAAATCAAATCAAAGACGGCGAACATTTTTATTTCGCTAACTCGTATCGCTTTGTCTGTCAAAACGCCAATAATGTGCTTGGAAAGGCAATTTATGGCGAAGAAATTTCGGCAATAATTGCTAAAGAAAATATTTTTGGCGTGCAATTTCACCCAGAAAAAAGCGCTGCCGCTGGTTTAAAATTACTCGAAAATTTCACAAAATGGCGTCCGTAAAAAACGTCTAAAAATCTCAAGAAAATGAAGGTTCAAGCCAACTCTTACATAGCTCAAATCGAAAATTACGTTCCTGGAAAAGCTAAAATTGGCGGCAGAAAAGCAATCAAGCTTTCCTCAAATGAAAACGCTCTGGGCGCAAGCCCTATGGCGCTTGAGGCCTATAAATCTCATTCTGGCGAATTGTTTCGCTACGCCGACGGCTCTTGCACTATGCTTCGCGAAGGCTTGGCGGCAAAATATAAAATTGATGCAAATCGTATTGTTTGTGGCGCTGGTTCTGACGAATTAATTGCGTTGCTGACAATGTCTTTTGCCTCGGTTGGTGATGAAATAATTTACAGTGCGCATGGATTTTTGATGTATCCAATCTCAGCTCAGAAGGTTGGGGCCGTAGCAATAAAAGCGCCTGAAAAAAATCTTAAAGCTGATATCGATTCTCTCATTTCCGCGATTACGCCAAAAACAAAAATGATTTTTTTGGCCAATCCAAATAATCCAACCGGCTCTTATTTGACGCGCGCCGAGCTTGAGAAATTTCTTAACGCCGTTCCAAAAAATATCTTAGTTGTGCTTGATTGCGCTTATGAAGAATTCGCGCAGGCCCTTGACTATCCTGGCGGCATCGAGTTTGTGAATCGTTTTCCCAACGTGGTGATGACGCGCACTTTTTCTAAAATTTATGGACTGGCGTCGCTTCGCATTGGCTGGTCTTATTCTTGCGCAGAAATTGCTGAAACACTTAATAAAGTGCGCGGCCCATTTAATGTTGGCGGACCAGCGCAAGTTGCTGCTGCAGCCGCTTTGCAAGATGATGAGTTTTTGAATGCTTCAAAAAAACATAATCAAAAATGGTTGGAGATTTTTTTTGCAGAACTTGGCGCAAGCTCTAAAATCAAGGCGCACCCGTCGATTGCCAATTTTATTTTGCTCGATTTTTTAAGTGCTGATGCTGGCAAAAAAGCCAACGAGTTGCTGCTGGAAAATGGCATAATTTTTCGCGAAATGGGCAGTTATGGCCTTCCAAACACTTTGCGGGCAACGATTGGCACCGATGAAGAAAATTCACAAATTCTTGAAATTTTAAAAAAACTTTAAGCGATGGAACTACGCAGCGGCGATTGGCAAAATTTAATTTATCTGTTGGTTGTGCTTTCGATGTTGCTGGCCGGCTTGCTTTCACGGCGTGAATTAAATTTTACAAAAATTACAAAATATCTGGCAATCTGGTCGGCTCTAGGGTTGGCGATAGTTGGTCTTTACGCTTATCGTTTTGAATTGTCCGATTTTAAGTCGCGAATTTTGGGAGAATTAAATCCACGCGCAGCGCAAATAGACGAAGAGGGCAGGTTGACGCTTAGAGTCTCAAGTGACGGACATTTCTACTTTAATGCAAAAATCAGCGGCGAGGAAATTGTTTTTATGGTTGATACGGGCGCAAGCGATGTTGTTCTTGGTGCAAATCAGGCAAAGAAATTGGGAATAAATTTAGCGCGGCTGAAATTTACAAAACGCTATGAAACCGCTAACGGCGTGGTTTTGGCGGCGCCAATAATTCTAAAAAATTTTCAAATTGGCGAAATGTTTTTTGATGAAATTCCAGCGGCAATAAGTCAAAGCGAGATGACTTCTGGGCTTGCTGGCATGAGTTTTTTGCGCAAATTCAGTCGTTATGAATTTGGCCAAGATAGGTTGTCGTTGGTTTTTTAGCAGAAAAAATTTTCTTTCAAATCGCGGTGAAAATCACTGACCCAGTGAGATTTGTCATATTTTTTGAGCTTTGCTGATTTTTTATGAATCAGAATTATGTTTCCAATTATAGGGTTGGAGCCTTGTTTTGTAAGCTTGGCGGTATTTTCTTCAAGTAAACAAAAGTCAGATTTTTTGAGTCCGAATTGTGTTAATTCGCGTTCAAAATCTTTTATTTCGCTTGCATGGGCTATCTTTAATTCTTTCACCTCTCCATCAACAGCAATTACCGGAGAGATGCCTTTTTCCTCTAGATCGCGCACTAATTCGCGAATCAGAATTTGATTGCTTTGTTTAATGCCTTCTTCGGCTTTTTTTAAAACTTCATCGCTGCGCATAAATTTTCCCACAAATTTTGATTGATGACGGTGAGTTTATTTTCGTGTTTTCTAGCAATTTCCATCAGCTCGAGCCCGCTTGCTTCATAGATCAAGGCGGTGTCAACAATTTCTAAATAGTCTTTCAAATTGTCCAGACCTCTTTGAAAGCGGCGCTTGATAATCTCTGGCTCAATTGAGTGTCCGCCTTTGCTTACTCGATTAAGAACCCTCTGCTGGGCTAGCTCGGAGCTTCCTAGGCTGAGAAAAAATAGATTTACTTTATAGCCGCAATTTTGGGCTTTTTTGATGAAATTAACGTAAGTTCTGGTTGCAAGGGTTGTCTCAAGGGCAAAGTCAGCTCTTTCTGTCAGTAAAAATTCTAATCTGTTGAGCATCAAGCGCCCAGAAGCCAGAGCAGATTTTTCTGGATTTTCTGGAGAGAGCATTTTGGCAATTTCGTCAGCGTTTACAAATTCTTGGCTGCTCAAAAAATCAGGCAAAAGAGTAATTCGTGCACAAGAGCTTTTTCCTGCGCCATTTGGTCCGGCAATAATGTGGATTTGTTTTGCCATGAATTTATTTGCCTTTTTTTGCAGATAAACACTCTTCCAATGCCTCGCCGATGTGGCTGATGGTTTTGATTTTCAGCTGTGATAAAACCTCTTTTGGCATTTCTTCAAGGTCTTTTTTGTTAGCTTGTGGAATCAGCACTGTCTTGATTTTGCCGCGTAGCGCTGCCAGCAATTTTTCTTTCAGACCGCCAATTTCTAGAACCTTCCCACTGAGTGTAATCTCGCCAGTCATTGCTATGTCTTTGCGAATT
>JBIKKP010000036.1:0-13271 GCA_044360285.1 Rickettsiales bacterium
TCATCAAGAAAGTCATTTAGGTGATCGACCTTTGTCATTATCTCCTCACAACGTTCAAAAAACTCTCTACCTTCATTTGTTAAATTTACTTCACGCGTCGTGCGAGCAAGAAGCTTCATATTTACCGTTTTTTCAAGCTGGTTAATGATTGTTGTGACGTGAGATTTTGATATGCCTAGCGCTTCAGAAGTTTTTGCAAAACTCTTAAGTTTTGCTACTTTGATGAAGGTTTCGAGCCACTTAAGATCGTATTTAGTTTTCATCTATGGTTTGCGTTGTGATTGAGTTTTTACTAGAGGACCAACGAGTGCTGGGCTGGATACAGTTTCTTTTGGGTCGGAAGAATCGTCAACAACTTCAATAACTCTGTCTCCATCTTTTTTCTCTTTTCCTCTTTGTAATACGTAGGAAGAGCAGGCAACGATTAGGCCTATTGCCCACATTTCAGCAAAAGACATTGAATCATCATAACCCATTCTGCGGCCAGTTCTTTTTGTATTGTCATGGACAAATTTAAGATCTTCTAGGTGCTTGTGGATTGCCTCTGCCTCTTCTCCAAGCGCGGCTCCTTTCCTGCCTTGGAACTGGTTGAAATACTCAACAACTTCTGGTCCAAAACCAAGTAAGGTGAGGGCGGTTATTGCTTCGGCATGTCTTTTTGTATTTCCAGTTCCGCCCTTGCCATAGCTCACTACTAGGCCTTCCGCAAGTTTAGCAAATTCAGTGGAATTTCTGGCGTTCACTGCTTTTGGGCATCCGTAAGTAGATAGAACGCCAATTAGATCGGCGCCAAAAATTCTGCGGGTATTGGCGATGACGTTGATGAAGTAGGCGGGATTATATTCTTCTGATCCGGTATTTCCGCCGCCGGTTATTCTCATTACAAGATGGTCTTCGTTTTCTGCGATCATTGTCCAGTGGCTGTTGGTGACTGCAATTTCGCCAGTTGATCCAAATCTTTCGATCAATTTTCTTATACGATCACTTTTTTTAAAAACGGCGTTTATTGAAACACCTGTGGCAGTTGTGATTTCGCTGCTGAGCGGTGGTTGTAGCCCAAAGAAATCTTCCAGGCTATTCAAAACTTTTCTTGGCGCTGCAGCCATTTTTCTTACTTCTGAATCTGGGTCAAAAATATATTCCGCTTTGTAGCCCAGGGTTGCGTGCATCATGCTGCCATAGACGTATTCACCACCTTTTGTCAGAATGCCGGCAAATCTTGGTTTTCCTTCCGCATCTTTGGTTATGAAGATTCTTTCAACTTGCTCTCCCTCAACCCAGCGCGCTCCTTTTGAGGTGGCGAAGCTTTTATTTTGCTGATGGGCATCAAATTTAACATGGCTATCTCCTGGATATTTCCATGCGCTGTGAATGTGTTTTTTTCCTTCCTCGCCAAATGCCAAATCGATTTCATCTGGACTGAGTTCTTCTGCAGAAATTCCGACTCTTTTAAATTCTTCGTTCTCGTGTTCTACCTCTCTTGCATTTCTTGCGGTGAAAGAAACGTGAATTGATGAGCTATCTTCCAAAGCTCGCTTGATTCCGCCGCTCAAAACCATTCCGCTTTCTTGCTCGAAAACATTTAGAATTTCTTGAGAGAAAACCGATTCCAGCCTGTTAACATCATGCTCGGTGAGGTGTCCTGTTTCTTTCAGGAATTTTTGTTTTAGGTAATTCAACTCGTTGCCGAAATAAATTCGCAGCTTCTTGGGATCGATAGTGAATTTGACATCAATCTTTTTGTAGTCGGGGTCGAGAGCCTCTTCGGGTGTAACGCCAATTAAGTTTCGCATTAGGATTAGCGGCAACAGCGAGTGCCCAGTTAAAGTTCTGTCAGCATTCAAAGCGTTGCCATGCCTGGCGTGAGATTGTTTTGCGGCGTGATTTACATTCGATTCTTTGTAGTCTCGTGTCATGTAAACAACGTCATCAAGTCTTGAAGCTATTCCTTCGATTAGGCTTGCCAAAACTGTTTGATCTTCTGCTGCCGGCCCTCCAACGCAAAGCATTACGTTGCGATGTTTATTTTCTTCGAAGCTTCTTTTGTGCGATGGAAAGTCTCCGATATCAGAAATTACAATTCTGACTGAGCCCGCTTCTGCGGTTGAGTGGATTGGTTGCGAGAATATTTTATCCTCAAAAAATTTTGGATCTCTCTCGAATTTGCCATGTTTATCAGCTTTTCTTACACCTCTTAGAACTGCGTAAGATGTTTCAATCGTTGAATGATCTGAGGTAAAAAAGCCTTTTATGTCTCGGTTTTCTCTTAGTCCGTGAGCATGTCTTTCAACGGCTTCCTTTACGCTTCCAAGGTCGGTTGGAAGATAAAGGCTATCAAAAGATTCAGCAGGCCTTCTTCCGGGAATCAATCTTCTTGCCAGTCCAGCAAGTATTCTAAAGGGTCTAGCCATTGAGCGAAATCAATTTTTAAAAGTTTTAAGTCTGCGGTTTTGATTTCGGTGTTCCGTCATTTTTCCCAAAATGATACAAATTTTGATTTGGTAAAAAATCACTCTTCAGTTTAAATGAATTGTTAATTCTATTTCTCAGAACAAAAATCAAACAATCAAAACCGCACCACAAAATGCTTAATCAAAAAGTAAATCATCCTGTAATCGAAAACTCAGAGTTATCTAATCAAAGATATTCTAATTCAAAGAACTTGATTCAAGAAGTAGAGTATTGGCTAGAGGCCGTTTTGAATAGTTATGATGATTTAACTGATGTACAAAGGACTGAGCTTTCTAATCAAGTCGAGAAAGCAAAGCTTAGCCTACATATGTTTGAAAACCTGATCTTGGTCAAACACTAGCTGTCTATAGTCCACCACTGCCTAACCCAAAAGGCGCATTGTTGCAGCAGTCAGGTTTTTGCCTGACTGCTGCTTTGTTGTTCTTGTCCATAAAAAAACAGAAAATAAAACTGATTTTTGTCGGGAGTTGTACCGAATAAAACACCTTCACGGGGAATAGGCTACAATACGCTGGGTTTGCGTAGTGGTGGCTCCTGACATTTTTTAAAGATGTGTTGCAATCAAAGATGTTTGACAGCCTTCAGTTCTAAGTTGGTAAATTTCTTTCATATCCTTTCTTCCGCGATAGCTTCTTTTTGCTGCTCAAAATACAACTCACCATAGATGTTTCGTGCTTGTAGAGTTTTTTGTGGCTTGGTCTTTTAGCCGCGATGTTTGCAAGAGATATTGCGATTTGGGGGTAATTATTTTTTTGAAGGAATTTTGTAACCAAAAAATTACCCGTGAATTGCGGACTAACTTTAACAAACCCTTTGTTTTCAAGGGCTAATCGGACATCTTCGGACTGCGCCGGATAGTGAAATGGCGGGAGTGACGGGACTCGAACCCGCGGCCTCTTGCGTGACAGGCAAGCGCTCTAACCAACTGAGCTACACCCCCTTGGAAGGGAAAACTGAAATGCTAACGTATAATCTTTTGCTTTGGGACCTCGACTGACACTGGCGTGCCATCTGCAGGTCATAAGAGCGAAGCGTGGTGGGTGATGACAGGCTCGAACTGCCGACCCTCTCCTTGTAAGGGAGATGCTCTACCAACTGAGCTAATCACCCGCAAAATTTACCAAAAATCTTCAATCGCTTTTTTCCGCGAACACAAATTCGACGCAAAAAAATATCAGCGCAACTACAAATTTTTTGGAATTTTTTTGGAAGTTCTTTTGCAAAAACTTCCAAAAAAATTTCAAAACAAAACCCCTACACATAACTGTATAGGGGTTTTGCAAGAAACTATTTTACAGAATCTTTCAAAGCTTTTCCAGCAGTGAATTTCACTCTTTTAGAAGCTTTGATGCTGATTTCTTTTCCAGTTTGTGGATTGCGGCCTTTTCTAGCAGCAGTCTTAACAACTTTAAAAGTACCGAAGCCAATCAAGGTAACGGTGTCGCCTTTTTTAAGAGCTTTTCCAGTCGCTTTCAAGAAAGCTTCCAAAGAAGCAGCAGCGTCTTTTTGTGAAAGACCAGCTTGGTTAGCGATTTCTTTGATTAAGTCTGTTTTGTGCATTGTTTAATCTCATTAATATTGATAATTTTGAAAAACTAAACATGCCTCGGAGTGGCTTGTGGCCTGGTTCCACGGCAAGTTGGCGGCGCAACCTAGAAGTCGAAAATTTGAAAGCAACTGTTAATTTGCTAATTTTTTTTAACTTTTTTGAGGTCCCGAATTATGGCGCAGTTAGCTCCGCAAAAATACGTTTTTTTCGGTGACAATGAAATCAAGCCTTTGATCGGTCTTTTCAATTGGCAATTTGTCTTGGAGCCTTTGAAATCCATATCCCAGCCCAGTTGTAATAATTTCAGATTTTTGCGTTTTTAGTGCAGAAATTGTGCGATCAAAAAATCCTCCACCCATGCCAAGCCTTGATAGGTCGGCGTCGAAAGCAAGTAGCGGTAAAATTAAAAAATCAGGCACAATCTCTTTTCCAGACACTGGTTCTAAAACTTTTTTAATCACCTGACTTGGCACTAGAGCCTGAGCATCTTGCGCCAAAATAAATTTTAGCGGCTGATTTTTTGCGACGATTTTTGGATAAGAAAATGCAATTTTATTTTTTCTGAAATGCTTCGCGATGCTTGATACATCTACTTCTCCACCAGTTGCAACATAAAGCGAAAAAATTCCGTCAGATTTTTTCGCCAATAATTTTGGTAATAAATTTTGTAAAAAATTGTCGCAGATTTCTTTCGATTTTTTTTGGATTTCTTCCGCAGTTAAACTTTCTCTTCTGTCCCTCAGCGCCTTACGTAATTCTGACTTTGCAGCGATCACACTCATTAATAATTCTGAATTTTTTTCGTTAGTTTTTCGATATAGTCTGCGATGTTTTCCATGTTATCGCTAAGCGCTTCATAAACTTGTTGTTCACCAAGTTCTTCTTGTTGTGTGATTGCTTCTTTTATTTCTAACTCGTCTTCCATCGACAAAGCTGCAGCCACTAGCAGCAAGGCTTCGTCTGTTGTTTTAATTTCAGTAGAAACGTCGTTTAAGCGCTGATTAAATTTTTTAGCGAGATGTTTTACATGCTCTTTTTCTTCGGCGCGGCAGGGAATTTTGTAAAGAATTTTGCCAATTAAAACTTCGACATTGGCCATTTTATTCTCCTTCAATTAAGCGCTCAAGCCTTGCTATATCTGTTTCAACAGAGGCAACGATTTTTGCTTGATTGGCTAAAAATTCATCGAGCTTTTTTTTCAGCGCACGATTTTTTTCTTTGTTGAAATCAATTTCTTTATCAGCGTTAAGCAGGCTTTCCTGTAGGCGCTCCAGCTCTTTTGTTAGATTAAAAATTGTCGTTTCTTGCTCGGCGATTTTTACTTTTTCGTCGCTAAATCCGCGCGAATTTGTGGCCAGTAAATTTTGATTTGCCGTTTCTTTTAATTTTTCTTGCAGGGTTGCATCCAGGTTTTTCAAGGCTTGCGAGAGTTTCTTGCGCGACGTTTCGAATTTGAGTTGAGCAGAAATTTTGAGCATTTTTTTTATGTGCGGTAATCTTTATTAATTTTGATGTATTCTTCATTCAAGTCGCAAGTCCACACCAGCGCGGCTTCAGAGCCAATTCCAAGATCGATAGAAATTTTTACTTCCGAATTTTTTAGATATTCGTGCACGGTTTTTTCAACGTAGCTTGCAACTTTTGCTCCATCTTGAGCCACCAAAAATTCACCAAATTTTATGGTAATTTTTTCTGGCGAAGTCTCTGGACAAGATTTGCCAATTGCCATTACAACACGGCCCCAGTTGGGATCGCAGCCGGCAATTGCGGTTTTAACCAGTGGAGAATTTGCCACAGAAAATGCCGCTGTTTTTGCTTGTTTATAGTTCTGTGCGCCAGTGATTTGAACTTCGATTAATTTTTTTGCACCTTCGCCATCAACAACAATCATCTTCGCCAAGCCAAGGCAGATCTCGCTTAAAGCGCTTTCAAATTCTTGTAAAGCGGCGCTTTTTTCATCAGAAATTTTTTCGTGTTTTGCGGTGTTTGTTGCAAAAAGTAAAACCGTGTCGTTCGTTGAGGTGTCTGAGTCAACAGTGATTGAGTTAAATGTTTTTTCAGTAATTTTTCCAAGCAAATTTTGCAGAATTTTTGCATCCAAATTTGCGTTGGTAAAAACATAACCAAGCATTGTTGCCATGTTTGGCGCAATCATTCCCGAGCCTTTGGCGAAGCCGATTATTTCAATTTCTTCGCCAAGAATTTTGCAGGTTTTTTTGATTAATTTTTGTTTAGTGTCGGTGGTCATAATCGCTTTTGCAGCTTTCTGCCACGCGGTTTCATCGCTGCTGAAATCTTGTGCCATTTGGGGCAGGGCGGCAGAAATTAATTCTACTTTCAGTCTTTCGCCAATCACACCAGTTGAAGAAATGAATACTTGCTCAGCATCACAGCCCAGAGTTTTTGCAACGTCTTGAGCAGTTTGCAAAACTGCTGCTTCGCCTTCTTTTCCAGTAAAAGCGTTAGCGTTTCCAGCGTTGACTATCAAGGCTTTGGCTTTGCCGCTGCTAAGATTTTTTTTGCACCAAACCACGGGTGCTGCAGGCATAGAGGTTTTGGTGAAAACGCCGGCAACCGATGCTTCATCGAATGCGATGAGTAATAGGTCATCACGGTTTTTATATTTTATGCCGCAGTTTATTGTCGAAATTTTGATGCCTTGGATCATGTGTTTTAGCTTTTAATTGCTTGCGCGAATTCGCGCATTGTTGCGCCTGCTGCTGCAACGATTTCGTTGCTAGATTTTTTTTCGCAAAAGTTTCTATCAATTTCGGCAACTATTGCCGAGCCAATCACCACGGCTTGCGCGCCGCTTTTTGAAAATTCTTTCGCTTGGCTTGGTTCCTTAATTCCAAAACCAATTACCACCGGTAAATTACTTGCTTCGCGCAGATTTTGCAGATTTTGTAAATTGTCCTCAAGCCTTGCTGTTTTTGTGCCGGTGATGCCAAGTAGTGAAATTAAATATAAAAATCCGGAAGATTTTTCGGCAATTTTTTTGGCACGATCTTTTGAAGTTGTTGGTGCAATTAAGCCAACTAAATCAAGGTTTGCACTTTTTATTTCAGCGGCGATTTCTTTTTCTTCTTCAAGCGGTAAATCAACAATTAAAAACCCGTCAACGCCTGATTTTGCTGCGTCGATGAAGATTTTATCAAGTCCATATTTCAGAATTGGATTGTAATAACTCATCAAAATCAGCGGCGTTTTTTGATCTTTTTTGCGGAAAGTTGCAACCATTTCCAAAACTTTAATAAGTGTTGTTCCGCCAACAACCGCGCGTCTTGCCGCGTTTTGAATAATGACACCATCACCTGCTGGATCAAGAAAAGGCACGCCAAGTTCAATGATATCAACGCCGGCTTCAGGCATTGAATCAAGCAGTTTGGCAGATGTTTCAAGGTCAGGGTCTCCGGCGCAAATGTAAGCAACGAAGCCGCATTTTTGCTGGCTTCGCAGTTCATTAAATTTTGATTCGATGCGATTCATTTTTTTAACAGATTGATTTTTCACCCTCATCCCAACCCTCTTCCCTCAAGGGAGAGGGAGCTGAAACGAGCTTGGACAAACTCCCTCTAGGGTTTGGGGTGAGGGTGATTACTATTTTCTAAAACTTCAAATTTTGGCTTACAGTGTTGATATCCTTGTCGCCGCGGCCAGAGAGGTTGACGATTATGCTTTGCTCTTTGCTCATTTTTTTGGCAAGTTTCATGGCAAAAGAAATGGCATGCGATGATTCAAGGGCGGGAATTATTCCTTCGCTTTGACACAGTGTTTGAAAGGCTGCAAGCGCTTCTTCATCGGTGGCACTGACATATTCCACGCGTTTAATTGAGTGAAGATAGGCGTGCTCTGGTCCAATTCCTGGATAGTCTAGGCCTGCAGAAATCGAGTGTGCGTCTTGAATTTGTCCGTCGGCATCTTGCAAGAAAAAGGTTTTATTTCCGTGTAAAACTGCCACACTTCCAGCAGAAATTGAAGCTGCATGTTCATTGGTTCCAAGGCCTTTTCCAGCAGCCTCAACGCCGTAAATTTTTACGTCATCGTCAAGGAATGGATGGAATAAACCAATTGAGTTTGATCCGCCGCCAATGCAGGCAACAAGAGCGTCGGGAAGCTTTCCTTCCATTGCTAAAATTTGTTCACGCGCTTCTTTTCCAATTATACGATGAAAGTCGCGAACCATTGCAGGATATGGGTGAGGACCAGTGACTGTGCCAAGCAAATAATAAGTGTCGTTGGCGTTTGTGATCCAATCGCGCATTGCTTCATTGATGGCATTTTTAAGACTTTGTGAGCCGCTGACAACTGGCACAACTTCTGCTCCAAGAAGTTTCATGCGAAAAACATTTTGCTCTTGTCGTTCAACGTCTTTGGCGCCCATGTAAATTTTGCACGGTAGCGAAAAAAGTGCACAAACTGTGGCCGTTGCAACGCCATGTTGACCAGCGCCGGTTTCAGCAATGATGCGCTTTTTGCCCATTCTTTTGGCAAGCAAAATTTGGCCCAAGCAATTGTTAATTTTATGCGAGCCAGTGTGATTGAGGTCGTCGCGTTTGAGATAAATTTTTGCGCCGCCAGATTTTTCAGTGAGGCGCGAAGCAAGATATAACGGGCTTGGACGGCCGACATAATTTTTTAGGTAATAGTCAAATTCTTCCCAAAATTTTGCGTCACTTTTTATTTTTTGGTAAGCCTGCTGCAGTTCTAGAACAGCTGGCATCAAGGTTTCGGCGACATAGGCCCCGCCGAATTGTCCGAATTTTCCGCTTGAATCTGGTTGGTTGTAGATCATGTTATGATTGTTGTGAAGCCTTGAAAATAGTGGCTCTAAATGAAGAAGGGCGGCGGAAGCTAGGGGTGTGCTTTTTTTTTCCAAGAGGGAATTGCTCATTAAACCTCCTTTTTACCCCCATCTCTTTGTTTTTTTAAGTAAGTTGCAATCGCTGAAGCAATTACAAAGAGGGTTTAGCTTGTAAAAAAAAAGTCGGTTTTTAGAAAAAATTTCTTCAAAAAAAATTACTGCGATCTTTTAGAAAAAATAAAAATCTACCAAGCTAGTTAGTGAGCAACTCTGCCCCAAAAATCAAAATTAAAATCATCCGCGAAGCCGCAATCTTTGCCGCGTTTCTTGCTGTTCCTTTGAAGCCAATTTTCTTCTGTTATGCCGCTTAAGAGTATTAGCGATATAGCAGCAATGCAGCAGGTAGTCGCCTTAGGTAGTACGTTTTTTTCTCCAAGGCGCGCTGAAACAACATACGCTTCCGATATGACAGCGAGATATTTGGAAGCCAAAAATCTTGTCTTGCGAGGAATGTCATCTATCGCTGAAGTAAAAAGATTCAGGGGGTCAGGATATGAGGTGCGATTTTTAATTGGGAAAATGGAAGAACTGAAGAGGCATTTATTGCCACTAATGGTGGATGATCCAAGTTGGGATTGGCCCGAAAATCTGATGGCTGTTTTGCGCGCTAGGGAATTAGACAGATCTGCCTCAGTAAGAGGTGGCGCTGCCGCCGAAAATCAACAGGATTTTTTTAAGTTATTAGATGCTCTTATTCTCTCTATCGAGTTCCAGCTGAAACAAACTGATCTTGATGCGGATTTTGAGATTAAGAAATTAGATACGACGGCAAATCGAACTAGAATTCAAGAACGGTATCAAGGAGAAGTTCTATCACTTAGGACAAGTTTTATAAATGAAATTGATCAAGATAAATATATAATTCATCCGCGTGGGGTTGCTCTTAGAAGATATCCTTTTCATCCTTCTACTAAGGGTTTTTCTGGTGATGGTATTTCCTTTTTCGCAGACACAGAGAAAAAAACTCTAGAGGCAATTCGTGGTATTACTGCGATTTTTCCTCCACAAGGGCTAGAAGATCTCGGACAAAGTTCTCGGTCGCATTCAGTTCCTCAAGTTAGCACTGCTTTATCTCCACATAGAACTCTTTTGTCCCCTACTCCAGGTCTTGTTAGGACTGCATGGGATCCGCTCTCGCCGCATGCCCCCGCGGGCCCGGGCCGCCCGGGCCGCCCGGGCCGCCGCCCTGTAGGTCATCTTCCGTCTGTTACTCCGGTTTCGCCACAAGGGCTAGAGATGCTTTCGCCAGAATCAATGGACATGGCCAAAAAAGGTATCAGAGGAGGACATTCTCATGAAGCATTGATGCAGCCAACACAAAGAGGACATTCTCATGAAGCATTGACGCAGCAAACACAAACACAAAGAGGACGTTCTCTTCCCCAGTTGCTTATGACTCCTGTCGGCGCCACAGCATCTGTTGTTGCAGCAGAAGGAGCTTCTGGTTCAACAACACCTCAGTTGGTTCCCGCTCCACCAACCATTCCTTCCGGCGCAAGAGCAAGAGCCACTCCTAATGTTCATCGTCTTCTACGTGTAAGTGATGCACGAGAATCAGTTCGTCTAATCGATCCCGAATCACCTGAAGCTAAGGAAGGTGAAGATGATACTCCGGCCCCTGATACCCTGGTTGCTCAGCATCGAAATCTTAGTGGAGTTGGACAAGGGGGGGTGGGCAGGCAAACGCCTACAACAGCAACAGGAATGCGATCAGGTGGTGATTCTAGGGTGGAAGAAAGGATCTTTATCCAAGGCGGTTTGCAGTTAAGATCATCAGAAATGCCACCAAGGCTTAATCTATCAGTTCCTGGATCAGCTTCGGGAACACCATCTGCTTCTGGAGGGCCTAGATCACGGTCGGGAGTAACTGCTAGATCAACTTCGGTAACACCATCTGCTTCTGGAAGGCCTAGACCACAGTCGGGACTCGGTGTTCATAGAGCAACTGCTAGATCAACTTCGGGAACACCATCTGCTTCTGGAAGGCCTAGACCACAGTCGGGACTCGGTGTTTATAGAGTAACTGCTAGATCAGCTTCGGCAACGCCACATTCTGCTTCTGGAAGGGGTGGAATAGGCACACCTGGAACACTGACGCTAGCTTATACGGTTGAACAAGCTACTGCTGCAGGGGGGCCAGGAGCATTTGGGCCGCAAGAAGGAACTTATACTCCGGTGACTGCCAGAGATGCTTACGAAAGATCGTCTGGAGATAGTTTTAATGATAGATATCTATATCGGATCAGTGATGTTTTAGAACATTTGCATCATAAAACCGGTTTAAAAGAGGTAATGAGATCAGCAGTAGCTAGGAAACTAAATGTTACTGTTCCACAGCTTTTAGGTATAAGAAAAGTTTCGGGTGTAATTCCTCGAAATCGATATAAATTGTATCGTAAGTTAGCAGATCAACGTTACGAAGGACAAGGAGGCGCTTTTTTCAAGTTTTTAACTGGGAAAATGCTCCGAGATCTTCTTGATCAATCACCTGAATTGTTCCTGACAGGAGAGCAACAAGAGGATTCGCGATCATCCTATAGATTAACTCGTTTCATGTTGAATGGAGCAAGTTTTCCTATTCCGCCATACATTCCCGGTTCTGATTCCCCTTTGCCTTCAGGAAGGCGTCCTCCTTCTAGGCTAAGAGGAAGACCTGGTTCAGGTGCTTCACCTTATTATACACCTCGCCCTGGTCCTCATACACCTCGCCGTGGTCCAGGGTGGAGTAGTCATTCCGGGTTTGGTTCTTCGCATGTTCAAACTAGCCCAACTCTACCTTCTCCAGCACCAGAAGGATCACTAGAAGATCAATTTGATCCAATACAAGCTGGCGAAGAACTTTTTGAAGATCGCGAACTTGATCAAACAGCCGAAGAGGGATCTGCTGGTAGTCCTAGTGGCAGAGAAGATTTGGGATGGATACGTAGATTATTGCAAAAGATACTTGAAGAGCAGGAAAGAATAAGAATAGATATCGCAAACTTGAGAAAAAAACTCCCTATAACTCCAGTTGCCCTTCATGATCCAAGAGGGGTAGGGGCTGGTGCTGGTCAAGCGTCAGGAGTAGGTTCAAGTTCTGTTGTAGATGGTGCTACTCAAACCCAATACGTCCCACCCCCTCCTTTACCACCAGCAACAGGTCGACTAGGTAGAGGAGAATCTCAAATGGTGCAGCAAATTTTTGTTCAATTGCAAGCTTTTGAGTCTCATTATCAGCAACTTTCGGGTCTTAGTTCGGAAATTTTAGCTTTTTTCAGACGCTTTGAATCGGAAAGGGGTCAAACTCCTGCCCAACCAACCGCCGCTGCTGGTTTTGGCGATACTCAACAAAGTCCTGATGCCGCATCTTCTGGCGTAGGGGTTGGCACGACGCAGCCAGCGGCAGGTAATGCTGAAGTTGTTAGAATGATGGCTGATATCCTTAGAATTTTATCAGTTCAAAGCTTTGCCCCAACAGTTCCATCCCAAGTTGGTGGTGTGGGTGCAGCAGAAGGTGCTATAGAACATCGTGTTGGGGATGATGCTATAACAGGCGCTCCAGCTGCTGCTGGTTTTGAGGGTCATGCAGCAGGTGTCCCAGCCCCTCCAGCAGCTGCCCCAACCCCTTCAGCAGGTGCCTCAACCCATCCAGTCGAAACTGATACAGCAGCTGGTGGTGCAGCCGCCGCTGGTGATGGCGGAGTTGATCATACCGAATCTACGCGTAGTATTTTATTGAATCTTGGTGAATTAAATCAACCGCTTCGGGTTAGTTTAGAACATTCATTGAACCCAGATGGTGCATTAACTCAACCGCTTCGGTTTAGTTTAGAGCATTCATTGAACCAAGACGCTCTTACTGCACTGAGAGATATTGCCCAACTTCTCTCGCGATCGGCAGCTCCAGCTACTGCAGCTGGCGCTCCTGCCGCTTCGGCAGCTGGTGAAGTCTCTGCTGGCGCTCCGGCAGCTGGTAGTACCTCAATTGAAACTTCGAGCCTACAAGATGTGCTTCAGAGAATTTCTCAACTCTTGGAAGCTTCGCATGATCGATGGTTGTCTACATTAGCCGCAGCCGAGGAAGCTGCCAGAACTCGAGCAGACGCAGCCGAGGCAGATGCCAGAGCTCGAGCAGACGCAGCCGAGGAAGCTGCCAGAGCTCGAGCAGCCGCAGCCGAGGAAGCTGCTTTAACTCGAGCAGCCGCAGCCGAAGCGCGGTCTACAGAGCAATTAGAGAGAGCGCGTGCTGAGACTAGACAAAATGCTGAACAGGTGCGGAAATTAGAACAAGATCACGCAAGAACTTTGGGTGAAATTAGAGAAGCCCGGATAAGGGAAGCAGAGGAAAGGCAGGCTCAGTACAAAAGGGAAGCAGAGGCCAGAGAGGCTGAGTATAAAGCAGCAGCA
>JBIKKP010000037.1:0-13263 GCA_044360285.1 Rickettsiales bacterium
GGCTTTTAATCTGGCTTCTATTTCATCCCACTTATCTCTATAGACATCCCTTAACATCTGATCATCATTCATCACTTTCAGCAAACTGTTATCTTTACCAAAATTGAACGGATCTTCTGCACTAAATTCTTCACTCAAGCTGGCAACTTTTTCCATTCTCACATCAAGAACATCACCATCTTTAATTTCGCATCTTTTTAAAACGTCTTCAAGCTTAGATAGCTTTTCTCTCAACTGCTTAACCTGATCATCAGTTGCTATAACGGGTAACTCTTTAGCGCTGCCAAGAGCAATTTTAGCGCGCATAATGTCAGCAATCATTTTCAAATTTTCGATGCGGCGCTGGTAAATGAGAAATTCTTCGTAACATTCATCTGCTTTAACTTTTACATCAACAAACGCATTATCCGATAGCGAAGTAAACTCCATGCTGGTTCCGTGAGTGGTAGCAACAACTCGAATATCTAAATCTTCTTCGGCCGACTCACCGGTTTTTATACCATAAACTCTTGCGAAAGAAACCAAAGGCGTATCACCATCAACCCGACTTTCTTGTGTAGAATTGGCGACCTGTTTGCTTAAGTTATGCAAACCAAGCTGACCTCGATAGGTAAAAATCGGCAAACCACTTTTCTCTTGTTCAACCATTCCACCGGTTATGTTTGGATCAAGCAAACGAAGTTCATCAACAGTGAAGTAATTATAATCTGGCTTGGTAAGCTCAGCAATATCAACTTGTCGCGGCCAAGTAGCTGTATCATCACTAACATCTCTTCCTTTAAACGGACCGTTGCGAACCATCTCTTTATAACGCTTATCTGAAGCTTCTGCTTGCGCAACTTTTTTTGAGGAGAGTGCTGCTTTTAAATCTCCGCCTATAATTGATGCCGCTTCTTTTTTGGCTTGCTTTACTTCGGAAAAAAGATCTTCCGGCAAAACCAAACCATCTCTCAAGCGATCTGTAATTAAACGCAATAATCCTCGATCTCTAAAGCTTTTTGCCCAATAGGCAGTAAGCTCAACATCACTTCCTTTAACCTCGGTATATGCCAGCAAAATACGTTCTGCAATCATCTCTTCAGGCATTGCATTACCGCCGTGTTTTTTTCGATATTTTGCCTGCTCGTAATTTATAACGACTTCTAACAGCTGTAGGAAAGATGGGTAATCTAGAGCAGCAAGCGCGGGCTTTTCTTCTTGCAGTTTTTTATATTTGCAGTGAGCGCAAAGACCAAAAACATCAAGATCTTCATTTTGAGCTATTTCATCTGAAGGAGGATTTATAAAAGTAAGTAAGCGGTCTTTAAAAGCGTCATCTCTTAAAAGCCCTTTATCATCAAAAGTCTCAACCAAAAACTGTTGTGCGAAAAATTTTCTCCAACCATCTTTTTCATCACTTGGCTCGTGATGCTTTCCATACCAACCTTCACCTTCGCTATCAAGTCCGGTAACTCTTGCAACCCCATCAAAAACTCCTCTTTCCCGCCCACGCTCTACCAAATCATTGTAAAAAGAGAGAATTTGCTGCCCTGAGAAACTCAGTTCATTAAGACCATATTCTGCGCATTTTGCTTCAATTTCTTGTGGTGACACATTATCTCTTGCCATCCTTGCCAAAACTTGCGCTGCACTGGTTAGATCAGACTTTCTCTCTGCAATAGTTTTGCGCTCAGCCTCAACTTTTGCTTTTTCATCACCAATAACTGGGCTTGCTTCATTTGCCAATTGGGCAACTCTTCCTGGATGTAGAATGCGATTATATCTGCCTAATGAGACATCTTGAAGTTCTATACTCCGTCCTTCCGGCGCACAAATCACATGAGGTTGTTTTCTATCTAAGCACTCATTTGATAAATCTAATGCTGCAGCTTGTGAAACTTCTGCTCCTCCATGTCCATCAAAAATACCCATCAAAATATCTTGCTGCGGTGGGGTTGTGATGTCGGTGAAAGTGACGGTAATGTTGTCAACGCTTCCTAAAGCAAGTGCGCAGCTCTGAATGTAAGCCGCAACATTTCCTTCGAACTGTTTTCTAAGCTCTTCACCTTCAGGATTAGCGGCAAACCATCTTTCAAGCAATAAAACATAATCCCGCTCGTTAGAACCCTCATAAAGACCGTCGCAAGAATTCATCAAAAAAACCTGCGCTCTAGCATCCCCAGGAGCATATCGCTCACGAAGCTCAGCGATATTGTATTGGTAAAGACTTGCTTGCGAACTGACTAAGCGTTTTTGACCTACAATTTCAGTAGCGGGATCAACAATGCCGCGGCCGCGATGATCAGTAAAAGGTTGTCTTGGATACCCAGAGCCATTATTAACAAGAGCAACATATCCGCCGCCACGAGTACGGTAAACTAGATATGGATTACCTTCATAATCTTCTGTTCGCACAAAGTGAGCATCTTCTTCGTTTCGTACAAGATCTACTGGACTGCCATTAACATCAACAACACGATCCTCTCCCGTTGCAGGATCGCGCTCAGGAATAGGATTGCCATTAGCATCAACCGACACATAATAACTACGCCCATCTCTACCTAGTAAAAGAAAAACTCGCGACTCAAGAACACGAGGAAGTCCAGTGTCTTGATCAATATCGAGCTCAATTGGAACACCTCCCTGCATAGCAACAGGAGTGACCAATCCATCAGCATCAAGAATTGGATCTCCTGTGTTTGGGTCGGCAATAACGCTACCTGTTACGTTTCTATCACCTAAAGAACGAGAAACAGCCAGCAAACCATTGACTCGGTGGCCAGAAACACTTCCACCTCCAGCTTCTATTCTGGCGCATTCCAGATAATCATCTGGCTTATGATCGTAAGCCAAACGAACTGGTACAATAATTCCATCGCTTTGCTTAACAAAAGCCACCGGACGTGAATCACCAAGAGCAGCAATCGATAAATTTCCTTCACGTGAATAATGCGTAAGAAGTGCTGTGGAACCGGCCTGAAATGCTTCATCAGATTCGGCAATTCTTTCTTCTGCAAATTTTTCCAGCTCTCTTTGCAACATTTCTGGCGCTGTAGATGGATCAGAAAATTTGCCATCAGCAACACCAGCAAAAAACGCATCTTCTTGATCTGGCCGATGACCTATCGTCTCGCTATAACCAACCTCAAGACCGCCAAGAGCCGCAACCCCTTGGATGTCGTGAAGATATCCTTCTGCGTCTACAGCAGCGCGAAGGGCCTCTGGTCTTAACTCAATTGCTCCTCCAATTATTACGTTAAGATGCTCATCGAGATCTACTCCGTCGCCAATATGGGTAACTTCATTCTGCAAATCAGACTCGGCATGCAGCCTGTTTAGCTCAAGCATGAATTCATGACGAAATTCTGCGTCAGCCAGCAATGGATTTCTTTGTACATCCAAAACTCTATCTTCTTCCAGAATTCTCACAAAATAAAAATCAGCAGAATCTCTAATATCAACGCCTGGAAACTTAGCTTGGTAAATTCGCTGACCGTTTCTTTGATTCCAACGCTCTTCAACTATTCGATAAGCTTCTGTGGCTGCTTCAGTTGCTTGTACTCTATTCATATTTAGCCGTTTTTGAGATTAATTTTGCTATTATTCCAATAGTGGTCGCTTTGAATTTCCTTAAGCCGCGAGACCGTGCGCTTAAAGGCTTCTGCGCCAATTCCATCCATGTAAATTTCCTCGGCTTTTTTCTTGGCGATGACGATTAAAGCAAGTTTATTTTCATAGACCTCATCGATGAAAAGCACGAAACGCCTGGCTTCATCGACATCTTCTTTTTTTAACTGCGGCACTTTTAACAAAAAAATCAGCTCGAACTGCTGACAAATTGCCCGATAATCTGCTGCGGCAAAATTGGCTTTGCATAACTCGTCAAATTTTATGACAGCGATATTTTGAAAGGTTTTTTTAATTTTTATCTCACGTCCCCAAACCTTGATTTTAGTGGTCTTCAGCAGCTTTCCGTTAGTTAAGTTTTCAATAATTTTTTGAACTTCTTCGCGGTTTTTTTTATTCGAAATGAAATAACGCTGCGCCAAATTTTGGCAGAACTTTTGGCGATAATCTGTTGGCGAATTTAGGTGCAAAACTTCACAATTCTTCAGCAAAATGTTCTCAACAAATTCCAAAAAAACTTGGCGCTGCAGCCCGTTTTTATAGAGCTCAAGCGGCTTGGAGTTTGAGGTAAAAACAACGATGATTTCCTTCGAAAAAATATAAGAAAAAATCCGCGAAAGCAGCATAGCGTCAGCAATATCAAGCACTTGAAACTCATCAAAACAAATCACCGAAGCATCTTTTATCACACGCTGTAAAGCTTCAATTAATTCATCCTTATACTTTTTTTCTTCTTTACGAATATCGCGCAAAGCCAGGTGAATGCCTTGCATGAAGGCGTTAAAGTGAAAATAGGTTTTTGGCGTTTTTTGCAACGAATTGAAGAAATTTTTCATCAGCATCGACTTGCCACGACCAACATCACCGTAAATGTAAAAACTTTTTATTGATTCTTTTGTGCTAAAAATTTTTTCAAAAAATCCACTATCCACCCTCTTTTCAAGAGTTTGCGCTAGTTGCGAAAGTTTGTCTTGGATTTCAATTTGTTTGGAATCGAGTTGCATTTTTAAAAAAATAAACCGCCTCCAGCACAAGCCAGCCGCGGCAAGAATTCATAATTGATTCTAAATTTCTCGCCTCGTAAAAAAAATTTCTCATCTCTTTTTTTCACAAAAAACTTATGCAATTCCCAATTCTCTCTACGCTTACCTTCTTGCCAATTTTGGCAGCAATTTTTTTGCTGTTTTTCAAATTCAAGAAAGACCGCAATTACTATATTTACGGCATTTTCATCAGTCTGATCAATTTCGCGCTGAGCATTTTTTTACTAGCGAAATTCAACAAAAATCTCGGTATTTTTCAGTTCGCCGAAGTATGGCGTTTCATCTCTGATCTCGACATAAAATACTTCACCGGCGTTGATGGAATCTCGCTTACCATGATTCTGCTCACCACTTTTCTCACGCCAATTTGTTTGGCAGTTAGCACCAAATCCATCACTAAAAGAGTGAAAGAATATGTGATTTGTTTCCTGCTTATTGAAGGCTTGGTGATTGGTTCATTCGTTGCACTCGACTTGCTTTTCTTTTACATTTTCTTCGAAGCGACATTAATTCCGATGTTTTTGGTGATTGGAATTTGGGGAGGCGACAACCGCATCTATGCGTCATACAAGTTCTTCCTCTACACGCTTTTTGGTTCGGTTTTGTTTTTGATTGCCATCATCACAATTTTCCTTTTCACCAAAACCACCGACATCGTTGTGCTCTCACAAGGCCTGCCTGACTTCTTCCCGCTTGAATATCAAAAATGGTTCTGGCTTGCCTTCTTCTTTTCCTTTGCCATCAAAGTGCCAATGTTTCCTTTCCACACTTGGCTTCCCGACGCTCACGTGCAAGCGCCAACTGCTGGTTCAATTATTCTTGCTGGAATTTTAATTAAGCTTGGCGCCTACGGATTCCTTCGTTTCTCGCTTCCATTCTTTCCAGCAGCGAGCGAATTTTTCGCGCCGTTTGTTTTTGCTCTAAGCCTTGTTGCCATCATCTACGCTTCGCTTGTGGCCCTGATGCAAGAAGACATGAAAAAGATGATTGCTTACTCTTCCGTTGCTCACATGGGTTTTGTCACCATTGGAATTTTCAGCTTCACTCGTCAAGGAATTGATGGCGCAATCTTTCAAATGATCAGTCACGGCTTGGTTTCTGCCGCACTTTTCCTTTGCGTTGGTGTAATTTACGAACGCCTCCACACCAAGCAAATCAAAGACTTGGGTGGCATTGCCAGCAAAATGCCAAACTTCGCATTCCTGGCAATGATCTTCACCATGGCTTCTGTCGGACTTCCATCAACCAGCGGTTTTGTTGGCGAATTCCTCACTATAATTGGCGCTTTCAAAGCCAGCAAAATCACCGGAATTTTGGCCGCAAGTGGCGTAATTCTTGGCGCTTGCTACATGCTTTGGCTCTATAAACGCGTTTGGTTTAGTGAAATTTCAAATCATCATGTCGAAAAAATTTCCGACGTAAATAAAACCGAATTTATTGCCCTTGGATTGATGGCTGCTTTTGTAATTTTCTTGGGAATTTTACCAAACTACACACTCTCTTTATTCGACCTTCCAAGCGCCGCGCTTGTTGAAACTTTCGTTAAACATTAATCAAACTCTTCATGAATCTTTCTATCATCGCACCAGAGCTGACGCTATTTTGCGGCGCTTTATTGATTTTAATGCTCGACGTTTTTTTTGCTAAAAAAATTAAAAACTTCTTCTGCATCTCACACTTTCTTGCGCTTATTTTCACCACAGCCTCTTTGTTTGTGATAATAAAAAACTTCAGCGTCGGTGAAATCTCTTTTAACAATATGTTTGAAAGTACGCCACTTACTGCTTTTTGCAAAGCCCTAGCAATCACTTTACTTACCGTAGTCATTTTATATTCGCTGAACTTTGTGATTTCCGCGCAAAAAATTTCCGCGGAATTTCTTGCTTTATTGATGATTGCAACCACTGGTGGCATGGTTTTAATTTCTGCAACAGACTTCCTGGTTTTCTATTTGGGTCTAGAGCTGCAGGCACTTAGCCTATATCTTCTTGCCGCAATTAATCGCAATTCACCAAAATCTTCCGAAGCCGGCATGAAGTATTTCATCTTGGGCTGCTTGGCTTCCGGCATTTTGCTTTTTGGAATTTCAATGATTTATGGCTTTTCTGGAACAGCAAATTTCAGAGCTTTAATGGAGCTTTACCAATCAACAGCCTCAACACTTCCAACCAAAGTTTCGATTGGCGTTTTATTTGGATTTGTCCTTGTCACTACCGCAATGTTTTTCAAAATTTCTGCCGCACCTTTCCACATGTGGAGCCCAGATGTTTATGAAGGCGCGCCAACAATTGTCACAACCTTTTTTGCCACAATTGCCAAACTAACAACGGTTGCCGCCTTCATTCACCTGCTTTGCTCGCTGCAAATCAAATGGGTTGGAATTGAAAAAATTTTCATTCTCTGCGCAATTTTATCGTTGGCCGTTGGAAGTTTTGGCGCAATTTTCCAAAAAAATTTCAAACGACTTTTGGCTTACAGCTCAATTGGTCATATCGGTTTTATCTTGCTTGCAATTGGAACCTTATCGCGCGAAGGAATGACTTCTGCGCTGCTCTACATCACAATCTATGCCATCATCTCACTTGGTGCTTTCGGCTTTTTGCTTTTGATTGGCAGCGCCAATTTCGACAAAGAAAGCGATGAAGAAAATGAACGCATTTTTGCAATTTCCTCGCTTGCTGGTCTGTCAAAAACCAATCCAGCAATGGCATTTTCTTTGGCAACCCTTATCTTCTCAAGCGCAGGAATTCCGCCACTCGCCGGCTTTTTCTCAAAATTTTATGTTCTTGCTTCTGCACTTTCGCACGGATTCTTAATCAGTGCAATTGTCGCAATTTTATTCAGTGTCGTCTCTGCATTCTACTATTTGCGTATCGTCAAAATAATGTATTTCGACGAGCCACAAAAAGTGATGAGCCTTAAAGACATCACTAATGTTAAAGTAATGATTTTGCTTGCGGCGCTCTTCAACTTGCTGCTGATTTTTGTGCTAAACCCGCTGTTTTCATCAATCGGCAATTTTATATTCTTCTAAATGAAGCCGCTAATTTCCCAAAAAAAAGATGTCGCACTGCGCGGTGAAATCTTTGTAGCACCTGATAAATCAATATCGCACCGCTCATTAATTTTTTCGGCTTTGGCGCATGGCAAAAGCAAAATCACCAATCTTCTTGAGGGCGAAGATGTGCTTAAAACCGCTGCAGCTCTGCGTTTGATGGGTGTTGAAATTGAAAGAAAAGACGATGGCAGCTGGATCGTAAACGGCGTTGGCGTTGCTGGCTTACAAGAACCAGGTGATATTTTGGACATGGGAAATTCTGGCACAGCCGCACGCTTACTGGCTGGATTGGTCACACCATACAACTTCACCTCGTTTTTTTCTGGCGACGCATCATTGCGAAAACGGCCAATGGCGCGGGTTTTCGAACCAATCAAGCAATTTGGTGCAAGTATTGTTGCCAGACAAAATAACCTCATGCCTTTCGCAATAATTGGCGCAAAAGATGCAATGCCAATTTCCTTCGAAATGAAAGTTGCATCGGCACAAGTAAAAAGTTGTATTTTACTGGCAAGCCTTGCTGTGCGCGGCACCACAACAATCTTTGAACCAGAAAAATGTCGCGACCACAGCGAAATTATGATGAAGCATTTAGGCTTAAAAATTTCGCAAAAACCCTACAAAAACGGCACAGAAATTTCTTACAACGGCTTGCAAGAATTTGGCGCAAAAAATTTTGAAGTTCCTGGCGATATTTCTTCTGCAGCTTTTTTGATTGTTGCCGCACTCATCACAAAAAACTCACGAATCGAAATTAAAAATGTTGGCATCAATCCGCTTAGAAACGGCATTTTGACTAGCTTGCTTGAGATGGGCGGAAAAATCGAAATCAAAAATGAACAAGAAATTGGCGGAGAAAAAGTTGCCGATTTGGTCGTTGAGTCAAGCCAGTTAAAAGGAATTGAAGTGCCCGCAAGCCGGGCCGCAAGCATGATTGACGAATATCCAATTCTAGCAATCGCCGCTGCAAATGCTTCTGGCACCACAAAAATGAACGGCCTTGCCGAGTTAAAAGTAAAAGAAAGCAACCGACTTTTGATGATTGCACGCAACCTGGAAGCTTGCGGCATTGCAGCAAAAATGGGAGACGATTCGCTGGAAGTTGTTGGTGGAATTACGCCACAAAAAAATCGCATAAAAATTGCCACAGCAATGGATCACCGAATTGCCATGTCGTTTCTTGTTGCCGGACTTGTGATGGAAAATGGCGTGGAAATTGACGATGCTTCAATGATTGCAACCAGCTTCCCAGATTTTGAAAAAATCTTTGCAGATTTTGGCTGCGCTTTTGACCAAATTTTGAATTAAGTTTTAATTGCTTTTTCCTTGAGCTCGCTAACCTTCGCCACCTAATTTTTTCAACCCAAACTTAAAAAACTTTTCACCACAAAGTTTTATGCCTCTCTTCTTGCGTTTTCTGGCGTTTATTCGTCGGAGCGCTTTTTTCTTCGCCATTTTCTCGCTGATTTTTGAGCAATTTCTGTTTGTTGGCCTTGCCTATGCCGATTTGCCCCTTGCTGTTGATGGGTCTACGAACACTTCAGTTGATCATGCTGCTAATGGCACTCCGGTTGTAAATATCGCTGCACCTAATTCTTCTGGGCTTTCGCATAATAAGTTCTCTGATTTTAACGTCGATTCCGCTGGTTTGATTTTGAATAATGCCACGCGAAGTACAGATGGCGTTGCTCTCACGCAAATGGGTGGATTGATTAACGACAACCCCAATCTTGCCTCTTCTGGCGCAGCTTCGGTGATTTTAAATGAAGTCACCTCCAACCGCATTTCACGGGTTAATGGCTATGTAGAAATTGCTGGCAGGCCTGCTGATTTGATTTTAGCTAATCCCAATGGAATTTCTTTTGCTGGTGCTGGTTTTGTGAATGTCTCGCGCTTTTCTGCAGTTGTTGGATCGACAAATCCAAGCGCAAGCGGTTTGAATTTTTCGCTTTCTTCGGCAAGTGAGGATTTCTTGCCAAAGCTCGTTATTTCTGGCGCCGGGCTCAATCTTGAAAATATTTCTGTAAGTGATTTGGTGGCCAGTTCAATGCAAATTCTTTCGCCAATTTATGGTGGCTCTGCTGAAGTAAATCTGCGTTCCGGAGATCGTAATTTTAATTACACTTCAAAGGAAGTGACCTCCTTTTCTGGAGCCACGGCGCCAGATAAATTGGCAATTGACGCCGCACTTCTTGGAAAAATTCAAGCTGGAAAAATTTTCATTATCGCCAGCAAAGAAGGATTTGGTGTAAAATTTCTTGGCGATTTCTTAGCCACGCAAAATGGCGTAATTGTTGACGCGGCAGGCAATATCACTTACAACAATATCGCCAGTGAGGGAGGAGATATTGCACTTACTTCAAGATTTGGAGCAATTACACAAAATGGCAAAACTCAAACTAGAAGCGCTGCAGCAGATATTCGACTTAATGCAGCTTCAAACATAATTAACCGCGGGCAGTTTGTATCAGCGCGCGATGTTTTTTTGGAAACTTCTGCAACTTTTAGAAACGATTCTGCGTTCTCTAATCTTTCTGCACGCGACTTTGTTGTTGATGCATCTGATTTTGTAAATTCTGGAACGCTGATTTCTGGTCGAGATCTGCGCATTTCTGCAATCAACAATGTTGCAAATTCTAAAGAATTACTTGCTGGCAGAGATTTATTTTTAAATGCAGCAAGTGTTGATAACACTGGCTTGGCCGCAGTTCTTTTTGCAACAAATTTACTCGATATAAATCTTGGCGAAACGAACGATTACGCAATCACTGGTGGTATTGAGAGCGCAAAAGACATCCACATTGCCGCCCGCAACATTAACAACCAAACCGCAATTAAAGCCAATGGCGATATCACAATTGAGGCGGCGAATTGGTTTAGTAATGGAAGCTTGGAACAAGATAATTCTGCAATTTCAATTGCTGCTGAAGGTGATCTAAATGTGACGGCAAATGCTCTGCTTAGTAATTATGCAACTCTTTCTGCGGCAAATGATTTAAGCCTCACTTCGCTTCACGGCGATATTAACAACAATGTAAATGCCGAGATAATTGGCGGAACTGGAATACTTACACTTACAGCAAGAAACGGCACAGTTAATCAGAATTCCTTGCACTCAATTGTCGCAAATGGCGATTACAGCCTTGACGTTGCTGACTTTACGAATGTTGGTCGTGTTGATGTTGCAGGTAATTTGACGCTGAATGTTTCGAATAATTTTACTAACGAGGCTGCAGCAATGATTTTTGCCGGTGGAAATATCGAGCTTAATGTTGTTGGAAACTTACTCAACAAAACAGCAGCAGTGATTTTTGCGATGGGGAATTTGACGGTGCAGAAATATGCTTTAAGTAATCCACTCTATAACCCAGCCAATAATAAAATTGTGCTCTTCGAAAATATTTCTGGCGAGGTGATTAGCTATAATGGCAATATGTTAATCGAGGCAGCCGAGTTTAAAAATTTCCGAACAAATCATAATCCAAGCCGCGAAGTGTTGTGGAACGATGCTTACCGTGTCTGCGATCCGGCAATTAGCGGCAGCTGCAATTCCGGAGAATATCGCCTGCCAATTGGCACTTATTTGGGCGATCACAATCTCTTCAACTGGATTCACATCGCAACTTACAACGACCGCGGCACGCACTACGCTTATGCCGCCAGGCGCATCGACAATGGCGATATCAAAACAATTTACGCCAAAAACACGCTGACGATTCGCAGCAATAATTTCACCAACGAGGCGGCGAATATTTTTAGTGGCGGGAATATGAATATCGGCTTTAGTTCCGACTTCAATAACTTGGTAAAAAGCTATTCGGGAATGTTCCTTGGCATCTCTTATGGCGGCTCTTGCGGGGATTTGGGTGATTGTGTTAAATATTGGAAATATCATCCAGAAAACGCTGACTTTTACGAGAACTTCAACCCGCTAATTAAGTCGGGCGGCAGTGTGACAATTACAAAAAACGGCACAAATCGCGGTGATATTGTCAATGGTGATAGCAACATAATCAGCAACTCCACAACCACAACAGCAAGCCGCAGCGGTGAATTTTCTGAGGCAATAAACATTGACGATCTAACCAGAACCGGTCGAATTAACTTAGATTTATCCAATTACCTTACCGGACCTGAAAGCAACGGGCTGTTTGTTAGAAGCTCTAACCCCACCTCACCTCTTTTTGAAACGCGCAGTCAGTTTATTGACAAAAGCATCTTCTTTGGATCGGACTATTTTTACCAAAGAATTGGCTTAGATCTAACCGAGCTGCAAGGTCAGATGGAGAGGCAAAATCAGCGACTTATCGGCGATCAATTCTTCCAAAATAAAATTCTCGAAAGGCAGTTGATGCAGTTAACCAACAACTCGCTGCTGCTTTCCGCGAGCACGACGAATCCAAATAACGAGATCAAATCGCTGCTCGATAATGCTGTTGATGAATATACGCGCTTAGGCCTCACAACCAACACAGCACTGACCAAAAGCCAAATCAACAATCTCGAAAAAGACATCGTGTGGTTTGAAACCGAAGTGATTGACGGAGCAACTTACATCGTACCGAAGATTTATCTCACTCAAGCAACAAGAGATAATCTGAAAAATGGCAAAGCAGCAAACAGCGCAACAATTTACGCCAAAAATAATCTAACCATAGACGCAAATAGCAGCGATCTCGCCAGCAGCGGAACAATTGCGGCTGGAAATAACATCACAATTACAGCAAAATCGCTGACCAATAAATCAGCGATAAATTCTGATACACAGGCGAAAATTTCTGCAGGAAATAATCTCACAATCACAACGCTCGAGGACATCACCAATATCGGGGCAAAAATTAAAGCTGGCGATCTGCTTTCTCTAAACGCCGGTGGAAACATCACTAACAAGGCTTTGGTGCAATATAACATTAATGGAGCTTTGAGCAGTAACGACAGTAATCTTGACACCGCTGGAAATAGTTTAGCGGAAACAGAAGTTTTAAACTCTGATGCAAACTACATTCGCTCTTCCCTGCTCTCTCAAGGCCAGATTGAATCAGGCGGGAATCTTGTTTTGGTTGCGGGCAACAACTTCAATAATATCGGATCTAAAGTGAGTGCCAATAACTCGGCTTACATCGAGGCAACTGATGGTGATATCAACATTACTACTGCGGTGCTTAGAGAAAAAACTGTCACAAGTGGAAAAAGTAAAAAAAGCAATTGGACACGAACTCAAGATTCCACCACCAACCTTGCCAGCGAGATCAATGTTGGAAGTTTAACCACAGATAATCTCGAACTTCTGTCGGGTGATAACACTCTCATTGTGGGAAGTAAACTAACCACCCCTGGCAATCTAACCGTCAATGCCGAAAAAAACTTGCTGGTGGCCAATGCCATAAATTCCTACTTCAACCAAACTGAGTCGAAGAAAAAAGGCTCAACAAAAACAGTTCAATCGGTGAGTTCTGATTATGTAGAGAGCGCTCTGGCCTCAGAGTTAAATGGAAATAATATCACGCTGAATGCTGGTTTAGGTGGCGCAGAAGGTGGAAATTTGTTGATCCAAGG
>JBIKKP010000038.1:0-13165 GCA_044360285.1 Rickettsiales bacterium
CTTCAGCCCTTGTGGTTGTAAGTGCCAGAAACATGGTGCATTCGGTAATGTTTTTGGTTCTAGCCTTCCTAAACGCCGCCGCACTTTTTGTTTTGCTTGGTGCAGAATTTTTGGCGATGCTCTTAATTATTGTCTATGTAGGCGCCATCGCGGTTTTGTTTTTGTTCGTGGTGATGATGCTTAATGTCGATACCACAAAAATCAGCTCTGAAGTCAATCGTCGCAAACCTCTTCTGCTCACGCTTGCCGCTGTTTTGCTTTGTGAAGTTTTTTTGATGATACAATTTTCTTCCGCTACTTTTCACGAAACAAAAACTCTAGTCAAAACTCCGCATGATATCAGCAACGCACAGGCAATTGGCAACGTGCTCTACACTGATTTCATCTTGCCATTCCAACTTTCTGGCGCCGTGCTTTTTGTGGCGATGATTGGAGCAATCGTACTAACCTTAAAAGACGAAACGCGCTTCATCAAAAAACAAAATATCGGACAACAAGTTTCTCACAACAAAGCCAATTCAATGGAAATTGTGCAGGTAAAATCCGGCGCTGGAATTGAACTTTAAAATTGCAAAATCATGAACGGTCTTGAGCTAAATCATTTTCTAATTCTCTCGGCAACACTCTTTGTGATTGGCGTTGGCGGAATTTTTTTGAATCGCCGCAACGTGCTTTCAATCTTGATGTCAATTGAGTTGATGCTGCTTTCAGTGAACATCAATTTCGTCGCTTTTTCATCTTTCTTGCAAGATTTGGTTGGACAAATTTTTGCAATTTTTGTACTCACTGTTGCAGGCGCCGAAGCAGCAATTGGCTTGGCAATTCTCATCATTTACTTCAACTCGCATAAGAATATCGAAATCGACCAAATCTCGTCAATGAAAGGCTGATGCAGTTTTTAATAACTCTTCTCGCTGGTTTTTTCCTCAGCGCACAAGTTTTTGCGCAAGCTTTACAGCCAATGGCTCAGGCGCTTCCAGCCTCTTCGCAAGTTTTGCAGCAACCTCGAAATACCGACACAATTTTTGATGACATCGCCGAATGCATCATCAATGAAAAAGTGATGAATGATATTTTAGGACGCTTGCGCCAAAAAAATCCTGAGGCAATCAAGGCTCTACCTGACTGCTTCAAGCTTGATCGTAAACTGATGTTGCAAGTTGCTTTGCTTGATCCGCTGCAATTTCAATATGCCGGAATTTCGCTCAAATCTGATCCAATTTTCATCAAACGTCTTATCAAATTCAGTCCAGAAATTTTGCAATTCGCCTCAGCAGAAATTTTGAGCGACAAAGATTTTATGGAGCGCGCCACTTACATCAGCCGCAACTCGCTGCAATATGCCAAACCTGCCTTGCTTGATAATAAGCCATTCATGAAGCGCATGATTACAATTGATTCGCAAAATTATGTCTTCGCCTCACCTCGCCTAAAAGAAATGACCGACATCGCAACGATTGCCTTTAGCGACAATGGCGCGTTGCTTTCGTCAGCGCCACTAAAAGTTAGAGAAAATAAGAATCTGGTAAAAATAGCAGTGCAATCAAATCACATGGCGCTGGGCTATGCCTCGCTTGATTTACAAGAAAATAAAGAATTGAAAACAATTGCGAAGCGTGACCCCTCTTTACTTGATCGCGATAAAGTGAGTGATTTTTTGAAGGAAAATTATCTCGAAAAAGAAAAGAAAAAAAATCTTGGCTCATCGATTGGCAATCAGGCAAAATTTTTTAAAGATAATCAAATCATCGACCGCAATTACATCACAAAATGGCAACGCGTCCTTGATTTTAGCGGCAGCGAAGTTGATGAAGATTTGCGTTTAATTGCAGCTGAAAGCAGAAATTACCCAATTTCTTGGCGCGAAGATTTTGCTAAATATCCCGGCATCGTCAAAAAAATTGAGGGCTTTTTTCGCAATCACCAAATTGCTGATAACGTAATTGACAACCTCAAAACACTGTATTTTTGGAAGATCAAAGACAAGCCACAAACTTACGCTTTTAATCTTTATCTGCTTCGCGACAGCAATGAGATCGAGCTTGGACCTGATTTTGCCAATGTCACTTCAATCACCGCAATCGTCCAGAAAACACCCAAAAAATGGAACATGACAATCGTTGAAGTGATTATTGATAGCGAAGTTCGAACCAACTTAGCTTTTAGCAACGGTCATAAAAAATATGCGCTGTGGGACCTCTACACAACTGATTACAAAGACAAAAACCCGAAAATTATTTTTAAGGTCGAAGACAAATTTAACCAGTATTTCGAGATTTTCGAAGAGCAAAGTGGTGGAAAATATCAGATGGTTTATCGCGTCGATTTGCTTAGTAAGGAATTTGAGGATGGCACGAAGGATATTTTTTAAAAATGGCTCGGGTTAGAGCTCGGGCGGCGTTACGCAATGCCGCCTAGACGTTCAGGCAATTTTAAATCCTCAGAATTCATGGAAAGTTTTGCATGAACGTTTCGGGCGAGGTTAAAAACCCCACCCGAGCACACGATCTTAAAGCCGTCATCCTTGAAACCAAAGGCTTCGAGGATCTTGTTTTGTTCAACGCTAAACAAAACAAGATTCTCGAATTGCTATGCAATTCAAGGATGACGGCTAGGAATTATTTTATCACTCGCCACATTCGCCACCCCAAAGCGTGCAAGCTGTTCCAGCCTTTTTTCCTCATTCACCGTCCAAGCAAAAATTTCGATGTCGGCAAAATTTTTGAGGAATTTTTCGTCGATTAATTCGTGGAAAATCGACAGAAATTTTACGCGATTTTTTGTTAAAAATTCGCGCAGATTTTTTTCTTCTCGCGCATTTTTTAGCGACTCACAAACTGCAAGAAAATTCACTTCTTCTCCAAAAATTTTACGCGCAATTCGCAGAATTTTTGCCGATTTTTTATAGTCAGTGATAAAAGGCGCGATATAGATTTGGCTAAGCTTAACCCCAGATTTTTTGATTTCACTTTTGGCGAGTGTTAAAGCCGCAACACAATTTTTTTCATTCAAGTTTTTGAAATCCATCCAATAAAAAAACTGGTCAGCAAAACGAAAATAATCGCGCAAAATTGGCAGAGTTTTTATTTCACTTTGCGCTGGTCGATTATGCTTCAAAACAAGTTTTTGCTGCAAAAACCAAATGTCGAATTCAATGGCGTTAAAGCCATTTTTCCTAGCATTTTCAAGGCTTGCCACCGAATTTTGCGGCAATCCAAAACCACGGTGAGCAAAAATTTTACACTTCATGAAATTCATTATTGTTGAAACTACTTTTCCAAATTCTTCCGCCGGAAAGAAATCTGCAAAGAAATTAGCCGAGATTTTACTGCAAGAAAAACTTGCCGCCTGCATTCATTTTGTGCCGCTTGAGTCGCTTTATGTTTGGCAAAAAAAACTCGAGAATTCTTCTGAATTACTGCTTCGAATCAAAAGCAAAAAAAGTAATTACAAAAAAATTTCGGCAGCAATTGCCAAAAATCATCCCTATGAAGTGCCACAAATTTTTAGCATCACGCTTGATGATTGTGCAAAAAATTATGCGACTTGGCTTGAGGAAAATTTGAAATAACAAACCCCTAGCTATTTAATCGACTCGCCATAGTTTGCGCTCCACTTTTACACCCTAAAGCCGATAGCTTGCAAATCCGCGCCAGACATGGCCTGAGATCACTTGCAGATAAATGCAAAAACGGCAAAACCAAGAACTCTCATAACAACACTGGGCAACCGAATTATTTTCAAAGATTTAAGCAAAGACCTGCCGCCACAAAACTAGGCGAAAGCAGACTTTAGCGATATTTCGAATCAAACGTAAATTAAATTTCATGAATTTTTTCAAGAATAAAAATCGCTGATTCAACCTAGAAAATAACGGTTCCTGACAACTCTTAGGAACATGACAAAATCAATCATCATCGACGCGGCACACCGCGAAGAAACGCGCGTAGCGGTACTTGAAAACGGAATTCTTCAAGATTTCGACCGCGAAGCAATCGCCATCAAACAAATCAAAGGTAACATTTATCTCTCGCGCGTCACCCGCGTTGAACCTTCGCTGCAGGCCTGTTTCGTTGACTACGGCTCTAACCGCCACGGCTTTTTGCCATTCGCCGACATTCATCCAGACTATTACCAAATCTCTGATGGCGAAAGACAAAAGCTGCGCGAACTCAATAATTCTCAGCAACATAACAAATCTGACGAAGAAGAATTTTCACCAAGCCAACAAAGTCGTTCTGATGCAACAAACAACGACGAGAACAGCGAATCAATCACCACCGGCGCTTATTCGGTGGAAGATGAAACTGCTGGCTATCGCGGCAACATTCACAGCATCTACAAACGCTATAACATCCAAGATGTAATCAAACCTGGACAACTGCTTCTTGTGCAAACCACAAAAGAAGAGCGCGGCAACAAAGGTGCGTCGATGACCACTTACATTTCAATTGCCGGAAAATACTGCGTCTTGATGGCCAACACGCCAAACAAAGGTGGCGTTTCAAAAAAGGTCGACAATTTCCGCGACCGCAAATTGCTGAAATCAATCCTTAACGAAATAAGTGTTGCAGCTGAGCGCTCAGTAATCATCCGCACCGCAGGCGTTGGCAAAAAACCAGAAGAAATCAAACGCGACTGTGATTATCTCAACAGACTTTGGGACAGCATCAAGGAAATCGCTGCTTCATCAAAAGCTCCAGCCTTCATTCATGCTGAAGATGACGTGATTAAAAGATGCATTCGCGACGTTTATAACGAGCAAGTTTCAGAAGTTGTAATCGAAGGTTCGGAAGCCTACGAAACCGTTTGCAACTTCGTTCGCCTCACCATGTCTGGCGCAACGCACAACATCAAATTGCACGATGATCGCCTACCCGTGTTCAACAAATATCGTGTCGAACAACAAATTTCTGCACTTTACGAAAAACAAATTCAGTTGCCATCAGGTGGATCAATCGTAATTGATCACACTGAAGCTCTGGTTGCAATTGACGTCAACTCGGGCCGCGCCACAAAAGAAAGCGGCGTCGAAGAAACCGCCTACAGCACAAATATCGAAGCCGTAAAAGAAATCGCCAAGCAGCTGCGCTTACGCGATTTAGCTGGCCTTGTTGTGATCGACTTCATCGACATGTATGACCAAAAGCACCGCCGCGGCGTTGAAAGAGCTCTGCGCGACGAATTGCAAAATGATCGCGCCCGCATCCAAATTGGCCGCATCAGCGTCTTTGGTTTGCTTGAGCTTTCGCGCCAAAGACTTGGCGCCAGCTTTTTTGAAACAATCACCGAGCCTTGCACACACTGCTCTGGCACTGGTTATGTTCGCTCAGTTGAAATTCTTGCTGTCAGCATTTTGCGCTCAATTCGTCACGCTTGCGCCGATAAACAAACTGGCGTGATTTACGTCTATACTTCGCCTGAGACCATCGCCTACATGATGAATTACAAAAAGTCAGAGCTGCTTAACGCGGAACAAAATTACAACATTCATGTCTTCATGCATGTTTCTGACGATGTCGGCAGTCAGGGCTTCAACATTAAAAAACGTCAGTCGCTTTCTGACGAAGAAAGACGCGACCTTGAGATGCAAGTTGAAACCGGAAAGGTTAATCAGCTTGGAATCGAGCGCAGCTATTTTGACAATTCGACGCAAGAAGAAGAGAGAGGAAATCGCAACAGCGGTGACAATAAAAAATTCCGCGACAAAAAATTTAATAATAAGAAAAATTTTAACGACCGTAGAGGCTCAAGAAAACCAGAACAACAAAGCGGAAAACCTTCTTTGCTTGGTTCGGTGCTTGGAATTTTTAAGAAGTAGTTTCTTTCACTCATCATCCTTGAATTGCGCAATCAATTCGAGGATCTCGTGTGTTATTAACGTTGAACAAAATGAGATCCTCGATGCCTTCGGCATCAAGGATGACATGGTTTTAAATCAGATCGAAAAGAAGCCAGTAATCGAAAAAAGAATCCCCAGCAGATAAACCAAGGAAAAGATCAAAACAGCAAAAGAAATCATTTCACGCTGCGTTTCAGAAAGTGCATTCAACTTCACGGGACGCAGCGTTAAAATCATCAGCGCACTTACAAAAAATATCAGCGCATAAATCAAAGACGAAAATCCTTCTTTAAAAAATCCAAAGAGAAAAAACATTCCATAAAGCATAACCAGCGGCACAAGAAAACCAACTAGTGCCGAGAGAATTAAATCATTTTTTGGATCGTTTTTCATCTGAATCTTCGGACATAAAAAAACCCCGCTGCCATTTCTGACAGCGGGGTTTTGTTTAATTCTTAATCAATCTTAAGAGTTGATATCAACTTGATAAGAAAGAGCGCAAGCTTTACCTGAAGTTGCAATGGTGTAAGCCGCAGAAGAGTTGCAGCCAGACAACACGCCTCTTACTTTACCAGCATTTGCTAGACCATCATCAACTTTAGCGTCGATTGAAAGAGCGTCTGATGGAACTAGGGCAGCAAGAGCTTTTGCAGTTCCACCAACTACGGTATCAGAAGAGCTTGTAGCAGCAACACCAGCAGTCAAAACTACAACGTTTTGAGTATTGCTTGAGTTGTAGTCAAAAGCCCAACCAGCACCTTTAATTTTTGAAGCAGGAATGTGAGTACCTGCAGTTAAAGCAACAATCGCAGAGCTTGCAACACCAACCCAAGTTAGAGTTTCGTCGCCGATTGCACCAAGAGCTTTCAAATCACGAAGAGCTTCGATTCCTTCTGCAACACCAACATCAGAGTAGTGTTCAATTTTGTTATCTCCATCACCAAGTGTATCAGTAGTGTCGTCAGTACCATTTACAGTTGCAGGAGGTGCAACGGCTACGTTGTAGTCGCCAGGAAGACCGTTAAAACGTGAATAGAAGTTATTGACAGCAGCGGCATAAACACGCGCTTCAACAACAACAGAGCGAAGCTCTGAGCTTTTGATCAAGCTCGCGCCACCAGTGATACCGGCAATCAGCAAACCAATGATGATCAAGACGATTGATAACTCGATCAGCGAAAAGGCCGATTTCTTTGCAGCGAAAGTTTTTTTCATACTTAGTAATTTTTTGTTTTTAATTGTGAGGAGAATCTCGAGAAATTGGTGAAACGGAGGTTCGGGGGCGGTTAATTAGGAACGGCTATTTTTGCTGTCAAACTTTTTTTCAGAAAGAAAAAACATTTTTTTTTACAGCAAAAAATAACACGCTTTTTTACGAAAATTTTATTTCCAAAATTTCATAATTTACCACACCGCCGGGGGTGTGTACTTCAACATCATCGCCAACTTCTTTATTGAGCAAAGCCCTTGCCACTGGCGAAATCACAGAGATTAAACCATCGTCAATATTTGCCTCAAAATCGCTGACAATTTTGTAAGAAACTTTTTTTCCACTGTCTAAATCTTCTAACTTCACCGTTGCGCCAAATTTGATTTTATCGCTGACGATTTTTGTCACATCAACAACTTCTGCGCGCGCAACCTTATCTTCGAAATCAGCAATTTGCGCTTCAATAAAACCTTGGCGATCCTTGGCGGTGTGATACTCAGCATTCTCACGCAAATCGCCAAGCTCACGCGCAGTAGCAATTGCTTTGATGATGTTTGGACGATCAACATTTTTAAGCTGGTCAAGCAGCGCTCTCAGCCGCTCGAAACCAGCTTTAGTAATTTGGAATCTTTCCATTTTAGTATTTGTAATTTTCGTTTTTGAACGGACCTGATACTTTTACGTCAATGTATTCAGCCTGCTTCGCACTAAGTTTGGTGAGCTTCGCGCCTAGTTTTGACAAATGCAGCGTTGCAACTTTTTCATCCAATTCTTTTGGCAAAAGATAAACTTGGTTTTGATATTTTTTGTGATTCAACCAAAGCTCAATTTGCGCCATCACTTGATTGGTAAAGCTTGCTGACATCACGAAAGCACTGTGCCCAGTTGCACATCCAAGGTTCAACAAACGCCCTTCTGCAAGCAGAATGATTCTTTTTCCGTCTTGGAAAGTTATTTGATCAACTTGTGGTTTGATGTTGGTCCACTTCAAATTTTTCAAAGCTTCAACCTGAATTTCATTATCAAAGTGACCAATGTTTCCAACGATTGCACAATCTTTCATTGCGCGCATATGTTCGATGGTAATTACATCAAGATTTCCCGTTGCAGTGACAAAAATATCAGCTTGCGAAACAACATCTTCGATTGGCAAAACTTGATATCCGCACATTGCAGCTTGCAGAGCGCAGATTGGATCGATCTCTGTCACAACAACACGCGCGCCCTGTGATTTGAAGGCTTCCGCGCATCCTTTACCAACATTACCAAATCCGCAAATTACTGCCAACTTGCCGGCGATCATCACGTCTGTAGCGCGCTTGATGCCATCAATCACGCTTTCTTTGCAGCCGTAAAGATTGTCGAATTTCGATTTGGTCACCGAATCATTCACATTAATTGCTGGAACTTTTAATTTTCCTTCGCGCGCCATTTGATAAAGGCGAGCCACGCCAGTTGTGGTTTCTTCCGACACGCCTTTCACTTCTTTCAAAAGTTCAGGATAGTCGTTGTGCATCATCAAAGTTAAATCACCGCCATCATCCAAAATCATGTTTGGCTTCCATTCAGGCTTGCCAATAATTGTTTGGCGGATGCACCAATCATATTCTTCTTCAGTTTCACCTTTCCACGCAAAAACTGGAATACCTGCTGCAGCAATAGCGGCAGCGGCTTGATCAACTGTTGAGAAAATGTTGCAAGAGCTCCAACGAATCTCTGCACCCAGGTGCACCAAGGTTTCAATCAATACCGCAGTTTCAATTGTCATGTGCAAACAGCCAACAATTCTTGCACCTTTAAGTGGCTTGGACGCCCCGTATTCAGAGCGCAAAGCCATCAAGCCCGGCATTTCATTTTCAGCCAATGTGATTTCTTTTCTGCCCCAAGCAGCCAAAGAAATATCCTTCACGCGATAGTCGTTAGTCATAAAATTTTATTTAAAGTTAAGAAAAAATAGAGGAGAAAAGCATCATCCAAAAAAACGGAATCACCAGCGCGAAGCCATAATTGGCGGGCTTTCTTCCGATTTTAGAATTAAGAAGCAACAAGATGATGAAAATTGTCATCACTGTTAAAAAGTAAAATAAAAACTGAGACAAAGACAGACAAACAGCAGTAATCAACACAAACTTAGTGTAATCAAAAATTTGTGTTTGCGCTAATTTCAAAGTCGGAAATTTTTTGTAAAAAATTTGGTAAAAAATCACCGCACAAAAAATTCCAATTGCAGCAGAAAAAATTGCATCACTGAAATTTCCATCAACAAGCACGCGGTTTGCCAGGCCAATCATCAAAATTAAATTCAGCACCGGCTCTGGAAAAATTTTGTGTGTGTAGTCACATGTAAGCAAAATCACCAAGCCAACACAAATCGTGGCATGAACAATAAAATCTTCACTGAAGCCAAATTTAATGTAGCAGAGAACAAAACTTAAAGTGGTTGCCAACTCAACAAACAAATGAGTGCGCGGGATTTTTGTTTTGCAAAAACGGCAACGGCCCAAAGTGAAAAGCCAATTAAGCAGCGGAATTAGGTCACGAGTTTTGATGATATTTTCGCATTTCGGACAACGCGATTTCGGCCCGAAGTAGCGACCAAAACAAGATTCGCCAAGTGGTAAGCGATAAGAAAATAAAGTTGCGTAAGAACCAAAAATCGCACCGAAAGCTGTGGCAAGAATTAAGCCGAAGATTTGTTCCATGGTGTTGGGTGAATTTTTTTATTTCTGAATTTAAAAAAAATCGTCATCCTTGAAGCCGCAGGCTTCGAGGATCTCGATGCTGGACGGGATTTGCAATCCCGCCCTTAACGTTCATGCCTTGTTAACTTGGCATGAACGGGTGGGCGGAGTTACAAACTCCGCCCAGCATCGGGATCTTGTTTTGTTCAACGCTAAACAAAACGAGATCCTCGAATTGCTACGCAATTCAAGGATGACGGCGGGGAGATGAAAAGTGAGAATTACCTCTGGCTCTCAAGAAACAAAATCACATCCGCGCGATCTTGCGGTTTTTTCAAACCAGGGAAAGCCATCTTCGTGCCCGGCAAATAATCTTTTGGCTTGGTGATGAAAGTATTAATTGATTCACGATCCCAAGATCCGCCTTTTGCTTTCATGGCTGGCGAGTAAGAAAATCCCGCGGCAGCTCCGCGTGCGCGACCAACAACGGCAAATAAGTTTGGACCAACTTTATGCCCTGCCCCGCGCGCAGCAACGTGACATGAAGCGCATTTCTTAAAAACTTTTTCACCACGTTTTAAGTCAGCAATTTTCATCAACGAAGCAAGGTCAACTGGCTTAGCTTCTGCTTTCACAACTTCTTTTCCATCAGCAGCAATTTCAATTTGAAAACCACGGCGAGCAACTTTTTTTGGTTGATAAAGCAAATGCGCAAGCAGCGTTGCAATCACAGCAACAGCAATGGCAATACCAATTACTGGCGCAAAATTTTTGAATTGGGTTTGTAAAATTTTTTTAAGCTTTTTCATTTTCTAATCGAACAAAGTTGAAACTGATTTCTCTTGCGCAATGTTGCGGATTGCCTCGCCAAGCAGGTTGGCGATGTTAATGATTTTGATATTTTTTGCTGAAAGCGTTTCTTCGCTTGGCTGAATTGAATTAGTAATTACTAAATTTTTCAAAGAAGAATTAGCAATTCTTTGCCCTGCTTTTCCAGACAAAACGCCGTGCGTGATGTAAGCAGAAACCGAGGTTGCGCCTTTGTCTAGCAAGGCTTGCGCTGCATTACACAAAGTGCCGCCAGAATCAACCATGTCGTCAACGATGATACAATTTTTTCCTTCAACTTCGCCAATGATGTTCATCACTTCGCTTACTCCTGCACGTGGTCGACGCTTGTCAACAATTGCAAGTTCTGCGCCAATTTTGCTGGCAATTGCACGCGCACGAACAAGCCCACCAACGTCTGGCGAAACCACAATTAAATTTTCTAGCAAGAAATTTTCTTTGATGTGACGCACAAAAACTGGCGCGGCGTAAAGATTGTCGAGCGGAATATCAAAAAATCCTTGGATTTGTCCAGCGTGCAAATCAACCGTCAAGACGCGGTCAGCACCAGCCGAGGTAATTAAGTTTGCCACCAACTTTGCTGAAATTGGCGTGCGTGGCGCTGCTTTACGATCTTGTCTGGCATAGCCAAAATAAGGCATGACGGCTGTAATTCTTTTTGCTGAAGCGCGACGCAGCGCATCAATGGTAATCAGCAATTCCATGATGTTGTCGTTGGCGGGATAAGAAGTTGACTGCAGCACAAAAATATCTTCACCGCGAACATTTTCTTTGATTTCAACAAAGACTTCCATGTCGGCGAATTTTTTTACCTCGGCGTTGATCAGCGGCGATCCGAGATATTTTGCCACTTCACTAGCTAAGGGCAAATTACTGTTGCAGGCGAGAAGTTTCATTTTTTCATTTGAAAAATTTGGAAGCCGTAACCAAAGAGTTGCGCGGCTGCAGAAATGCGCGGGCAAGCTATTTTTCAACTTCACAATATCAATCAAAAAAATGGAAGAATTTGACCTCTACGAAATCATCAAGGTTTTACACATCAGCGCAGTAATTTCATGGCTTGCGGGGCTTTTATATTTACCAAGAATTTTTGTTTATCACACACAAGTTGCTGTTGGATCCGACTCTGACAAAATCTTCCAAACCATGGAACGCAAGTTGCTGCGCTTCATCATGAATCCCGCACTGATTTTAACTTTTATTTTCGGCCTCTACCTGGCTAACGAAATCGGCTTTGAATTTCACTGGCTGCATGCCAAATTAACTTTGGTTTCGATATTAGTTTTTTATCACCACCTACTTGGCCGCTGGCGCAAAAATTTTGAAAAAGGTCAAAACAAACACAGCGAAAAATTTTTCCGAATCATCAATGAAGTGCCTGCGGTGTTGATGATTGCAATCGTTGCGCTGGTGGTTTTGAAACCTTTCTAAAACACCAACTCAAACAAAAATTTTCTCCAAATTCAAAACTTGGAGACCATATTCAAATTAATTAACCTATTTATTGATGAGCGCGAATAATCCTGATTTTAGTGGACTCGTTAGCAAGGGCGCGAGTGTATTACCTAAGTCGACTGCAGCTGCAACGGCAACTGCTTCACCTGCACCTCTCGCACCTTCTGCCCCAAGCGCAGGAACCGGTTTGGGAGTTGCTGCCTCTGCCCCACTTGCCGCTCCACCACCGCCTCATTTATTATCTAGCGCTGTCCGACCTGGTTTGGGAGGCGGAGTTTCTTCTGCAATGCCTAGTGCAGCAATGGCTTCAGCCGCACCTCCGGCACCTCCTGCCCCAAGCGCAGGAACCGGTTTAGGAATTGGCGCCTCTGCCCCACTTGCAGCTCAACCGCGGCCTCGTTTATTATCTGACTTTGTTGGAGCTGGTTTGGGAGGTGAAGGTTCTTTAATTGATAAAAAAGCAAAATATAATTTGCTCTGTAATGATTTAGGATTTTCCAGAGAAGAATCTGCTGGGGGAGTTTTTGTGAACCTTAAGAAAAATGACAAACAGCAAGCTGGTGAAGAGGCAAAAATATATAAAGACGATTCTGATTTATTATTGCTTCTAGAGGAAAGAGGATTTTTAAATAACGATGTAAAACAAAAAATAAGATCATTAAGCATTGGACAAGTTGCTCAATTGTTAACTTCCTTTGGTATAAATTTTAGAAATCGATCAAATAATAAAACTAATGAACTAACAAAACTAAAAGAAGATTTTGAATCGGTTCTAAAAGACGCATTCCGGGAAGCTGGATTGCATAATCGATTGAGAAGTGGTGCAGGTTCTGGACAGCCACCTTTTTTACCTGGCGCTGCTGGAACTGGTTTTGGAGGCGGAGGTTCTTCTGCAATACCTAGTGCCGCAATGGCTTCAGCTGCACCTCCCGCATTTTCTCACCCAAGAACCGGTTTAGCAGTTGGCGCTTCTGCCTCACCTGCAGCTCCACCGCGGCAACCTTCTTTACCTGGCGCTGTCCGACCTGGTTTGGGAGGCGGAGTTTCTTCTGCAATGCCTAGTGCCGCAATGGCTTCAGCTGCACCTTCTGCCCCAAGAGCAGGAACCGGTTTAGGAGTTGGCGCCCC
>JBIKKP010000039.1:0-13157 GCA_044360285.1 Rickettsiales bacterium
TAAAGATCAACAATCACCGTGGTATCTTCCGCCAATTTTGCTTTTTCTTTTGCAATTCCAAATTCGACTTCTTGCTTCAAATCCTGCAAACCAAACTCGCCTTCCATTTCTTTCAGAGATCGCTTCAGCTCGCGATAAATATGCTTAAAACGATAAACCATACGCCCCAAAAATTGGGCGATTTCTGGCAAATCTTGCGGCTTAATGAAGATGAAAGCGACCAGTAGAACAACGATCAACTCAGCGAAGGAAAATCCAAACATGAAAAAATATAGTTTACGTCATCCTTGAATTGCGTGAGCAATTCAAGGATCTCGTGAATTTTACGATGAACAAAACAAGATCCTCAAAGTCTGCGACTTCAAGGATGACGACTGTTCTTAACCAAACCTTCCCGTGATGTAGTCTTGCGTCTGTTGCTTCGCCGGGTTGGTAAAAATTTTATCAGTTTGGTCATATTCAACAATTTTACCCATGTTGAAAAATGCCGTCATTGTGGAAACCCTTGCTGCTTGCTGCATTGAGTGGGTGACGATGATGATGGTGAAATTATCTTTCAGCTCGTCGATTAATTCTTCGATCTTTGCCGTGGCAATTGGATCAAGGGCCGAACACGGTTCATCCATCAAAATCACTTCCGGTTCAATTGCAATTGTTCTGGCAATACAAAGCCGCTGCTGCTGCCCGCCTGAAAGCGCGGAGGCTTGGTCGTTGAGACGATCTTTAACTTCATCCCACAGCCCGGCCTTGGTCAGGCTTTGCTCAACGATCAAATCGAGCTCTTTTTTATTCTTAAATAATCCATGAATTCTTGGGCCGTAAGCAACATTTTCATAAATTGATTTTGGAAATGGATTTGGCTTTTGGAAAACCATTCCAACAGAAGCGCGAAGCAGCACCAGGTCTAGGTCGCGGTCGTAAATGTTTTTACCGTCAAGCAAAATATCTCCCTCAACTTTGCAGCCCAAAATCGTGTCATTCATACGATTGATGCAGCGCAAAAAAGAAGATTTTCCACATCCTGAAGGCCCAATTAGAGCGGTCACGCTGTGCTTTTCGAAATCAAGATTAATGTCAAATAGCGCTTGTTTTTGGCCATAGAACAAATTGATATTTTTTGCCGAAATCTTGTTCATATTCGAATTGTTTGTAAGCAGGAAGGCGTAAGTTGCACGAAGGCACGCCGTCACTTTGAAAAAGAATCTCTCTAAACTCAAGCCCCCTTAAATAAATTGAATAAAATGCACTTAAAAAAATTCATTCCCCGCTCACTTTACGGAAGATTTTTGCTGGTCATCGTTGCTTCAGTTGCAATTGTGCAATTGGTTTCGATTTATGTTTTCTACTACACACACGTTGACGTAGTGAGCAAGCATATGGCGCGCAGCGTTATTGAAGAGATGGTTTTTGTTAAAAAGTCGATCAACAAACCAGATTACGAAATACTTCTCACTGACTTATCGCAAAATACCGGACTAAAATTTTCCTTCGAAGAACATCGTCGCTTAAAAAGAAAAAATAAAATCGGCGACAGCTCTTGGACAAAAAACTCTGTTTACGAATACATCAAGCCGCTGGTTGACCCTTACAACCGCTTCAAGTCTGAACTTTCCAGCCACGGACTCAAACCTTACGAAATCTACGAAATTCCTGACGATGACGATTTCATCATCGTTAAAGTTCAAACCAAACAAGGTCTGCTTTCATTTGAAGTTCCAATCAAAAGAATCACCAGCTCAAGCTCTTATGTCTTCACTTTTTGGATGATTTTAACCGCCTTCATCACTTCGATGATTTCGATAATTTTCGTCAAAAATCAGATTCGCTCAATTCACAACTTAAGCGTCGCTGCTGAAAAATTTGGACGCGGACAAGATGCTCCCAACCTGCGCCCAAGTGGTTCAGAAGAAATTCGCTCGCTGACCATTTCCTTCATCAAAATGAAAGAACGCGTCATGCGTCAAATTGCGCAGCGAACCGACATGCTTTCTGCAGTATCGCACGATTTGCGAACGCCCTTAACTCGCATAAAATTGCAACTCGAAATGTTGCCGCAAAGCCAGGAAATTGAAGACCTAAAGAGCGATATTTCTGACATGGAAAAAATGGTGAATGAATATCTCGACTTCGCTAAATCTGACGACAAAGAACGTCCGCAGATCGTAAAAGTTCACAAATTTTTACAGGAAAAAGTCGTGCATTATTACGCCAAAATGCATCGAAAAATTTCTGGTGAAATCCTTGTGCCCGAAGGCTTTGAGATGAGTTTGAAAAAAATCGCCTTCAAACGCGCCTTGGGAAATTTAATCGACAACGCCTTTAATTACGGCACTCGCGCCGAACTTTTTGCAAAAATTTCTGGCGACCATCTCATCATAAACATTGACGATGATGGTCCAGGAATACCTCAAGCAGAGCGCGGCAATGTTTTTAAGCCATTTTACCGAATTGACAATTCACGCAACCTCGACAAAAAAAACGAGCAAGAAGCCGGACCAGCTGGCTCTGGACTTGGTCTAGCAATTGCGCTTGACGCAATTACTTCTCACGGCGGCTCAATTACTCTTGGCGATTCACCGCTTGGCGGGCTTCGCGTCACAATCTCACTTCCAATCTAATGAAACGAATTCTTGTCACTGGCGGCGCCGGCTTTCTTGGCTCTTTTTTGTGCGAAAACTTACTCAAAGAAGGCCACGAAGTTATTGCGCTCGACAACTATTTCTGCGGCAGCAAACGCAACATCGAACATCTTTTTAGCAATTCGCGTTTCGAAGCAATTCGCCACGACGTCACTCAACCAATTCATTTGGAAGTTGACGAAATCTATAACTTCGCCTGCCCAGCCTCACCAATTCACTATCAACACAATCCCGTCCATACCACCAAAACTTGCGCGATGGGCGCAATCAACATGCTTGAGCTTGCGCGCAATGTGAAGGCAAAAATCATTCAAGCTTCAACATCAGAAGTTTACGGCGATCCACTGGTTCATCCACAAACCGAAGAATATTTCGGCAACGTCAACACCATGGGCGCGCGCTCTTGTTATGATGAAGGCAAGCGTGTGGCAGAAACTTTGTTTAACGACTATCACCTGCAATATGGCGTTGAGATCAAAATTGTGCGCATCTTCAACACCTACGGCCCGCGCATGTCGGTAAATGACGGCCGTGTTGTGTCAAATTTTATTGTGCAGGCGTTGAAAGGTGAAGATATCACGATTTACGGCAACGGCGCGCAAACCCGCTCTTTTTGCTATGTAGATGACTTGGTTTCTGGCATAATTTCTTTCATGAATGAACCAACAACTAAAGGTCCAATCAACCTTGGCAATCCTGGAGAATTCACGATTCTTGAGCTTGCTAGGAAAGTTTTGCAGCTAACAAATTCCAAATCAAAATTGGTATTTTCACCTCTGCCACAAAACGACCCACTTCAGCGCCAACCGGTGATTGACAAGGCCAGAGAGCTTATCAACTTCCAGCCAAAAATTGATTTGGAAGCGGGTTTAGAAAAAACAATTCAGTATTTTCGGCAGCTGTTGGCTTAATTTAGCACCGACCTCGTCATCCTTGAATTACGAAGTAATTCGAGGATCTCGTGCATTTTAGCGATGAACAAAACAAGATCCTCGAAGCCTCTGGCTTCAAGGATGACGAGGTAAGCAAAAGACCCACAAATCTCACAAAAATGAACAAAAATTTTTCCATCCAAAAATTACAAAAAATTTTCGTCACCAATAATTCCGTAATCATCAAACAAGGTGCGGTTTTAAAGGATTTTTGCGTTGCCGAAGAACATTTCAAAAAATATCAGAAGCTCAAATTTCGCTTAAAATATTTTTTCCCAATTTTTTCTTTTGCAAAAAAACCGCACATTTTGATCACCGACGAATGGTCGAAGAACTATTGCCACTGGCTGTGGGAAGCACTTTCAAAGTTGATTGATCTCAAGCGCGAATTTCCTGATGCAATTTTAGTTTTACCAAAATCTTACCTCAAAATTGACTTCGTGATGAAGTCGCTTGCCGCCTTTGGTTTCAACAATTCCAACATCAAAACCATCCCAAAAAAATCGCAGCTTTTTTTAAATAACGTCGCCGCAATTCCTTGCATCAACATCGCAACTCCAGGTTATTACGATTATTTAAAATTTAACGAAGTCGGTCAAACACTGGTTTCGCACTATCAAAACCAACTCAAAACAAATTTCGGCGAAAGAATTTACATAAGCAGAAATCGCCCCGACAAAGAAGTTCCAAGACGCGTTAACAATGAAAAAGAGCTGGTCGCGATGCTTGCTAAATATGGCTTCAAGACCGTTTACATGGAAAATTTTTCCTTCCTCGAGCAAATCTCAATTGCCAGTTTCGCCAGGTTTATTGTCGCTTCACATGGCGCTGGAATTACCAACTGTATGTTCGCTAAAAAGCCCACTCACCTCTTCGAATTAATTAACGAAAGCTGGAAAGGAACTTGCTTCGAAAAAATGTGCAAAAAGGCTGAAATCACCTACAGCCGCATTGATTGCAAACAAAGTGACAATGGCACAATTCACCTCGGCAATATCACAGTCGATGTCGCAAAACTTGAACAAAAAATAAGCGAATTTTTGAAATGAAAATCACGGTAATTGGCAGCGGATATGTTGGCCTCGTTTCAGGCATTTGTTTTGCCAAACTTGGTCACGAAATTGTCTGCGTCGACAAAGATGAAACAAAAATTTCCGCACTCAAAAAAGGTGAAATTCCAATTTTTGAACCAGGATTATCCGAGCTGCTTGCGGAAGTTGTTGCAGCAAAAAAAATCTCTTTTGATACAAATTTGGATGCAGCCTTGAATGGCTCTAGCGCTGTTTTCATCGCCGTTGGCACGCCGCAAGATGAAGATGGATCAGCCGATCTTTCTTACGTTTTAGCTGCTGCAAAAGAAATCGCCGAGAAGTCAAATTCCTACAAACTCATCGTCACTAAATCCACCGTTCCAGCCGGAACTGGCGCAAAAGTTAAGAAGCTGGTAAAAGCAACAAATCCATCTTTCGAATTCAGCGTTGCATCAAATCCAGAATTTTTACGCGAAGGCTGCGCAATCAACGATTTCATGGAGCCAGACCGCATCGTAATTGGTGTTGAAGACGAAAAAGCGCAAAAAATCTTGAGCGAAATTTACCAAAAATTTCCGGCAGAAAAATTGGTAAGTTGCGACATCGTCACCGCTGAATTAATAAAATACGCCGCCAATTCCTTCCTTGCTGCAAAAATTTGTTTCATCAACGAAATGGCCGATTTGTGTGAAAGCGTTGGGGGAAATATCGCGCAACTTGCCAAAGCAATTGGCATGGATGAACGAATTGGCGAAAAGTTTTTAAAACCCGGCCCAGGCTTTGGCGGCTCTTGCTTTCCGAAAGATATTTTAGCAATCGCCAACACCGCAAAAAATCATCAAGTTGATTTGTCGGTAATTAATTCAGTGATTGCTTCCAACGACAAACGCCAAATCAGAATCGCCAACAAAATCGAGGCACTTTTTGGCGGAAATTTAGCTGGCAAAAAAATCGCGTTATTTGGCCTAGCCTTCAAAGGAAATACTGACGATATCCGCTATTCACCGGCAATCAACATCGCCAAAATTTTGCTGAAAAAAGGCGCAAAAATTTCGGCGCATGATTTTGAAGCAATTGCAAACGCTAAACGCGAACTTGCTGATTTTGCCAGCATCGAATTTTTTGATGACCTTTACCAAGCCGCTTCTGGTGCTGATCTAATCGTTATTGCCACCGAATGGCCGCAATATGCAAAAATCGATTTAAGCAAAATTTCGACGAAAAAAATCTTCGATTTGCGTAATCTTTTGGATGCAAAAGAAGTTCGCGCGCTGGGATTTGAATATCATTTCATCGGCGAGAAAAACTAACGACCTTATGCCCCCGTAGCTCAGGGGGAGAAAACAGCCTAAATGGCTGTTTTTGGCAAATCGCAAATTCAGAATTTTTTGAATAATTATGCCCCCGTAGCTCAGGGGATAGAGCAGTGGTTTCCTAAACCATGTGCGCATGTTCGAGTCATGCCGGGGGCACCAAAAAACTGTGGTTTCCTAATCCCGGGTTCAGCATAGCTTCACCCGCTATTCGCTCAAAACGACCGTTTAGGTCGTTTTGCCGGAGATAAATCTCCGTCACTCAAGCCCATGTGCGCATGTTCGAGTCATGCCGGGGGCACCAAAAAAGTAAAAATGCTGCGCATTTTTAGGAAAATCGAGAGCACGACGCTTAAGAGCGGTCTTAAGCGTCTATAAAAAATTCAAATGATCCAAATCGACAAAATCACACTCCCAGACAACGTCTTACTAGCTCCAATGTCAGGCGTCACCGACCTGCCTTTCCGACGACTCGTGAAAGGCTTTGGCGCGTCTTTGGTAATTTCCGAAATGATCGCCTCGCGTGCCATGATTTTACAAACACGCGACAGTTTGAAGAAGTGCCAAAAAGATGATTCGCATTACCCAATGTCGGTGCAACTCGCCGGCTGCGATCCGGAAGTCATGGCGGAAGCGGCAAAATTAAACGAAGATTTAGGCGCTGACATCATCGACATCAATTTCGGCTGTCCGGTGAAAAAAGTTGTAAATGGTTTTGCTGGATCGGCGCTGATGAAAGATGAAGACCTGGCCGCGCGTATCATGGAAGCCGTGGTCAAAGCAGTAAAAATTCCTGTCACCATGAAAATGCGTTTGGGCTGGAATTACGAAAATCTCAACGCACCAAGCCTGGCCAAAAAAGCGGAAGACGTGGGAATTAAAATGCTCACCGTGCACGGCCGCACAAGGTGCCAAATGTATAACGGCAGCGCCAATTGGGAGCTCATTTCGCGCACCAAAGAAGCCGTAAAAATTCCCGTAATTGCCAATGGCGACATCAAAAATGTTGAAGACGCCAAACAAGCGCTCTCTCTTTCCAAAGCCAACGGCGTGATGATTGGGCGCGCTTGCTATGGCAAGCCGTGGCTGATTGCGCAAATTGCTGCTGAGTTAAAAGGTGATGCAAAAATCATCGCCCCAAGTTTGGAAGAGCAGAAAAGAATTGTGCTAAATCACTTCAATGAAATGATTGAACACTATGGCGAGCAAACCGCAATTCCATTGGCGCGCAAGCATATTGGCTGGTATTGCTCTGGTCTAAAAAATTCGGCAGAATATCGCGCCAAAATTAACGTCACCCAAGGCGCGCAAAATGTTCGTGATGTAATTGAACAATTTTACGAAACGCAGTTAAGTTTGACAAATTCTGAACCTTTGTCCTAAAAACAATTTTAGGACAAATTTTTAAAAAAAGACCAATGCAAGAATTTCATACAACAATCAGCGAGAACGGCAGAGTGACAATTCCAGCCACAATCAGAAAAGAGCTAAATCTCAAATCTGGTGCCGACCTGATCATCAAAATCTCACCAGAAAATGACATCATTCTTCACTCGCCAAAGCAGTCGTTGCAAAGGCTGCAAGGCATGTTCAAGGCAAAGAAAAAAACTGGATTAGTTGAAGAACTAATTGAGATGCGCCGCAAGGAAAAAATCTAAACCCACTCAACAAACCCATGAAAAAAATCGTAATTGATAGCTCGGCAATTCTAGCTTTGCTCAATCAAGAAAAAGGCGCCGAAATTGTCGAAAAAAAGCTCGATTGCGCAATAATTTCGAGCGTAAACTTTTCAGAAGTTTTAGTGATTGCAGCCAGAAATGGTCTGCCTCAAGAAGATTTCTCTCAGCTGCTTAGCAACATCTTTTCAAACATCGTTAACTTCGATTCCAAGCAAGCCAAAATCGCCGCCTCACTAGATAAAATAACCAAAAAACACGGCCTTTCTTTGGGTGATCGCGCCTGCTTGGCGCTGGCAAAACAAGAAAAATGCGCGGTACTTACCGCCGACAAAGCCTGGAAAAAACTTGATGTTGGTGTGGTTGTTGAGGTGATTAGATGAGCAGCGACAAAATCAGAAACTACCTCGAAGAAATATCCCAAACTCACAAAAGCGGAATCGCTCGCGAGCATGCCTATCGCGGCTTTTTGCAAAATCTTTTGCATCAAATTTTGCCGGAAGAAATTCGCGCAACAAATGAACCTGCGCAAATTCCGTGTGGATCGCTAGATTACGCTATCACAAAAAAAGGTATTCCGGTTGGTTACATTGAAACCAAAGATTTAGGCGCTGATTTGTTTGATAAAAAACACAAAGAACAGCTAGATCGATATCGCCTTGCCTTACCAAATCTAATCTTCACCAACTACGTCAATTTTCATTTCTATCGTGACGGAGAGCTAACAAAACAAATCTCAATTGCCGATATTTCGGAAAATAATCTCGTCGAAAATTCACAAAATTTTACAGAATTCGAGTCTCTTCTTAAGAGTTTTGCTTTGCACATTTCGCAAATCATTAAGTCACCCAAAAGCCTTGCTGGCATGATGGCAAAGAAGGCTAAGCTACTGGCAATTGACATTGAAAGCGCCTTAAATTCTGACGAAAGAAATCAGCAAAATAGCTCACTAAAAGAGCAAATGAGTGCCTTCAAAGAAATTTTAATTCACGACATCAAGCCAAAAGAATTTGCTGATATTTACGCTCAAACAATTGCTTATGGCATGTTTGCGGCTCGCCTACACGACACTTCTCTTCAAACATTTTCTCGCCAAGAAGCGGCGGAATTAATTCCAAAAACCAATCCATTTTTGCGCAAACTTTTTCAATATGTCGCTGGCTACGACCTTGATTCGCGCATCACTTGGATTGTTGACGATTTAGCTGATATTTTTCGTGCAACCGACATTGCCTCACTTCTTCAAAACTTTGGCCGCGCCACCAAAAGACAAGACCCGGTAATTCATTTTTACGAAACTTTTTTAAGCGAATATGATCCGCAACTTCGCAAGTCGCGCGGCGTTTGGTACACGCCAGAACCTGTGGTTAATTTTATTGTGCGCGGCGTTGATGAAATTTTAAAAACTGAATTTGGCCTTAAAAATGGCCTTGCCGACACCTCAAAAATTAAAAAGAAAATTGACAGCGGACTTGTCGATAAACGCACCAAAAGTGGCTATTCTGCAGACGAAAAAGAGTTCCACAAAGTTCAAATTCTTGACCCAGCAACCGGCACTGGAACTTTTTTGTCAGAAGTAATCAGGCAAATTCATGAAAAATTTCAGGGGCAGCAAGGCATTTGGAATAGTTACGTTGATGAGCATTTAATTCCTCGTCTAAACGGCTTTGAGCTTCTCATGGCAAGCTATGCCATGGCGCATTTGAAACTTGATTTATTGCTCACCGAAACTGGCTACAGGCCAAAAAAAGAAGCGCTAAACCGCGATCAGCGTTTCAAAATTTTTCTAACCAATTCACTTGAAGAAGCCGACCCAAACAAAGAGCTGCCACTTTTGGCATTCATGCGTGAGTTGACAGTTGAAGGATTGGAAGCCTCTCGCGTTAAAAACGAAACGCCGGTGATGGCAATTATTGGTAATCCGCCTTATTCGGGAGAGAGTCAGAATAAAAGCGATTGGATAATGAGCTTGATGGAAAGCTATAAAAAAGAGCCAAACACCAACGAGAAGCTGAAAGAAAAAAACCCCAAATGGCTCAATGATGACTACGTAAAATTCATTCGCTTCAGCCAGCATCTAATCGAGAAAAACGGAGAAGGAATTTTGGCCTTCATCAACCCGCATGGATTTTTAGACAACCCGACCTTCCGCGGCATGCGCTGGCAGCTGCTCAAATGCTTTGATAAAATTTACACCATCGATCTTCACGGCAATTCTAAGAAAAAAGAAACCGCACCAAATGGCGAAAAAGACGAAAATGTTTTTGATATTCAGCAAGGCGTTTCGATCAATTTTTTTGTAAAAACTGGTAAGAAAAAAACTGAAGATTTAGCGCAAGTTTTTCACTGCGATTTGTTTGGAAAGCGCGAAAAAAAATATGAATTTCTTTGGGAAAATTCTTTAGGTTCAATTGGCTTTAAAGTCCTTACAAATCAGGCGCCAAACTATTTTTTTGTTCCTAAGAATTTTGATGAGATTGGTGAGTATGAGAAAGGGTTTTCGGTCGCTGAAATTTTTACTGAAAATAGCGTGGGCGTAGTGACGGCAAGAGATGCAATTTTGATAAATGACAACGAAGAAGGTCTGCTAAAAAATGTTGAAAAATTTTATCAAAAAAATGCCGAAGAAAATTTGGTGAAAAAAATTTCTTATCGTCCGTTTGATGAAAAATTTATTTACTACAATACAAAGCTCGTTGAACGCCCAAGGGAGAAGGTGATGCAGCATTTTCTGGCGGGAGAAAATTGGGGGTTATCCCTATGTAAACAATTCAAAACCGGCGAAAACTACTTTCACTCTTTCCTCACAAATCAGATCATCGAGAGCTCTTTTGTTTCAAACAAAACAAGTGAGATAACATCTTTATTTCCACTCTACCTCTACAACCAAGAACCCCAAACCACCGACCTTCTCAACCAAAAAACCCCATCACGTCAGCCAAATTTAAACGCAGAAATCATCAAAAAAATTTCGCAAAAACTTGGTTTGGAATTTGCACCAGATCACGAATTGAAAGGCACCCTCACCCCAGCCCTCTCCCCTCAAGGGAGAGGGAGTTGCATCGAACTCGAACAAACCACCTCTCCCTTGAGGGGAGAGGGCTGGGGTGAGGGTGAAAAAATGTTCTCACCACTTGACCTTCTCGACTACATCTACGCAGTTCTTCACTCGCCAAACTATCGCGAAAAATACAAAGAATTTTTGAAAATTGATTTTCCGCGCATTCCCTACCCGCAGGATCAAAACAGTTTTTGGCAATTGGTAAAACTTGGAGAAAATTTACGCAAAAACCATCTGCTTGAAAATGATCTCAAACTAACAACTGCCTACCCTTGCGAGGGCAGCAATCAAATTGACAAAATCAAATTCGAGTCAGGAAAAGTTTGGATAAATGATCGACAGTTTTTCGAAGGAATTTCCGTAACCGCTTGGGAATTTTTTATTGGCGGATATCAGGTGGCACAAAAATGGCTTAAAGACCGCAAAGGAAAAATTCTTGGTTTCGAAGAAATTTTACATTACCAAAAAATCATTGCCGCTCTAGATCAAACAGCGCTTTTAATGAAAGAAATCGACCAAGTTTTTACATTTTAAATGTCTCCAAAACTCAAAATCCACCTCGCACAAATTAACACTTCGGTTGGCGATCTTTCGGGTAATACCAAAAAAATTATTCGCGAGGCTGAGGCGGCAAACCAAGCTGGGTGCGACTTGGTGGTGTTTTGTGAAATGACTTTAACTGGATATCCCTGCGAAGATTTGTGGCAGAAAAAACATTTTCTTGCGGCAGTTGAAGAAAAAATTTCGGAAATTTGCGCGGCAACAAAATCTATGAAATGCGCTATTTTACTGGGCGCGCCGGTGCTTGATGTTGAAAGAAAAAAAGAAGTAATTCGCAACGCCGCGCTGCTAATTGAAGATGGCGAGGTGAAAAGAATTATTGCTAAAAAAACTTTACCAAATTTTGAAGTATTCGACGAAGCCAGATATTTCGCGCCTGCAGCGGCTTTGTCCTACATTGAATTTCGTGGTCTAACTTTGGCGGTTTTGATTTGCGAAGATTTGTGGAATGAGAAAAATCATTTTCTGCTTTCTGAGCAAATTTTTGATGCGGCAATTGTCATTAACTCTTCGCCTTTTGACATCAACAAACAGCAAGATCGCTTCGAACTTGCCAGCAATTTAAGCAAAAACTTGGGCAAGCCGCTTATTTACGTTAATCAGGTTGGAGCGCAGGATTCTCTAGTCTTTGACGGCGCTTCGTTTGTGATTGATTCTGCGGGAAATGTTGCACTGCAGATGAAGGAATTTGTTGAAGATTTTGCGCAAATTCAGATCGAAAAATCTGGAGAAATAATCACACCAACAAACGCAAATCAAAAACTAACCACCAATCAAAAACTCTACCAAGCCTGTGTTTTAGGACTTCGCGACTATATCGAAAAAAACGGATTTAAAAAAGTTTTACTTGGAATGTCTGGCGGCATTGATTCGGCGCTGGTTGCGGCAATTGCGGTTGAAGCATTAGGTGCGAAGAACGTTTCGCTTTATGCGTTGCCGACGCGCTTTAATGCTGAGTCTTCGATGGTTGATGCAAAAAATTGTGCGAAGAATTTGGGTTGTGAGTTGGAAATAATTTCAATTGAGCCGGCGCTGGAGAGTATGAACCACATGCTTCGACAGGCTCAGCATGACACTTCGGGGTTGGTTGGAGAAAATTTACAGGCGCGAATTCGCGGAAATATTTTGATGGCAATTTCCAACGAAACCGGCGCGCTGCTGCTTTCAACTGGAAACAAATCCGAACTCGCTTGCGGCTATGCAACGCTTTACGGCGACATGTGCGGCGCATTTAATCCAATCAAGGACCTTTACAAAACCCAAGTCTTCGAACTTGCACGCCTTAGAGCTGACGTGATTCCACACGAAATCATCACCAAAGCTCCAAGCGCAGAATTACGTCCGAACCAAAAAGACAGTGACTCGCTGCCCGATTACGAAATTTCGGACAAAATTTTATTCGCGTTAATCGAAGAAGAAAAATCTGTTGAGAAAATAATTGCCGCGGGCTTTGAAGCTGACTTGGTTAAAAAAGTTGCGAAACTTTTTTATGCTTCCGAGTATAAGCGCTTGCAAGCATGCCCGGGTCCAAAAGTCTCGCGTATGGCTTTTGGCAAGGAACGCCGCTATCCAATTACCAATAAATTTATTGCCTAAATGTCGAAAAAATTTCCAAAAAATTTTGCCAGCTTCCGCGCCCGCTTTGTTGCCGGAGTTATTGATACCGCAATTCTTGCTCCAATTTTCTTGCTGCTGATTTATTTTTTTGGCGCCAGCGAATATGAAATGCTAAAAATTGATGAAGACTTCCAAGGCCTTGTTCCACTTGACAGTGAGTCACAAAATCGTCTGATTGATTACATCTCTTACATGATTGCAATCGTCTATTTGACTTACTTCTTATCGCGCACTGACCAAGCAACTTTGGGCAAAAAAATTGCTGGAATTTATGTTGGAAATGTTGATGGCTCTAAGCTTACTTGGCAACGCGCACTTTACCGTGCA
>JBIKKP010000066.1:0-4276 GCA_044360285.1 Rickettsiales bacterium
GAAAAAACTTATCAATTTCGTAATCATTTCAATCAAGCAAAATGAACGCTCTACATAAGTTTTTTATCAAATTTTCTGCACAAAAAATTGGTGCTGACGAATTTGGTAATGACTATTTTGAAAATAAAAAAGGCAAAAGATTCGTTGTTTACAATGGCGAAGCAGAACCTTCAAAAGTTCCAATGCAGTGGCACGGCTGGCTGCACTATTCAACCAACATCGCGCCAGTAAATATCAATACGCATCAATTCTCGTGGCAAAAATCACACTTGCCAAATTTGACTGGCACAAGACACGCTTACGTTCCAAAAAATTCAACAGAAAATAAACCGGCTTATGAGCCGTGGAACCCTCAGGGGAAGAACAATTCTTAAGGCCACAACCATGGAAAAAAATCAAAACTATTTCGAAATTATCGTTGGAACTTTCGTGCTTTTTTGCGCGATTTTTTTCTTCGTCACTTCCTTCAACAGTGCAAAGGTAAGCGGCTCTAAAGGCTACAACCTCATCGCCAAATTTGATAATATCGACGGAATTTCTAACGGCAGCGACATCAAAATTTCTGGCGTAAAAGTTGGCACAATCGAAGAACAATTCATCGATCCAAAAACTTTTCGCGCCACTTTGCGCCTTAACATTAACAAAGACATTCAGCTGCCAAGCGACACATCGGCGAAGGTCTCTTCTGAAGGTTTGCTGGGTTCAAAATATCTGGCGATTTCTCCTGGCGGCGATGAAGAAAATTTGAACGATGGCGATGAAATTCTCTTCACACAATCTTCAGTAAATTTTGAAGATTTACTTGGAAAATTCATCTTCAGCTCGGATGCAAAAAAAGATAAAAAAAATGCAAATAAATAATTTTTTTCGCCTTGTTTTGCCGCTGATTTTTTTGGCAAAACTTTCTTTTGCGCAAGACACAACACTTGCTGAAACCAAGCCAGACGCTGCTCGCAGCTATAACTTTGCCACGGTGCAAGCGCTAAATAAAACCACAGCGCGCACTTCAGTTTTGGAAATGAAACTTGGTGAAAAAATTTCTTTCGGACAGTTGCGAATCATCGCGCGCCGCTGCTGGCAAGCTCCGCTCGACCAAAAACCAGAAAGCAAAATTCTTCTCGAAGTTTTTGAAAATAAGAATGACGAGAATGGTCAAACAAAAGAAACGCGAATTTTTTACGGATGGATGTTCGCCTCTAGCCCGTCAATCTCTGGCTTGGAACATCCAATTTACGATCTCATCGCTTTAGGCTGTAAGAGCAAATAATTTTGCTAAGTATCTTGTTACAACAAAATTGAGTCATGCTGAGCTTGTCGAAGCATGCGCCTGTTGATCATCGCCATGCTTCGACAAGCTCAGCATGACTTTTTACGTGTCTTAAAGGGATATTTGCCATAATTGCGAATTTTAAACAATGTCAGAAATCATCTCATTTTTCGTAATAATTTCCGGCGCAATCATTGCGTTTAGGCTTATTGCGGCCAAAAATAATTACGAAAAAATCACCGCTTTTTACCTGCTTTTCACCCACATCATAATTTTATTTTTAGTCAATTCTGCAGCTAATTTTGATGCCGTTTTAGACATTGTCATCACCCTCTTTTTGCTCAAGCTGGTGGCGGTTTCTTTCCTTATTTTGAATCGCCGAAAAACATGAGTTTGCTTGCTTTGTTATTTGCGGTAATTTCTGGATTTTTATTGCTTGCTTGCGCCCTGGCTTTTTTGAAAGCGAAAGATGTTTTTATCATGACAAAAATTGCCGTAATCGCCAATTGTTATGTTGTGCCGCTGTTGCTGCTTTCAATTGAGTTAGAAAAATTTTCTCTCGCCTCTTTTACAAAAATAATTTTGCTGATTTTGTTAAATATCGTCATCACCAACCTGCTGTGCCATGCGCTTCTAAGGCGCATCAAACTTGATGATATAAATTGATGCTAGCAAAAAATAAGGAGGAAACTCTCGAAATCCTTACCACCTGCGGCCTGGCGCTGCTTTTGTTTTTTTATCTTACGCAAGGAAAAATTCTCAATATCAGCTATTTTGGTTGGATGGAAAGTTTAGAAAATCTTGATCCAACAAATAATTTAATCGGCTGGCTGTTTTTTAAAAACACAGCACTGCTGCAAAATCCACTTGGGTTGAACGAAGCCTATGGAAGAACGCTTGGCGGCTCAATTGTTTACAGCGATTCAGTTCCACTGCTTGCCATTATCTGTAAATTTCTTTTCAAAAACTCAGCGCAAAATTTTCAATATTTTGGCTGGTGGCTGCTCTCTTGTTTTGTGCTGCAGGCTGTTTTTGCCACGCTGCTTTTGCGTAGAATTTCTAACGACATTTTCTTTCGAATTTTTGCAGCAACTTTTTTCATTTTTGCACCAATTTTAACTTATCGCATGGTAATGAGCGAATACGGCGGGCATTACGCGCTGTGCGCTCACTGGCTTTTGCTGGCGTCAATCTTACTTTATTTGCGCAAAGAGTTTTCTGGAATTTTGTGGTTTGTTTTAATTGCAGTTGCCAGCGGCATTCACTTCTATCTTTGCTTCATGGTTATGCTTTTTTGGCTGACCGATTTAGTGCAAAAGTTCTTCGAGAAAAAAATTAATCTTTGGCAAATTTTTATTAATCTTTTTGCCAGTTTTGTTGGATTGTTTTTTGTTCTTTTTGAGTTCGGCTATTTCACCGTAGGCATTCAGAATTCTGGTATGGGAGGCTATAACGTCTTCAAGATGAATCTGCTAGCACCCTTTGATTCAAACAAAATTTGGTCAAAAATTATGCCAGATTTTTCGCAAAATGCTGGCGAATATGAAGGTTTTAATTTCCTTGGAATTGGTGTGATTTTTTTAGGCGTTATTGGCGCGATTTCTGCCGCAAATCATCGCCAAAAAATTAATCTACAAAAAGCTGTTCCACTTACACTTCTTTCAATTTTTTTATTTTTCTTTTCTCTCTCAAACAAAATAAGCCTTGGCGCTGTAGAGCTCACAAACTTCGAGCTGCCTATTATTATTCGTGAACTTTCAACAATTTTTCGTGCTTCGGGGCGTATTTTTTGGCCGGTTTATTATCTGCTGATTTTTTTAGCGCTTTATCTCGTCAGCAAAAATTTCTCAAAAAATTCAGCAATTTTTTTGGTCGGATTTTTTGCCTCACTGCAGCTTTTTGATTCGTTTGAAGGCTTCGCCAAATCGCGAGAAAATTTTCTTAAAACTTACGAGAAAGAAAATAACCATATCACGCAAAACCTTGTCTCGTCTGCTTGGAGCGATTACGCAACAAAATATAAAAAAATCACTTTGGTGCCAATGCAATATCTTGCCGATGGCACTCATCAGTCATACATGACCTTCGCGCATTTCGCCGCAATCAACAAAATGGAAATCAACAGCGCTTTTCTTGGACGCTATAATGCCTATGCCATGAAACAAGCAAATTGGCTGCTTGCAAAGGAAGTTGAAAGTGGTGTTTTCGACAAAAATTCGCTTTACATTTTTACCTCTGAAGAGCTGTGGAAAAAGGCTACCCAGAAAAATTCCCCAAAAATTTATGCAAAAAAAATTGATGGTTTTTTCGTCATTGCCCCGTAAAGAAGGCAAGATCTTTAATCTTCAAACTGACAAAAAATGAGCTCGAACTTTTTTAGAATTTTTCTCCGTCTGGCAATAATTTTTACGATCACCGTCTTTGCAATGCAGCCATATAACTGGTTTTGCGGCATCACTAACAAATGTTCTCCCATCGAAATTTCCTCGCTAATTCCAAGACGCGAAGGCAATAAGCCGGTTGATGTATTTTTTGAAATCACCAATTATCGGGCAGATCTGAAACTTGAACCAGCGGAAGATCACATCAGCACGGTTAGCGGCAGAAAAAATGTTGTTGCTTATCGCGCTAAAAATTTGACCAACAAAACAATCACCTTTCGGACAGAATTTTTTGTTAGACCAGAGAATTTAAAGGATCATGTAAAAACCTATGACTGCCTTTGCTTTGGCGAACACAAGCTGAAAAGCGGCGAAGAAGTTGAGTTGAAAATGAGTTTCGTAATTGACGAAGAAGCGGTGGATGAGTCGTTAAAAAATCAGCAAACAAAAATGGGTAATTCGAAAGATAAAGATCAGAATATAGTTCTGCGCTATAAGGTGAAATAGTCGCAAATTTTATTTGATGACGGCCTATTGCTCGGGCAGGGTTTGCAACATCGAACGCAATTTCATGTCAAACTTATTAACAAATTTTTGCATGAACGTCCAGACAGCATTACGTAACGCC
>JBIKKP010000014.1:0-36575 GCA_044360285.1 Rickettsiales bacterium
GCGCATCAAAGGAAGATTCTAAGCAAATTCGAATCGTTGATATTCAAGGCAAAGCGCATCAGGTGACCACAAAAATTCCTCCACTAAATGTCAAAGCTTTGGCCGAGCAAGGCAGGATGCAGGAGGGTCGCAACACTTTTGAAAATGTTGAGGTTGTGCCAAATGCAACTCCAGCAATTAAGGCGCAAAGCAATGACTACGCTGCTGCAACTTCGGAATCCCTGCAAGAGACCTTACAGCTTCCGCAGAAAAAATTGCAGCTTCAAGCAGGCGAGCAGAAAGCCGAGGACCGTCCAGAAGACAAGGTTGTTGAATATAGCCTTTCTGAACCTGAAGAGCAAATTGAGTTCATTGCCAAAGCGCCAAATTCTGACGATAAAAAATCAATAGCGGCTGTGGATGAAAAGCCGGCGGTAAAAAAATTCTCGGTTAAAAAACTTTCCATAAAAAAATCTGAAGCGGCTGCACCATCTGCAGCGGCGGTTCCAAGCAAGGGCAAAAAATTCTATGTACAAGTTGGTTCGTTCTTGAATGAAGAAAGCGCCAATCAAACTTTACAAAAAATGAAAAAATTCCACGGCGGAAAAGTTGCGATGGTCGAAGGTGAGAGAACAATTTATCGATCATTACTTGGGCCTTTTGCAAACAGAAAACAAGCTAATGCAATGGTGGCAAAGATTGTGAAATCTGGTCACGAGGCAATTTTGGTGAGGAGTAATTAATGAAATTTGAGCGCAAATTTTTGCTCAAAATTTTTTTGTTTACCGCTTTTTCTTTGGCGCTTTTTTCTTGCGCCGCAGAGCTGCCAGACATTAACCAAGCTTTTGAAGAGCAATATGGTGGTCAGGTTGAGGCTATGCGCCAGCAGCGCGCAGCGCAGAAGGGTGAAAATAATGAGGTTGTTTTTTCAACTCCTCCAACCCAAGCAGACCTTGTCGCCGATGCTGCAAAAAACGGCGATTATCAGCCCTACAAAGATGTAGCAAAATTCGGTGATGTGCAGTCACAAATTTATTTGCCAAGTGTTGAAGTCTATGAGCAGCAGGGCGCTAAAGCCTCTAATTCTCTGCCTTCGGACATGTTTTATATTACTTACAAAACTGATTTATATCCACCATTTCGTCCTGTAGGCAGTGAGTTTGACAGTATTCCAATTCCACCTCAAGACGCTTACGGTGTGAGAACTGAAATGTCGCAGAAGCCCTATTTACTTGTAGGCAACGACTCTTTGCAACGTAGCATCGATAAAATTAATGGCGAAAGAACTCGCAGTGATACAAAGATCAGCGAGATCTTAATCAAAGAGCAAAGGCAGCAAAAACAGAAAGAGAAAATGGCTAAAATTTTTGGCCAAGAGGAAATCCTGTAAACGCTCTTTTCACTAAGCTCTAACGCTGAAGTAAAAATCCAAAAAATGTGTAAAATTTTAAAGAAAATCACCGGCGCAATTTGGCTTTTTTTGCCAATTTTTTTCTTGCTTTGTGCAAGCAATCTTCGCGCGCAAGAGAATACGCAAGACAAAAAAATCTCTGACTCAAGCTACTATTTTTTGATCGACGCTGACACCAAAGAAGTGCTGCTTGCTAAGAATGCTGACGCGCGTATTCCGCCTTCTTCGATGACCAAAATTATGACGGCTTATGTTGTTTTTGATCAGATTGCAAAAGGTCGCCTGACGCTGGATAATCAATGTGTTATTGGCAAAAACGCTTGGCGCAAATCAGGTTCAAGCATGTTTCTTAATTACGGCGACGTAGTGACGGTGGAAAATTTGTTGAAGGGCTTGCTTGCCGTGTCGGGCAACGATGCTTCAATTGCGTTGGCTGATGTTACGGCGGGAAGTGTAAAAAATTTCGTTGAGCTGATGAATTTAAAAGCGCGCGAAATCGGCCTTAAAGACAGTAATTTTAAGAATCCGCACGGCTTGAACGAAGATGGACATTACATGAGTTTGCGCGATTTGGCAACGGTGGCGATTCGCTTGTATAAAGACTTCCCGCAATATTCGAATTATTTTGGCATCGAAGAATTTACCTACCGAAACATTACACAACACAATCGCAACCCTTTGATTAAGCATAATTACGAAGGCGTGGTTGGCGGTAAAACTGGTCACACTAACGAAGGTGGATATGGTGTGATTGGCATCGTGAAGCGTGATCATCGTCGTTTGATTGCAGTGGTGAATAAAGCCAGAACCCCGGCGCAGCGTGAGCGCACAATCACTGCTTTGATGGATTACGGTTTTAACTCCTATAAGAAACTCGTTTTATTTCAGAAGGGCGAAAGCGTAGCGCAGTTGCGCACTTGGCTTGGACGCGATTCGAAATTTGACATTGCGCCAAATCAAGAAATTGCCGTGAACATTATGCGCACGCAAAGCCTAGATTCGGTGAGTGTTTCGGTGAAATATAAAGGCCCAATTTATGCGCCAGTTGCCAAGGGTGCGCGGGTTGCAACTTTGGTTGTTGACGTGAAAGGCTATCGCACTTTTGAATATCCACTTTTTGCCAAAGAAAAGATTGACAAGGTTGGTTTTCTTCGAAGAGTCTACCGCGTTTTGCGCTACAAAATAGCGGCTGTATTGAATCGAAATTCTTAAAATTCTCCACTCAAAATTCATAAAAAAATGGACGTAAAAATGTTGATGCGCCAGGCGCAAGAAATGCAGAAAAAAATGCAAAAAATTCAGGAAGACCTAGGCAACAGCGAATATGAAGGTGTCGCTGGCGGAGGTATGGTGAAGGTTGTAATTACTGGCTCGGGGCTGGCAAAAAAAGTTGTGCTTGATGCGTCTTTGGTCAATGCAAGCGAAAAAGAAATTCTTGAAGATTTGATTGTTGCTGCGTTCAACGACGCGCGCAAAAAAGCTGATGACAGCTCTAATGAATCAATTCGTGCTGCAACCAATGGAATACCACTTCCAACCGGTTTAAAATTCTAGAATTGTGAAAGTAAAGCTCTGCGGATTTAGTGATGAAATAGGCGTTGAAGGTGCCGTGGAAGCTGGTTGTGACTTTATCGGTTTTATTTTTTTTGAAAAGTCAGTGCGATTTATTTCAGCAAAAAATGCCGCAAAAATTTCACGAAATATCCCAAATAAAATCGCTAAAGTTGGCGTGGTTGTTGATGCCAAGCTTGATGAATTAAAAAAACTCTGCGACGAATTTCCCTTAGATATTTTGCAATTTCACGGAAATGAAAATGCAGAATTTTTACTTACTGTTAAAAAAACCTTTCCGACGCTCAAAATTATCAAAGCCTTGCCAATTAAAGAACAAAGCGACTTGAAAGCAGTTGCGGCTTTCGAAAATTGCGCTGACTTTTTGCTTTTCGACAGCAAGCAAAGCGGTGAATTTGGTGGCAGTGGAAAAAAATTTAATTGGGAAATTTTGCATAATTTTTCAGCAGCAAAACCTTGGTTTTTGTCTGGTGGATTAAATTTACAAAATATCGACGAAGCCTTAAAAATAACCGCTGCAAAGCAAATCGATATTTCTTCAGGAATTGAAGAAATTCGTGGAAAAAAATCGCCAAAACTCATCAAAGAATTCATGGCAAAAATTCGTTCTTACCAAGGTTTATGATTCTGAAAGTTAGGGATTTCTTATTCGGTCGTCCGCGCGATTTTTTTGATCGCGAAATCAGACAACATATTTCGCTCGTTGCTTTTTTGGCCTGGGTTGGTCTTGGTGCAGATGGAATTTCATCTTCTTGCTATGGTCCCGAAGAAGCATTTCTGGCGCTTGGCTCGCACAGCTCGCTTGCTGTGTTTTTGGCGATTGCCACCGCATTTACAGTTTTTATTATTTCTTATGCTTACACGCAAGTAATTGAACTTTTCCCAAATGGGGGAGGCGGCTATCGCGTTGCAACAAGGTTGCTTGGACGCAATGCTGGCTTGGTTTCAGGCTCGGCACTGATTATTGATTATGTTCTTACCATCGCCATTTCAATTGCCAGCGGCGTTGATGCGATTTTCAGTTTTTTACCAATTGAGCTACAAAGTTTAAAACTTGGTCTTGCGGTGATTTTGGTGCTTTTGCTCGCTTTCCTCAATTTGCGCGGCATGAAAGAATCGATCAAATTTTTATTGCCAATTTTTCTTGGTTTCATCGCAACGCATGTTGCGCTGATTCTTTATGGTATAATCGCTCACCACCAAGGTCTATCCGGTCTTATTCCGCGCGCTGTTGCAGAAACCAGTGAGATGAGCTCAACGCTTGGTTTTGTTTTTGTTGCTTCACTTTTCTTGAAAGCTTTTTCGATGGGTGGTGGAACCTACACTGGTCTTGAGGCGGTTTCAAATAACGTTAATACTCTCTCTGAGCCAAGAGTGCGTACGGCAAAATTGACGATGCTGCTTTTAGCGCTGTCACTTGCTTTCACTGCCGCTGGAATAATTTTGCTCTATTTGCTTTGGGGTGCGGCGAAAGTTGATGGCCAAACGCTGAATGCTTCAACATTCTATCTCATCACTTCTGATTGGAATTTTTATGGAATCGAAGTCGGCAGATTTTTTGTGCCGATAGTTTTGCTTTTTGAAGCTGGATTGCTTGTTGTTGCTGCAAATACAGGCTTCCTTGCTGGTCCAAATGTTGTTGCAAATATGGCCTCTGACGAATGGATGCCAAAATCTTTCAGCTCACTTTCCAGCCGCTTAGTAGTAAAAAACGGAATTTTATTTATGGCTGTGACGGCAATTGCCACGCTGCTTTTGACCGGTGGATCGGTGCATATTTTGGTGGTGCTTTATTCAATTAACGTGTTCATCACTTTCTCGATGTCTTTGCTTGGACTTAGCATCTATTGGATTCGCAACCGTCGCAGAAAGCCAAAATGGCGCAGTAAATTAGCTATCTCGGCAGTTGGTTTGGTGCTTTGTGTGGGAGTTTTAGTTATCACCATTTTCGAGAAATTTTACGAAGGCGGCTGGTTCACTTTGTTGATCACTTCGGTTTTTGTTTTTATTGGTCTGTCGATCAAAAGAATGTATCGCAAACTCAAGATGCGCCTGATGCAAAAGGAAATGGAGTTCTATGGATATGACATTCAAACCGAGATAAACCCAAGCGCCGAGCCCAATCGTAATGCGCCAACTGCAGCAATCATCGTTGATCAAACTTTTGGCAGCGGCATGAATTGCCTCATTGAAATTAAAAAACTTTTCCCGGGAATTTTTAAGAATTTTATTTTCGTAACTGTTGGCGAAGTTGATTCTAACACTTTCCGCGAAGAAAAAAGATGGCGCGACATGCGCAGAAAGACCAAATTCATTTTGCGTAAATATAAAAACTACTGCAACGCCAACGGCCGCTTCGCTAAAGCATATGTTGGCTACGACACTGATATTGTTGAAAAGCTCACGCAGCTTACTGAGCGCGTAGCAAAAGATTATCCAGGCGTGGTATTTTTTGGCACAAAATTCATTTTCGATAATGAAAATATCTTCACTCAAATTCTCTATAACCACGTGGCTTACATCATGCAGCGCCGCCTACACGTTCGCGGTATAAACATGATTATTCTTCCAATGAAGATCTAAAAAATGCTTCGACTTTTATCCACAATTCTCATCGCAAGTTTTTTCTCAGCTTGCCGCATGCCGGATAATTGGGGGTTTTATCAGCCAGTCACAATGGAAACTCGTGTGCCAGACGGACCAGCTGAATATAAGGCGGGGTGGCATAATGGCTGCCAAAGTGCGATGGGTGTAAAACTTTTTGCCAATGGTGGAATTTATCAAAAAGGCGCTGGCCCAGCTTTTGGTCAGGGCGCCTTCCACCATGATTCAATGTATCAAACTGGTTGGGGGCAGGGCTGGTTCTCTTGCGTTCTTACAATAAACGAATTTGTTGATAAGCATCCGATGAAATTTTCGCCTCTCGATTAATGAAAAATCTTCTTTGTAAATTCTTGCTACTGACGATTTTACCCTTTGCTTTTGCTTGTCAGAAATGGGTTGGAGATATGATGCCAGAGCGTCCGAATAAGGAAGTTATGTTTAATAAAGACGAAGTTTCTCCGGAATTTCGTCAGGGCTGGGAGGATGGCTGTGAAGTTGGAATGGCTGGCGGCTCAAACAGTTTTTACCAAATGTTTTATAGAAATAACGCAATTGATGGCTACAAAATGACCGGTTCTCCAGACTATAAAACAGCTTGGGGTACGGCTTTTTGGTATTGTTATCGTCGAGATTGGGTAAAACAAAAAAGTCCAATTTGGAGCTCGTTTTTTGGCGGTTATCGATGAAAACTTTACGCAACTTTATTGCGATAATCTTATTGTTGACCCTTGCGTCTTGCGCCTGGTTTACAAACGCCGCAACGCCGCTTTTTTCTGGTGTCAAAATTAAGTTGCCGCCGGGAAGTCCAGCTTTTCAACTTGGCTACAGTCACGGCTGTTCCAACGTTTTATACACTCGTGGTAACGTTTTCATGCGTAACACCAGAAAATATCAATATGACCCAAAAATGATTGGAAATCCCGAATATCGTCTTGGTGCTTCGCGTGGTTATACTTATTGCTTCCAAACCATTGTGTCTCCCGCTCTTGGACAAAGCTCGTTTGATCGCTATCTCAACCAAGGTGGTGCGCCAAGTGGTTACGGTGTGTTTGATATGTCGGCAGGAAATATTGGCGGAGCTTGGGGTGGATTTTTTGGCGGGGGAGATACTTGGACGGCGATAGATAATTCCGATGTCGGTTTGGAGGGAAATGTAAAACTTGTTGGCGGCGGCGTTTTCGCCAATCCGCTTTGGTCAAGAAATACTTCACTAAATTTTATGGGGATTTGGTAAATGCTGACAAAATTCCTCAAAATTCCCCTGACTTTTTTGCTGATTTTTCTCACAACTTCTTGCGTCAGAAATTGGTATAAGCCGATGGGCTATGTGCTTTTTCGCCAATTGCCACCTGGGGGAAGTCCAGGCTTTAATCTTGGTTGGAATCATGGCTGCGAGTCTGGTCTTGGTTCGCAATTTGGCGGAGCATTTTATATGACTTTTTACACCTGGAAGCGCGACCAAGATATTGCAATGTCTGAGCCCGATATTCCAAAAATTCGCGCGCGCTACAAGTCGGACCTGAAGGATGTAAAGTGGGAAGATATCAATGACGTGAAGAAAAATTTTAGCGACTATAACACAATTTTTTGGACAGCACACACCTTCTGCCGACACGCTGTGCTAGGTATTTTACAAACCGCAAATATGCATCCCAAACTTCCCGGCGAGGAAAGATTTATTCCAGGCGAGCATAATATTGGCAGCATGTGGAAGCTTAACGGTAAGGGTGATACGCGTATTGGTTCTACGGGTTTGTGGTAAAGCTTGCGGTTGCTCCAATTTTGGTTCAAGCGTGAATTTTAGCGGCTCTTTCTTCAAAGGCATTCATCATTTTTTCTGCCGCTCTTTCAAAAAAATTTCCTAAAAGTTTGGTTAAAAAAATTGAGTTGAATTCGAACTCAAGAAAAAAATCTACTTCACATTTTTGCGCAGAAATTTCGGAAATTTTCCAATTATTTATTAGGCTTTTAAACGGACCTTCAATTGCCACAACGTCAATGAAATATTGCGTTGGTGCAGCTTGCCCGTGAGTGACGTTGGAGCGATATTTCTCAAAAAAGTTTTTAAAATTTATCAGCAAATCGGCCTGTAAATTTTGCGGCGAAGTCACCTCAATAATTTTTGCTGCTTTGCACCAAGGCAGAAATTCTGGATATTTTTCGATATCAATCACCAGCTCATAAATTTCTTTTGCACTGTGATTGAGAATTTTTTTCTGATGTAGTTTTGGCATTATTTTCTGCGAAAAATTTCAGCGATATCGCCATCAAATTCTCTGTTTTCAAGCTTTGTAAAGCGATCTGGAATCTCGTTAATGGTGGAAAAATTTTGCGTTGAAATTGCTGCAATTCCGTCATTACCAATAATTTTTGCAGCGCGAATCCAGATTAATTCATCGACAAGATTTTCTTTCAAAAAGTCGCTGGCAATTTTTTGTCCACCTTCAACCAAGACAGAATTTACACCGCTTTCGCATAGTTTTTTCATTGCATCTTGTAAGTCGATGAGGCCATTTTTTTCTGCGCAAAAAATTACTTCAGCTGGAAAATTTTTCGGAATTTTTTGCCCAATTTTTGTTAAAAAAATCGCTGCATTTTTTGCCGAATTTTGAAAAATTTTTAAACCAAAATCAAAGTTCAAATCGCCTGCAACAACCACGCGTTTTGGCGAAAATTCTTCTAGGCCAGCAAGTCGACAATCAAGGCTTGGATCATCTTTTTTAACTGTTGTTGCGCCAACCAAAATTGCTTCATTTTTAGCGCGCAAAAAATGCGCAAAACGCCGCGATTTTTCGTTTGTAATCCATTTGCTGTCGAAATTTTTTGTGGCAACTTTTCCATCCAAACTTGTTGCCAATTTCAGAGTCACAAAAGGCAGGCCGCTGCTTTTTGCCTTAAAAAATCCACGATTAACTTCCTTCGCCTCTGTTTCTAGGACGCTGCAAATTACTTCAATTCCGGCACCGGAGAGTTTTTTAATTCCGCCGCCGTCAACTCTTTGATCAATATCGCTTGTGGCAATAATCACTCTTTTTGGCTTGGCTTTGATAATTTCATCAACGCAAGGAGGTGTTAGACCTTGGTGACAGCAAGGCTCAAGTGTGACATAAATTTCGGCACCTTCGCAATCTTTTTTGTTTTTAACTTGCGCTAATGCCTGAGTTTCTGCGTGCGGACGACCGTTTTTTGCAGTGACGCCGGTTGCAATAATTTCGTCATTTTTAACGATAACGCAGCCCACGGCGGGGTTTGGCGCGGTTTGGCCAAGATTCTTTTTTGCCAAATTTAGCGCATAATTCATGAAACGAATATCGTCCTTGTTAGTCATTTTTAGAAAGGTTTTGTAGTTCTGAGGGCGGAGCTTGATTTTGCCTTGTTGGTTTTTATCTTCGGCTTTTGATCTTGTTTAAAGGTCGGTTTAAATATGGTTCAAATGGTGCAAAGAAAATTTTTTCCAGCGTTGCTTTTTTGTCTTTTGCTTGGGTTTTTCTTAGTTTCTTGCGGTCCAAATCGCTATAGCTACAAAGAAGCGCCTTCGCCATCGCAGCAATATGCGCCGGCTTATTTGCAAGTCGCTCCAAGATATTACGAGCCATATTCTAGGTCTTACAATAACCCTTACGAAACGCCGCCGCCCGCAGCTTATCGTCCTTACTATGACCAAGATTATTACTATGTGCCACCAACTCAATATAGGTACATAGAGAACCCAGGAGCAAAAACTAACCAATCGGGACGCGATTCCTCAAACGACAAATTGTAATTTTTTTGATGAAGAAGGCTGTTTTTACCAATACATTGCTGCTCTCTGCCTTTTTGTTGCTTTGCTCATGCCTTCCAAGCAATCCATATCTTTACGACCGTCCGGGATTTGATTCTGGAGACTCGCCAACTGGTGTGGTAAAAAATCCCGATCCAATGGTGAAAGTTGCACCGCCAGTTTATCGTGAGCAGCAAAATCATGCTCCGCAATACTATCAGCAGCCATACGCCGTAGAGCGCCAATACTATCAGCAGCAAGCGCCGTCGCCTTATTATCAAAATCAGCAAAGTGTGCCAAATCCGGGCTCGCGCTATTATGCAAACCCTTACGCAATCCCACCGGCTGGAAGTTACTATCAGCCGCGCTATGATCAGGATCAGCACTATAGTCCGCCTAGTTATTACGGAGCTGGCCAATAAGACCTTGCTTCGGTTTTATTGCTTTAAAAAAATAGCTAACGAATCTACCGACTGCTGCATTTTATCGCGCAGCCCCAATCTCTAAAAATTTATTTCAGAAAATGTTGCAAAAAGCCGCTGTGTTACTGCTGTTTACATTGTCTATCGGTTTTTTGTCATCATGTCAAAATAACAGCGCAAACCGCTATGGCAGTGGTCGCAATGTGCAGGCTCGTCCACAAAATCAGCGTCAAATAGAGGCGGTGCGCCCTGGAAATTATTATCCAAATCAGGGATATCAGCAGCAGCCTTATTATCAGCAGCAAGTGCAGCAAAATTATTATCAAGATCAGGCTGCCGCCGCTTCGCGCTATTACGCAAATCCTTACGATATTCCGCCTTACGGAAATAATTACGCGCCGCGTTATGATACCGACCAGTATTATGTGCCGCCAACTAGCTATCAAAATATCGAAAGTCAGAAGCCGGTCTTTCGAAATAATGGCTCTACACCTTTCTAAAATGAAAAAAGTCGTAATTTATTCCAAAGAAATTTGTCCATATTGTGTAAGAGCAAAAGCGCTGCTAAGCCGCAAGAATGTTGCTTTCGAAGAAATTAAAATTTCCGATGAAGCAACTCGCAACGAGATGATTAAAAAAAGCGGCGGACGTTTAACTGTTCCCCAAATTTTTATCGACGATATTCATATTGGCGGCTGCGACGACCTTTATGAGTTAGAGTCGCAAAAGAAGCTCGACGCGCTTTTGTAATAATTTTAAAATTTTTTTTACTTCAGCCCTTGTTAAAGAGAGGCTGTTTTACTATCTCGCGCTTCCTCAAGTTTTTTCCCTTAAATTTTTAAACCTAAACGAAACATGAAAGTTAAGCCTTTACATGACCGCGTGATTATTGAGCGCATCGAAGCCGAAAGCAAAACCGCTGGCGGCATTATCATTCCAGACACCGCAAAAGAAAAACCAGCTGAAGGCAAAGTTATTGCCGTTGGCGAAGGTAATCGCGACGATCACGGCAAAAGAATTGCCCTTGATGTTAAAGTTGGCGACCGCGTGCTTTTTGCTAAATGGGGTGGAACCGAAGTTAAGGTTGATGGCAAAGAACTCATCATCTTGAAGGAATCAGACATTTTGGCGGTTATCGAAACCAAATCATCTAAGTAATTCCCGCAAATTCGCAGCTTTAAGTTGCGAAGAAGTCAATTGCTTAAGCTTGCGTCAGCAAGCGGAGGCGTGACATCCCCTTAAAAAGGGGAGAGAGGGGTTAAATTAAAAAATTTTTTACGGAGTAAAAAAATGGCTGCAAAAGAAATCATCTTTTCAACAGAGGCGCGCGCAAAAATTCTTGAAGGCGTCGACATCATCGCAAATGCGGTAAAAGTGACTTTGGGACCAAAAGGTCGTAATGTTGTAATCGAAAAATCTTTCGGCGCACCGCGCATCACTAAAGACGGCGTGACTGTGGCAAAAGAAATTGAACTTGCTGACAAATTCCAAAATTTGGGCGCTCAAATGATCAAGGAAGTTGCTTCTAAAACCAACGATATCGCTGGTGATGGAACCACAACTTCAACCGTTCTTGCGCAAGCAATCGTTCGCGAAGGAGTGAAATCAGTTGCTGCGGGAATCAATCCAATGGATTTGAAACGTGGTATCGACTTGGCCGTAGAAGCTTTGGTTAAAGAGCTTGGCAAGATGAGCAAAAAGATTTCTGCCAAAGAAGAAATCGCGCAAGTTGCAACAATTTCTGCGAATGGCGATTCTGAAATCGGCAGCAAAATTGCTGAAGCTGTACAAAAAGTTGGCCCAGATTCTCCAATCACGGTTGAAGAAGCAAAAGGCTTGGAATTTGAAGTGAATGTTGTGGAAGGCATGAATTTCGACCGCGGCTATTTGTCTCCTTACTTCATCACTAACGGCGAAAAAATGACCGTTGAGATGGAAAATGCGTTCATTTTGTTGTTCGAGAAAAAAATCTCTAACTTGCAACCAATGGTGCCGTTGCTTGAGGCTGTAGTTCAATCAACTCGTCCACTTTTGATTATTGCTGAAGATGTTGAAGGCGAAGCGCTTGCTGCTTTGGTTGTTAACAAACTTCGCGGTGGTTTAAAAATCGCTGCTGTAAAAGCTCCAGGATTTGGCGATCGCAGAAAATCAATCATGGAAGATATTGCAGTTCTAACTGGCGGACAATTGATCTCAGAAGATTTGGGCATGAAGCTTGAAGGTGTCACTGTGAAGCAACTTGGCCAAGCTAAAAGAATCATCATCGACAAAGAAAATACCACAATCGTTGCCGGCGCTGGCAAACCAGCTGACGTCAAATCTCGCTGCTCTTCAATCAAAGCGCAAATCGAAGAAACTACTTCCGATTATGACCGCGAAAAATTGCAAGAACGCTTGGCGAAACTTTCTGGCGGCGTTGCCATCATCAAAGTTGGCGGCACTACAGAAGTTGAAGTTAAAGAGAAAAAAGATCGCGTTGACGATGCTTTGGCTGCAACTCGCGCGGCAATGCAAGAAGGTATTGTTGCCGGTGGTGGATCAGCTCTGCTTTATGCCGGACGTGTGCTTGAAAAATTGAAAGGTGCTAACGAAGACCAAACTGTTGGTGTGAATATCATCAAAAGAGTTGTGCAATCGCCAATTCGTCAAATCGCTGAAAATGCTGGTTTTGATGGAGCGGTTGTTGCTAACGAAGTTCTTTCAAAAGCTAACGCAAGTTACGGTTACGACGCGCAAAACAACACTTATGGTGACATGTTTAAAGCTGGTATCGTTGACCCTGCAAAAGTCGTCAGAACTGCGTTGCAAGACGCTGCATCGGTTGCTGCTTTGTTGATTACAACTGAAGCTGCGATCATCGAGAAAAAAGAAGAAGGCCACTCACATGGTGGCGGTGCCGGCGGAATGGGCGGCATGCCTGGTATGGGTGGAATGGGGTTCTAAGCGGCGCAACGAAGTTGCGAAGCCTCCTTTAAAAAGCCTCGGATCCAAAAAACGGATCCGAGGCTTTTTATTTTTTTGAGGAATTTTTTACGGGCTTTGCGGCTGGGAAAAATGGTTTTGAGGAAAAAGGTTCCGTCGTTTTCTAGAACGCAAGGTACAGCATAAATTTCTTCTCCTATCGGAACGTAAATAATTTTTTGAGATGGATACTTTTTCTTGTTGGAGCGGTCCTCGATTGTAAAAAATTTTCCTTCAGTAATTAGGTTTGATATTTGTTCAAATCCGATTCTTCTTTCTGTTGGCAATTTTGAGTTTTTTTCGTCGCTAAATTTGATTATCATGCTGCTTGGGTTTTTTGGCGGTTGGTGTTTTTATGGTGTTACAGCATCTCGATGAATAACAATGTTGATGTAAGTTTGATAAGGAATCCCGATCTTGTTAGCCTTCTTCCTCATGGCTTCTATGTCCGCTTCTTGTAAGCGAATAGTGACTGATTTGGTTTTTCTTTCGCGTTCTGCAACATGGTTTTTTGCCGCCTCAATTAAATCTTTTCTAAGTTTTTCTTGGTTTTTTGCGGGTTTGAACTTGGGAATATTTTCCTCGATCTCACGTTCATAAGCGTCGAGTTTTATTTTCTTTTTCATAGGTTGAGTTGATTAGTTAGACACTTTTACAAAGTTCATACAATGTACATACATTGTCAAAGTTAAAATTTCTTCCATGAACAAAAACAGTAACCTTTTTGTCCTGATTTTTCTTGGAATTATTTGGTCAACTTTTGCAATTTTTACTAAAGTTGCAGCAGAAACTCTCTCGCCATATTTTATTTCTTTTTCACGCCTGGCACTAGGCAGCTCACTGCTTATTGCCGTTTGCTTATTTCAGAAAAAGAAGGTTTTTATCGTAAAAAATTTTCGCCATTACGCCATCGTTGGATTCTTCAACTCAGCTCTTCCTTTCACACTTTTTGCTTTTGCCGCAAAGGATCTTGATGCAGGCGTGGTCTCAATTCTTGATGGCACGGTGCCAATGTTTGAAGTGCTTATTTCGTTGCTAATTTTGCGGCGCCACGTCGATAAAAATGCAATTATTGGCGTATTTTTTGGAATTGTTGGAACGGTTTTTACTTCGCTTGGAAGTGGTGCGAAGCTAGATATTTCAACAAATCAGCTCGTTTTTATCGCCGCAATTCTTACCGCGACTTGCTCTTATGCTGGCGCTTCGCTTTACATTAATTCCAAATGTAAACAAATCGAACCAATGGCCATGGCAACAGGAAGTGCGCTGTTTGCTGCCATAATACTTTCTCCAAGTTTGCTCATAACTTCGTTATCTAGCATCGACGCCAAAACCGCCTACAACCTACTTGGTTTGGGTCTGCTTTGCACGGGATTTGCCTATATTTTTTATTTCAAACTCACTGCTGAAGAAAGCCCGCGTGTTGCGGTTAGTGTGGTTTTGTTGATCCCGGTTTTTGGAACAATTTTTGGTGCAATAATTTTTGATGAAGCGGTCTCACTTAGCAAAATTATTGGCTGCGTGACAATTCTGGTCAGCCTGAAATTCATCTTAAATCTATCGCGCGCGAATTTCTTTAGGTCAAAAGAAGCGCCGATGGTCTAGGAGTGAGGTAAGTTAAACTTCGCAGAAGTGCGCTGTTGAATCGCCCCAGCTGAATTTGAAAGTTTGTTTGCCCAGATATTTAAATGCCGGACTTTTTAAGGCGCGAATGATTGTCACAATTTTTGTTCCTGGCTTCAATTCGTTGAGAAATTTTTCCTCTAAGCGCAGAAAATCTTCACCTTCTTTGAAAGGGTGATTCATGAAAATCAGATCGGCTTCTTGCAGCGATACGTTAAAAAAACTGTCTTTAATAAATTTGATTTCGCGGCCATCAACATGAGTTTGAATTTGCGGCTTGATCGTGCGGTCAAAATTTTCTTTAACCTCGCAAGCCTTCTCGTGTAAGCCATCAAGGATTTCCACGCCGATTGATTTTTTGAAATCGAAAAGCAAATGCGACTGCATTACCACACGTCCGGTGCCAGAACCTAAGTCAAAAAATACGCCGCGTTGATTGGGATTTGCGAACTCAACAATTTTTTTCCAAGTGTCGAAAGGCAATTCGCCGTAAAGTAATTTTTCGGTGCTGCCGCTGAATTTTGAGCGCGCATTGTTGGAAATTTCGTATCCTTTGATGTTGCCATAAAGATAGTCAAAAACCTGTGCGGCGTAAGTTGGATCGATCACGATATAGACTCCAATTCGTTGATGTAATTGATGATGACGTTGAGGCCAAACTGCCAGAATTGCGCGTTTTTCACTGACAAGTCGAAAGGTTCAAGCATTTCCTTATGATGCTTCGTGCCGCCAGCAGCAAGCATTTGCAGATATTTCTCTTCGAAATTTTTTACCTTTTTTTGCTGATAAATTCCGTAAAGCGAATTGACCAAACAATCGCCAAACGCATAGGCGTAAACGTAGAAAGGCGAGTGAATGAAGTGCGGAATGTAGCACCAAAAGAGGTGATAATTTTCATCAAACTTGAAGGCGCCGCCATTTGATTGGTCTCCCAAGCTTTCTTTTTGAATTTCCATCCAAAATTTACCGAGTTGTTCAAGCGGGATTTCGCCATTTTTTCTGGCATTGTGAACTTTCTTCTCAAACTCAAGGAAGGCGATTTGGCGCACCACGGTGTTGATCATATCCTCAATTTTTGCGGCAATTATCAGCTTTTTTTTCTGCGGATTTTTTTCGTTTTTAAGAATTTTTTGAAAGACAAGTTGCTCGCCAAAAATCGAGGCGGTTTCTGCCAAAGTCAGCGGTGTTTGTGCCATCAAATAGCCTTGTTTAGCGGCCAAAAACTGGTGAATGCCGTGACCAAGTTCATGCGCTAAAGTCATCACATCGCGAATTTTTCCTTGGTAATTCATCAAAATATAAGGATGAACTTGCGGAACGCATGGATGAGAAAAAGCTCCTGAATCTTTGCCAGTTTTAACTGCAGCGTCGATCCAGTTTTTTTCAAAAAACATTTCGCCAATTTTTTTCATCTCTGGCGAAAATTCTTCATAGGCTTCAAGCACCAGCTTTTTAGCGTCTTCCCACGATATTTTTTTGTCATCGAATTTACTTAAAGGCGCATTGCGATCCCAATAATTCAGCGATTTTTTGCCCAGAATTTTTGCCTTAATTTTGTAGTATCGATGCGAAATTGCCGCGTAGTTTTCTTTCACTTTGCTGCACAAAAGCTCAACGGTTTCGTCTTCAACGAAATTGCTCAAATTGCGCGCCGAGATAGGATTTTCAAAGCCACGCCACGCATCATCAACTGCTTTATCTTTCGCTAAAATGTTGGTGATGAAGGCAAAAGTTTTCGCATTTTGTGCAAAAGTTTTTTCAATTGCTTTTGCCGCTTTTTTTCGCACCTCGTCATCTGGTGAACTCAGCAAATTAAAAATTTCTTGCGAGTTGAGTTGCTTGCTTTTGTAGGCAAATTGCAGATTATTTATTGTCTCATCGAACAGCCGAATAAATGCATTTCGACCAGTGATATTTTTTTCAAGCGAGAGTTTTTCAAGCGGCTTTGAAAGCTGATAGCGCTTGAATTGGCGCACATCGCGAAGGAACGGTTGATATTTTTTTAACTGCGAATTTTTCAGCAGCTGCGCCAATTTTTGATCGGAAATTTCGTTTAATTCGAGTGTAAAAAAAACCAGCTGCGACTCGTATTCGCTGAGCTGTTCGCTGATATTTTGATGGAAAGAAACGTTTTTTTGGTTCGATAAATCAGAGGCGTAAACTAAATAAGAATAGCTTGAGATTTTACCAATTTTTGCCGAAATTTCGTCATATTTTTTTATTGCAGCGAAAAGCTCTGAAGCACTGAGCTTGCTGGTTTTATCGCTAAAGTCAGAGACAAATTTCTTAGTTTCTTTACTGATTGTTTTTATTTCTGCAGAAATTTTTTTATCTTCAATTGAAGCGTAAAAATCGTTTAAATTCCACGAAGGCGCTTTGATGTTTTTGCTCATTTTCTAAAATTTTTCAAAAATTGCGATAAGCTCCAAATGCTTGGTAGCGTAGAATTGGTCTAGTGCGTAAAGTTTTTTTAGCACGAAATTTGCATCAGTCAAAATTTTACAATCACGCTTGAAAGTTTGCGGATTGCACGAGACATAAACCACTTTTTTTAGATTCGACTTCGAAATTTCTAAAACCTGCGGAGATCCGCCATTTCTGGGTGGATTGATGATTGCGACATCAAAATTCTTTAACTCTTTTGTGCCAAGCGGATTGGTAAAAATGTCGCGTGTTTCAGCTTTTATTTTGTCGCAGAGTTGGTTTGCAGCAGCGTTTTTGCTAATTATTTCAACCATTTGCGCACTTCCTTCCACAGCAAAAACTTTTTTAACTAAGTGGCAAATTGCAAAAGAGTAAGCGCCAAATCCGGCGTAAATATCGATGACTTTTTGCGATGGCTCTAGATTTTGTGAAATGATTTTAATAATCGCTGCAAGACCTGATTCTGTTGCTTGCAGGAAGGTTTCGCTATCCAAATTAATTTTTAAATCCTGCAAAAAAATTTGGTTTTTTCGCACTAAAGAAATCGGCGTTAGATGATTTTTTATGCGAGAAAAAAGATTTAAATTTTGCTCTTTGGCGAAAGTAGAAAGCTTCTGAATTTGTGATGAATTTAGCTCACGTTTTGCTGAAAAAATCAGCTCTACACCATTGTCAAATAAGGTTGCGGCAATTTGCTCAATTACATTTTCTTCAAAATTTTTGAGTAGGTTTTTCAGCGGTAAAATCAAATTGGCGATTTCTTTTTTGGCAACCAAGCAGCTATTTATCTCAACAACTTCATTCGATTTTTTAGCAAAAAACCCAAGGCGGTTTCTAATGTCGACTTGAAAAATTATGCGACGACGTGAAGCAGCGCCAACCCATATCCACTCTGCCTCAAGCTCAAGCTGCTGTAGCGAATTTTGTTTTAAAATGCGGTAAGATTTTTCATCAAGATCAAGGAAGTCACAACCGCCGCAGGCAGGAAAATGAGCGCATCGCAAGTTAACTGGAAGGGGCGATGTCATTTTTTTTACGATTCAAAAATTTGCTTTTTAGGACGATATCAAGGCTGCCAGAAAAATATGATGAAGCCGCGTAGATCAAGATTCCGCCGCTAATCATAATTACCAATTCATAAATTTTATTTAGCGCTTCGCTTGTGGCAAAAAACTCTTTCATGAAAAAAAGTGCAGCAGCCATCAAGACAGCAGGAGTAAGGATTGCGAGCAATTTTCTGCCAAAAGTTTTTTCAAAATAAAAATGTTTTTTACGCAGCAAAGTTGAAGTGAGCATAAATAAATTGAGGTAGGTAGAGCCTACAGAGGCAAGGATTATTCCGACATAGCCATATCCCAAAAAGGAAAAAACTACGTTCAAAACTGCGTTATTAATCAAGCAGACAATGGCAATTTTCATCGGCGTTTTTGTGTCGCCACGCGAGAAAAATGAAGGCTCCATGACTTTTACCAAAACGTAAGAAGGTAGGCCAAAAGAATAAAACATCAGTGCTTTTGCAACAAAGTCGCTTTGCTCCTCCCTAAACGCGCCGCGCTCAAAAAGCGCCGAGATGATTGGGTAAGATAAGACGGTGAGGGCAAGGGTTGCTGGAATTACCAGGATCATGCCGAATTCAATTGCTTTATTTTGCAGCGCGATTGCTGACTCATTCTCTCCCGCTTTTATTTTGCGTGAAAGTGCGGGAAGTAGCGCGATGCCAATTGCAATGCCAATCATGGCAAGTGGCAATTGGTTGACGCGGTCGGCGTAATAAAGATATGAAACCGCGCCAGCGATGCTGCTGGCAAAGATTGAATCAACGAGCAAGTTAATCTGCATCACGTTGGCACCAACAATTCCTGGCAATAATTTTTTGAAGAATTTTTTGGCGTCAGCGTTGAGGCGCGGGAATTTTGGATAGAGTAAAAATCCAGCTTTGCTGGTGAAGTAAAATAGCCATAAAAATTGTAAAATTCCGGCAAGGAAAACGCCCCAAGAAAGTGCATGGGCGTAGGTTGGAGTCATTGAGCCAAAAATGAAAACCGCTGCAATTAAAGTGATATTTAGGATGATTGGCGCTGAGGCTGGAACCGCGAATTTTCCAATTGAATTGAGAATTCCAGAAAGCAGCGAAACCAGTGAAATGAAGATAAGATAAAAAATTGTGATGCGCGAAAGATTTACTAAAAGCAGCGATTTCTCTGGGTTCTCGAAGAATCCCGGAAAAAGAATTTTCATGCAAAATGGCATAAAAATTTGCAGCAAAATTGTGAAAATCAGCAGTGCGTAAAAGAGAAAAGAAAAAATGTTATGGACGAAATTGAACTCGTCGCGCGTGCTGCTTTTATCTTGTAGTTTCTCAATGAAAATTGGCACAAATGCTGAGTTGAAAGCACCTTCCGCAAAAATTCGGCGGAAGAAATTTGGCAGGCGAAAAGCGGCAAAAAATGCGTCAGATAACATGCTAACGCCAAGATAATTGGCGATGACGACGTCACGTACGAAGCCTAGAATGCGTGAGAGCGAGATGTAGAAAGAAATGGTGAAAACTGAACGAAACATCGACGCAACTTAGACTAATTTTTCGAGAAATTCTTTACTTAAATCTTCCGGAACAATTGTGACTGGAACGTTGATGCGTGTGCCGATGCGCTGCGAAATTTTTGGTAAAACTGTGTTGTCGCTGAGCGAATTATGCGATTTTCCAAAAACCAGCATCGCGCAATTTGGCGTGGTTTTTATTTCGCGGGTAATTTCAGTGACGATGTCGCCTTCGCGAATTGAAATGCTAGGAATGACGCCGGTCTCGATGTGAATTTTTTCGATGAGTTTTTTCAAATGAGTTTCCAGTAAACGACGTTTTTCGTTGCCAATTGCGCGCGAACCAAAAAGCAAATTTTTGTGTGACGCTTCTAGTACTGCCAAGATTTGCACGGCAAAACCTGCTTTTGCTTTGTAGCAAGCATAACGAAGAGCTCCCTCCGAGGCGTTGGTGGTATCGATGCAAACGATGATGATGGGAGTTGTGTCTGTCATAGTTTACTTGCCAATGAATCGTGCAAAAAGGTAATTCGCTAACCAGCCTGAAACCAACGCAATTGCGATGGCAAGCAGTCCGTAAAGAAAGGATTCTTCGTAAGCGAAATCGAAAACCCTGGCGCTGAAGCCAACTTGCCTGACGTAAATCGGGATCGACTGAAATGACATCAAGCCGCCTTCGTTGATCAGGTAAATCTCAACATTGTAAACGCCGCGCGCGATGTTTTTGGGAAAATCCAAAACCACTTTGAATAGTGTTTCGTCAAGGAAATCGATTTTATTACTGCCAGTAGCGTAGAGTTTTTTCTTTTCGAGCTGCTCAATTAACTGCAACTGAAATTCGTTTTTTTGCGCGTTAGAAACATCATCGTCCGTTTTGAACTCGAGGTTATTTTTGCCTAGTTCGAGTTTGGAAATGAGGTCGTCTAGTGGCTCTTCGCTGTAGGTTGAGAAAAGTGAGTAAAAACTGTAAGAGTCTTTAAATGCAACGTGCGAGCCATTATACCAGATGCCAAGCAGCTTCTTTTTTTTGGTCACCATAAAATCTTTTTTCGGTCCGCGCACTGCGATGACGATATTTCCAGCATCGCCTTTGGCGCCGAAAAGCAAAATTTTTGCGCCGTTAAATTTGGTGTCGATATAGATGTCGTTGGTGGAGATACCTGAAATTATTGGCGTGGCAAAGGATTCGATTTGAAAGAAAAAGAGCAGTGCGATGAGGAAGAAAATACGCATTATTTGAGAACCTCAATTGCATAAAGACTGGAGGGCTCGGTGAATAAGCTCAGGAACATTTTGCCGCAAACGCCAAGCAACATTAAAGCCAAGAGCGAACGCATGCTATCGGCGTCAACTTTATATCCCAAGCGCGTGCCGAATTGTGCGCCAATTGCCGAGCTTACAATCATCAGGCAGGCCAAAATGATGTCGACCGAATGGTTGGCAACAGCTTGTAAAAAAGTTGCGTTGCTGGCAATGAAGATAATTTGGAAAAGTGAGGTGCCCACAACAATGTTTGAAGGCATGCGCAAAATATAGATCATTGCTGGGATCATCAAAAATCCGCCGCCAATTCCCATCAAGGCAACAAGCACGCCGATTCCGCAGCTTAAGATGATTGGTGTTAAAATGCTGACAGTGATATCCGACTTAGGGAAGTGGGCCTTCAAGGGCAGGTCGTCGATTTTGTGAATTAATTTTTGGAAACGCGTTTTTTTGCTGCCATCCCAGGTGATGCCATATTTTCGCTCGACCAAAGTTTTGAAACTGTCGATAAGCATGGTGACGCTAATTGAGCCAAGGAAGATGACGTAAGATAGAGAGACGACAAGATTTAAATTCTGAGTTTTTTGCAAAACGCGCACAATTGAAACGCCAAGTGTAGAGCCGATGATACCGCCAACAACAAGGAACAGGCCCATTTTGATATCGACATTGCCTTTGCGTAAATGAGCAAGCAGTCCTGAAACAGAGGCAGCGATGATTTGGTTGGTGGAGGTAGCAACCGCAACATTTGGTGGCACGCCGATAAACATCAAAAATGGCGTTGCCAGAAATCCGCCGCCAATTCCAAACATGCCAGCAAGAAAGCCGGTGGCAAGCCCAAGCACCAAAACGAGGATGATGTTTACGGGAATTTCGGCGATGGGAAGGTAGATCTGAAACATTAGTTTTAACTGATTACCGAAATTTTTTTATCAAAAGCTCGCAGATTTTCCTTCGTGTGAAAGTCTTGCGAAATGTTGATTAGAGCCAGCGCATGGCATTTTGATCCATAAAAAACGCTCGAGAGAATTATGCCAGCACTTTCTGTACCGCAAGTAATTTCAAGGCCTTTGCTGATTTTTTCATCACCAAAGCTGTCGTGAATTTCGACATGAAAAAGTTTTTTGCGAATCTCACCTTTATAGTGCGTGCGCGCCGTCAGCTCTTGGCCAACATAGCAGCCTTTTTTGTAGTCGATTGCGTTTAGTTCGTCGAAACCAAATTCCAAAATGATTGATTTTTCATAGAACAAATCGAGCTCACCTTCGGGAATTTTATTAGCAATTCGCATGGCGTGATATTTAAAATTTTCTTCGATTTGAAAATTTTTTTCTGCAGAATTTTGCAGGTAAATTCTTTGGCCCAGATTTTTGCAGCGTGGATCGGCAAAACCAATGTTTTCAAAGCTTTGCGCCACAAATAAATTTTCGTTTTTAGAAATTTTTACCTGCGAACGAAGTTTGTAAAAATTGAGTTTTTTAACAATTTCATCAGCACGAATTGCTTCACATTCAATCAATAATTTTTCATCTTTTTCTTGAATGAAAAAATCGTAAAGAAAACGGCCCGAAGCATTCAGCATGGCGCTGTAAAGCAGGTTCTCTGTAGAGGATTTATTCACGTCGTTAGTGATTAATCCCTGCAGAAATTTTTTACGATCCTCGCCTGCAATCTCAATAATGGCGCGGTTTTGGAGCTTCGTGATTTTATTCATTTCCAATCATTAATTTTAAATTTTCTTCGAGTTTCTTTAAATCAACAACCAAGTTGGCATGGTGAAAATCCTTGACCTGCGAGCTTTCCGCCATTTCGCATTCTTGGTAAAAATAATCTACATTCATCATTGAGGCGAGTTTGTAATAATCTGTCACTGGCTTGTATTCGTAAGGTTTGCTGGCAAGTTCTAGAATTTTTGTGCCGTCTTGCATGAATAAGATATTGCTCAAACCAGCGCCATGTGGACTTACAAGATATTTTGCTTGCGAGAAAAGCTGTGTTTGATCTTGGTAAGAAAGTTGTTCAGCGATGATTTTTTTGAAGCCAAATTTTTCCAGCAGTTGCGTCACCGCTTCTTCATTTTCAACCCTGCGTAGCACTTGTTGTTGCCTTGAAAGATAAACTCTTTCACCAAATTTTCTTGCTGAATTTGCACAATCTTTGGTCAAGATTTCGCGCATTTTTCGAAAAGCTAAAACATGCTGCTGCGATATTTTGGCCGTAGCCGCCTTCGCCACTTTGATATTTGATTTTCTTGGCAAAAAAACGATGCGATTTTTGTCGATGCCAAATTTTTCAAGCGAAGGCAGGACAAAAGGATATTTCTGATATTTTTTTGGTAAAAAAAGCAGCGCATTTTTTAATTCCTCAACTTCTTGCAGAGCTAATAACTTCTTGAGAGCAAAGAAGTGCCAATGGTAATAGTTGCTTGTCCATTCGTCGCTGATAACCAAAAAAGTTTTTTTGCTGAAATTGATTTTTGGAAAAATGAATTTCAGAAAAAATTTGAAGCCTTTGCTGTATTTTTTGTAATTTTCTTCGCCAATACAGCTTTCGGGAAAGATTTTGAAATAGTTAAAAATTACCGAATTTGTGGCGATACGCACGCGCTCAAAAATTTTGATTTCGGCCTTGCTACATCTATCTGGCACGACATTTTTAAAAATGTCGAATTGCGGATTTTTATCGTCAAAATTTTTTGGTTTTGGGCAGTGAAATTCGATTTCTTGAAAAATGCTTTTCATTCTACAGTCTGTTGGTTCTAATGGCTTTTAACTCTAAGTAATTTCTTGATGAAAATTTTAAATGCAATTCATGCGCAAACAATTGGTGGGGTGGAACAAGTTTTTCGCAACTATACAGAAGTCTTGAGTGCCAATGGTCACGACGTGGCGCTGCTGATTTCTGATAATGGTTTTGATAATTTTTCAGCAAAAAAAATTTTTAAGCTGAAAAATTTCGGTCAAATTTTTGATCTGCTTTGCCTTGTTTTTATTTTACGTAAATTTGCGCCAGACGTGGTTTTATGTCACTCTAATCGCCTGATGAAATGGTCGCGTTTTTTACGTTTTGTTAGTAGCGCAAAATTTGTTGCAATAAATCACGGCATCACCTTCAAACATTCGCTTAATTGCGATTTTGCTATTAGTATTAATCAAGAAATTGCTGATAAAGTTACGGCATCGGGCCTTGCCAAAGCTAGGTCTTTTGTGCTTCCAAACGTTGTTAAAGTTGACCAAGATTATTTTGAAAAAAAATTACAAAATCCGCCAACGCTTGGAATTTATGGGCGTTTAGAGCCGCGCAAAGGTTTTGATATTTTGATTAAAGCTGCAGAAATTTTAGTTAAGAAAGGCATCGATTTTCGTTTGAAAATTGGCGGCTTTGAAGTGCCTGGATGTTATGGTTGGCAAACAATAAAAGACTTAATTGCTGCAAGCAAAATCAATGAAAAATGTTATTTTGTTGGTACGGTTTTTGATAAGAAAAGATTCTTTGCAGATGTTGATATTTTTTGTGTTCCATCTCGTGAAGAGCCCTTTGGACTAGTGATTTTGGAAGGTTTTTTATTTTCAACTTTGGTTATTTCCTCAAATAGCGATGGCGGAAAATTTTTAATAAAAAATAACCAAAGCGGACTGCTTTTTGAAAATGAAAATGCCGAAGATTTAGCAGCAAAAATCAGCGAAATTTTATTGGATCAAAAAAGATATAATCAGCTCACTGATTCAGCTTACAAAAGGCTTGAGAAAGAATTCTCTTTTAACTTTCTTGCTGTGGAATTTGAGAAAATTCTGCAAAAAATTTCTTCCCAAAATGCCTAAAAAAATCGCCACAATTTTTCTGCTTTTGTCTTTTTCTGCTTCTTGCTCGCTTTTTGTTGAGACAATGCCAGGCAGCTGGAACTGGGGTCTTAAGCCGCGTCCACTAACGGGGGTGCGCAACTTTCCATCTGCTGATACCGAATATGGCAAGGGTTTTAAAGATGGCTGCGAAACTGCTAATGAGGCGGTTTCAAAAGGTTTGATGTCGGATATTAACAATAAAAAATATGACTATAAGAGGATGTTAAAAAGCAGCGATTACTCTAACGGCTGGTTCGACGGTCTAGAGCAATGCACTTATATTCTGGACTGGGACGTTGTATAAAACTCGATTGTTGCCCCGCACTTGTTGCGGGGCGTATGCTGGGCGGAGTTTGCAACTCCGTCCACTGGTTCATTAAAAATATCCGAATTCTCGGTGATTTTGGCATGAACGTTTGGGCGCGGTTGCAAAGCATGCCCAGCTTCTTACGCCGCTGTCGCTCTTTGTAAATAAGTTGGGGTTTTGTTTAAAGATTTCGGTTTTAGTTTCGCCAAAAATTCCGGCCTTTGGCCAAGTTCAAGCATAATTCTTAAATCCTTCCAATGCTTCTCAAACTCACTGTTTTCCTGCCTTTGTGCGGCTTTTTATTTTCTGGATTTTTATCGCGTTTCGCGCCGAAGAAATTCGCTGATAATTTTGCGCAAATCTTCACCTCAGCGCTGCTTGTCACTTCTGCTATCTGTGCTGGCCTAATTTTTGCCGACGTTTATCAGCATAAAACCAACGAAACCATCACTCTTATCAGCTGGATTGCTTCAGGAGACTTTAGAGCAAATTGGTCGCTGAAGCTTGATTCTCTAACCGCCATCATGCTGGTTGTTGTCACTTTCGTCTCAAGTTTGGTTCACATCTATTCAACCAGCTACATGCATGACGATAAGTCGATTGCGCGCTTCATGTCTTACCTTTCGCTCTTCACTTTTTTCATGTTGATCCTTGTCACCGCCGACAACTTTTTGCAGCTTTTTGTGGGCTGGGAAGGCGTTGGTGTTGCTTCTTACTTGCTCATCGGTTTTTGGTTTAAAAAACAATCCGCAAATGCCGCGGCAATTAAAGCTTTCGTTGCTAACCGCGTTGGCGATTTTGGTTTAATTATTGCAATTGGCTTGATTTATCTAACTTTTGGCACGGTTGAATATGCGCCAGTATTTGCCGCAGCTTCATCTCATCTTGGTGATAAATTTGCGCTTTTTGGCACTGAATTTTCCTCAATAAACGCAATTTGCATTTTGCTTTTCATTGGCGCGATGGGTAAATCGGCGCAAATTGGGCTGCATGTTTGGCTGGCTGATGCAATGGAAGGTCCAACGCCAGTTTCTGCCTTGATTCACGCAGCAACAATGGTGACCGCCGGTGTTTTCTTGGTTGCGCGCTGCTCACCGCTTTTTGAATTATCAGAAGTTGCTTTGACAATGGTGACCTTGGTTGGCGCTACAACCGCCCTGTTTGCCGCGACAATTGCTCTGACGCAAAACGACATCAAAAAAATCATCGCTTACTCAACTTGCTCGCAACTTGGCTATATGTTTTTTGCCTGCGGTGTTTCAGCTTACAGCGCAGCGATTTTTCACCTAGCAACTCACGCCTTCTTCAAAGCCTTACTCTTCCTTGGCGCTGGTTCAGTAATTCACGCCATGCATCACGAACAAGATATTCAAAAAATGGGCGGAATTTGGAAAAAAATTCCAATCACTTATGCAATGATGTGGATTGGTTCTTTGGCTCTTGCCGGCTTCCCGCCATTTGCTGGATTTTTCTCAAAAGACGTGATTCTTGAAGCCGCTTTCATGTCGCATTCGCCACTTGGAAAATTGGCTTACGCAATGGGAATTACCGCCGCTTTCTTGACCGCATTTTATTCTTGGCGCTTATTGTTTCTGACTTTCCACGGCAAGACCAGAGCCGATAAACATACTTTCGATCACGCTCACGAATCGCCACTTGCAATGCTTATTCCGCTTTTTGTTTTAGCGCTTGGATCAATTTTTGCCGGCTTGCTTGGCTCTAAAATTTTCCACATGGTTTCGGCGCATGAAAACTTTTTCGCCGATGCAATTTTCGTTGCAGAATCAAGAATAGGGCTGCTTGAAGAAATTCATCACTCGCCACTTTTGGTCAAAATTTCTCCGTTAATCGTGGGAATTTTGGCAATTGTCTTGGCTTACTTCTTCTACATTAAAAGAACCGACTTGCCAAAAAAATTGGCTGAAGCGCTGCGCTTGTTTTACAAGCTTTCGCTTAATAAATGGTATTTCGACGAAATTTATGAAGCGGCCTTGGTTGCTCCAACTAAACGGCTTGGCGATTTTCTCTGGCGCTTCTTTGATATAAAAATCGTTGATGGCATGCCTAACGGCGCAGCGCTGCTTTGTAAAAATGCTGCAGCGAGAGTTTCTAAATTGCAAAACGGACTGATTTACAGCTACGCCTTCTGGATGGTTCTGGGGCTTGTTGCTATCATCTTTGTTTTTCTTTCCTCCTTCAAAAATTTTGGAATTTTTTAGTGCAAAAAGAATTGCGCGAAACCTTTGGCATGTTTGGAACCGGCGTCATCATTGCTTGCGCGCGGAAGAAAAATTTTGTGACGGAAACTTTCTTTGCAAAAAATCTCATCAAAAATTTGGAAGATGAGCAGCTGATAAAAAAATTCGAAGAATTTTGGTTGCGATTTTTTAGCGAAAATATGTTTGGTAAAAAGCTCAAAGAGCATTTTTTTGAGCATAAAACCGCCGAAGATTTTTCAGGAAAAAATTTTCTCACCAAACTCAAAAAACTTTTCTCCGACGAGTTTTTTGGTATGACCATAAATTCATTTTCTTCGGTGTCGCTAAACCCGCCTTTGATCTCTTTTTGCATTGATAATAAATCAGCGAATTTGCCATTTTTTAAGAAAAATCGCTACTTTTCTCTCAACATCTTAAGTCAAGAGCAGCAAGACTTGGCAAGTGCTTTTGCGACACCAAAGAATTCTGCCAAATGGCAAGTTGCGCCATATTTTTTTGGCAAATTTGGCAATCCAATTTTTCAAGATTCTTTGGCTTTTATTGAGTGCAAAAAACATCGTGTAATTGCGGTTGGCGACCATCACGTCATTATTGGCGAAGTTGTGGATTTTGGTAAAATTTCAAACAAAGCGCCGCTGCTTTATTACCAAGGGAAGTTCTCCAAGTTGAGCAACGGATCATAATCTCTAGCAAATTAGTCACCCTAGAGCCTCATTCGGGGGTGCGCTTTGGAGCACAAATACATGCTTCAACAGGCTCAGCAGGATACGCTTTTCAGCAGCTTTCTCACCTCTTGCCACTGTGGCAAAAACTTTGTCATCAGTGCATAAAATTTTTGATTGTGGCCGGCTTCAAAAAAATGCACCATTTCGTGCACAATTAGATATTCCAAACAGCAAATTGGTTTTTTCGCCAACTCAAGATTTATCCAAATTCGTTGCGCCTTACGATTGCAGGTTCCCCAGCGTGTTTTCATTTTTTTTATACGAAACTCTGCAACCTTAATTTGCATTTTTTCTTCAAATTTTTCGATGAATTGCGGCGCGATTTTTGCCAGCTGCTGGCGATATAAATCATCGAGAAGTCTTTGTCTTTTTTGTATCCCGATAAATTTTTTGCTCTGCAGCTGAATTGTTGTGCCATCAATAAAACAAAGGTTGCGCGTCGCTTGATGATTTGTTATTAATAAAAATTTCTCGCCAAAAATTTCATGAAATTCGCCATCAATAATTTTCTTTGGTGCGACATATTTTTGTGCTAAAATTTTTGTGCGACTTGCTTTGATCCAAGAAATTTTTTGCTGGATAAAATTTTCAATTTCTTCCCAGCTTAAACGCAAAGGCGCAGAAACTTTTACTTCAGCAAGCGGAGGCATAACACGCAGCCGCAAACTTCGCATGCGTTTTTGCGTTACTTCGATCACAAGATCGTCAATTGTAATTTTACCTTTGATGTTTTTTTTCACTCTATGTATGCCTTAATTGCCCTTTATTTGGGCTTTGCGATCTATTTGATAATTTTTCTACGTTGCAAAAATCGTGATTTTGTCTCACGAAAAATCACGATTTTTTTAGCGATAAAATTGCTGCTTTTGACGATAATTTACCTGCTTTTCTTTAGCGATAAAATGTCGCCAAGCAAACGCCAAAGTGCTTTTGAGCAAATAATTTTTGAGGAAAAGTAATGGAACTAGGACTGGTTGAAATTTCTCGCCTGCAATTTGCAATAACTGCGCTTTACCACTTTTTGTTCGTGCCGCTGACGCTTGGATTATCAGTGCTTCTTGGCGTCATGGAAACAATTTACGTGATGAGCGGCAAAGAAATTTGGCGCGAAATGACCAAATTTTGGGGCAAGCTTTTTGCTATAAATTTTGCCATGGGCGTTGCAACGGGCATCACCATGGAATTTCAGTTTGGTACCAACTGGGCTTATTATTCGCATTATGTTGGCGACATATTTGGCGTGCCTTTAGCGCTTGAAGGTCTGATGGCATTTTTCTTGGAATCGACTTTCGTTGGCATGTTTTTATTTGGCTGGGAGCGACTTGGAAAGGTGAAGCACTTGGTTGCAACTTGGTTGATGGCAATTGGCACCAATTTTTCGGCGCTGTGGATTTTGATTGCCAATGGCTGGATGCAAAATCCGGTCGGCACGAAATTCAACGCGCAGACGATGCGAATGGAGCTGGACTCTTTCCAAAAAGTTTTTTTCAACGATGTCGCGCAGGCGAAATTTGTGCATACGATTAGCGCAGGATATGTGACAGGCGCGATGTTTGTGCTCTCAATAAGCTGTTATTATTTGCTGAAAAAAACTCACCTCGAACTTGCGCGCAGATCGGTGATTATTGCTTCGGCCTTTGGATTGCTGGCGTCTTTGTCGGTTGCGGTTTTGGGTGATGAAAGTGGTTACACGACGGGTTTGAATCAGAAGATGAAGCTAGCAGCAATTGAAGGTATGTGGGAAACGGAACCAGCGCCTGCGGATTTGACGTTGCTGGCGATTCCTGATCAAAAAAATCGTCTGAATCATTATGAAGTGAAACTGCCTTACGCTCTTGGATTGATTGCAACCAGATCAGTGAATAAAGAAGTTTTGGGCATTAATGATTTGGTAAAAATTTCGAAAGCGCGCGTCGAAAATGGGCTGAAGCAATACAGCGTTTTGAAAAATCTGCGTGAGAAAAAAAGTCAAAATCCCGAAGCCGACGCACTTTTTCTTGAAGAAAATTATGCTGATATCGGCTATGCACTGCTGCTTAAAAAATATCGCCCAGACATTGAAAATGCTGATGCTGCGCAAATAGAGCAGGCGGCCAATGACACAATTCCCAATGTTGCGCCGCTGTTTTATTCATTCCGCGTTATGGTCGCTTTCGGACTTTTCTTCATCGCGCTTTTTGCCGCGGCTTTCTACCAGTTTAACATTAAACATAATTTCGAAAAAAAACTGCTGCTCAAAGTTTCTTTCTATTCTTTGCCGCTGCCGTGGATTGCCGCCGAACTTGGTTGGATCGTTGCAGAATATGGTCGTCAGCCATGGGCAATTGAAGGAATTTTACCGACTTTTCTTGGAGTCTCTTCACTGTCGCGAGGCCAGGTTTTGTCTAGCTTGATTGGCTTTGTTGTGCTTTATACTTTGTTGCTTGTCGTTGATTTATTTTTGATGAAAAAACTCATCAAAGAGGGGCCGAAGTAATTTGTTGCCCTTCGACATGCTCTAAGGTGACCTCAATTTAAGAAGGATAAAATGATGGAATTTCTCGATTACGAAACGCTGCGAATAATTTGGTGGGTCTTGATGGGCGTGCTATTGATTGGCTTTGCGGTGATGGATGGTTTTGATTTCGGTGTCGTAATGTTGCTGCCATTCGTCGCTAAAAAACCCGAAGAAAAAAATGCCGTGGTTGGCAGCGTGAAGCCTTTTTGGGAGGGAAATCAAGTTTGGTTAATTCTTGGTGCTGGTGCTATTTTCGCGGCTTGGCCGTATATTTATGCGGTAAGTTTTTCTGGATTTTATTTCGCCATGCTTTTGGCCCTGCTGGCTTTGATCTTGCGCCCCGTTGGTTTTGAATATCGCAGTAAAATCAAAAATGAAACTTGGCGAAAATTTTGGGATGGCTGTTTATTCGTCTCTGCCTTCGTTCCATCAATAGTCTTTGGCGTCGCTATTGGCAACGTTTTGCAAGGTGTGCCTTTTAGTTTTAACGACTACATGATGCTGGAAAATCGCATCGAATTTTTCTCACTTTTTTCACCATTTGCGCTGCTTTGCGGATTCACTTCACTGGCAATGCTTGTTGTGCACGGTGCTTGTTATTTAGCGGTGAAAACTGATGGAAAAATTTTCTTACGCTCACGCCGCGTTATGCTTATCGCGCCATTTGCGGTGATTATTTTATTTGCGCTTGGCGGAGTTTTTTTGGCGAAAATTCCGTGCTATGAATTGATTTCTTTCGCTGGTGTAAATGCAGTTTCCGACCCAATGAATAAGCAAGTTGTTGCGGGAATTGGCTGCTGGTTTTCAAACTATGAAAAATTTCCGTGGATTGTCGTTGCACCAATTCTTGGTTTTCTTGGCGAAATTTTGACGGTGTTTTTTGCTGCTATAAAACATCCAGGAAAAGCATTCATCAGCAGTGCCGTGGCAATTGCTGGAATCATTGCAACTGTAGGCCTGACGATGTTTCCTTTCATCATTCCATCAAGCCTAAATCCAAACGCATCGCTGTTAGTTTTTGATGCCTCAAGCAGCCACTGGACTTTGATGGTGATGCTTTTCGCCGTAGTAATTTTTATTCCAATAATAATTGCCTACACCAGCTTTGTTCATTATGTCATGCGCGGAAAAGTTGTGATCGATAAAAACAAAAATTCTTCTTACTAATGTGGTACTTCACTTGGATTCTTGGCACCGCTCTTGCCGCGTCATTCGCGGTTTTGTGCGGACTTTGGTTCGAAATTAAAAACGAAAATTCTTCTTCTCATGTCATTGATCGCAGAAAGTAAATATCTTGGCGAGCTGCGCTGCATCTCGCTTCACAACAAATCAAAAAATGCCATCACCACCGATGCGCCAATTGATAATCACGGCAAAGGCGAATCATTTTCGCCAACCGATTTACTCTGCGTGTCGCTTGCAACTTGCATGATGACGATCATGGGAATTGCTGCGAAGGCGCGTAATTTAAACATCGATAACACCGACTGCGAAATCGAAAAAGTCATGTCGCCAAGTCCGCGCAAAGTTGCCGAAATCATCATCACTTTTTCTTTCCCACAAAATAATTTTAGCGAAGAAGAAAAAGAAGCTCTGCGCCGCGCCGCTTACTCTTGCCCGGTTGCGCTTAGCCTACATCCTGATTTAAAAAAGACGGTGAATTTTCATTTTTAGCTCGCACTTACAGTCATCTGATTTTCACTGGACTAAAGAGTTTTTTCGTTTTGTGTGAGAAAATCGTTCTCTCAAAAAATTAAAACTATGTCAAAAGTTCCTGCAGCAGTGTTAGCACTAACTTCACAACAACAAAAAGATTACCTTTTTGCAGCAGTGAGAAAAGCCGATTGTCAAGTTGATGTTGGAGCTAGGGTTTTCAAATTAAGCGATTTGATTGCGGCTGATCCTGATAATTTAAATGCTAAAAATGTTTCGGGTCAGCCATTGTTGGTAGTTGCAGTTAATGCAAAAAATTCTGCCGCACTTGATGAGATTTTAACAAAAGACAGATTGCCAATAATTAACCTGAGAGCAGTTGATGGTCTTGGAAAAAGCGCCCTCGATCATGCACTTGGGTTGCCCGATGACATCAGGCAAAAGTTTGTGGAAAAAATTAAAGACTACGCAAAATACCACTCAATGCCTTTGGGTGTTGGTTCTAGCAGTGTTGGAAGAACAACCGAGGTTACGCCTGGATATCCAGGATTTTCCACCGCCAGACTTGATGAATTTGAAGAGGACGCAGGAAGAGCGGATATGGAAAGAATGTTGGCTTCGGTAAGTTCGCCTCCAGCTCTTGCTTCAACGGTAGCTGCTCCAGCTTTTGCTTCGCAACCAACTTATGACTCAAGCGCTTTTGAACTTCCTGGTGGTGATGGTGGTGACTTTGATCCAACTACCGAGGAAGATCGCTCTAAGCTTTTTGCGACTCCAGTACAAAAAGATGAAGAAGTTCTCAATGTTGCCAAAACCCTTGGTGTAGAATGGTGGAAAGTGGCAAAAATTGCACTTAGCCAAGATGGAGGATTTGAGCATGAAGTTGAAAGCCTGCTTCCAAATTATGCAGAAGGCGAAGCAAAAGAAATTTTGACAAGAGCGTCAGAAATAGGAGTTGATGAGGTTAATGCAGAGATCGCTGCGCAAAAAAGAGCGGCAAGATTAGCTGCTAAGTCTAGCGTTCCTTCCGCGCCCGCCTTCGGTTCTCCCGGTGATTTCTTAGAAGCTTTTGGTGGCGACGGTGAGAGTGGTCCCATTACTCCTGAAGGAAGAGATTTTGCCGCAGCAATTATTGGCTTTAGCGAAGTTGAGTTAGCGGCGCTTGCTTGTGTGCATAAATCTTCGGGATCTTTGCGTGAAAAGTTGGTTGAAGCTGCTTCATTGGCAGGAAAATCGCCGCAACAAGTCAGCGCTGCCAAAGTTTTTGCTAAGCCCCTTAATCTTTCAGCGTAATTAAATCTAGTTTCAAATGGCGAGCAGCGCAGAATTGATGGAATTAACCTTTCAAGAAATCACCACGCAAAATGATTTATTTTGTCAGTTTGATGAAAAAAACGGCGTGTTGCTGCTCGACATAAAAAACCCGCTCAATGACGACGATTTTGCCACAATTTCTGAAATCATCGATCCTTACTTTGCCGCAAATGGCGAGCTTGGCGGCATCATCATCAATTCCAAAAAATTTCCTTACTGGGATGGCGCCAGAAACCGCAGACAATATGTTGATTTCGCCGGCAATAATCATCGCAAGTTCAAAAAAGCCGCGCTTTGTATGGGTGGATTTTTTGTGAAATTCTTAGTGAAAATTGCGCGCGGCCGCGTTCATCCCGAAGTAAAAATGTTTCGGTTTAAGAAGATTGAAGCGGCGCAGAGTTGGATTTTGTTTGGGCAGTAGCCGCGTCAATTGTTGCATTGCTTAAAGCGCCGTAAAAAAATTTGCAGAAGAGATATTGCAAGGCCAAAACCATTTTTACGGAATCTACAATTTAATTATTTATGCAAAAAATCTCAGCTTACGGGTTAATCAAAGAAAATTCTGGTCTTGTGCCAATGACAATTTCTCGGCGCGACGTTGGATTGCTTGATGTGAAGGTGGATATTTTATATTGTGGAATTTGTCACAGCGACGTTCATCGCGCGACGAATGATTGGAATGATGCTAAATATCCTCTGGTTCCGGGCCATGAAATTATTGGGCGCGTGGGACAAGTTGGAGCTGGAGTTAAAAAATTTAAAACAGGCGATTTGGTTGGTGTTGGTTGTATGGTTGATTCCTGCAGAGCCTGCTTGCCTTGCGCCAAGCATCTTGAGCAATATTGCGAATTAGGTCCGACTTATGCTTACAATTCTGTCGATAAGGTGTCGGGTGGATACACGCAGGGAGGATATTCGGAGTATATCGTCGTTAACGAAGATTTCGTTTTAAACATTCCCCAGAATCTTGATTTGGCTGCGGCGGCACCTTTGCTTTGTGCTGGAATTACCATGTATTCGCCGCTGATTCACTGGAAAGTCAAAAAAGGTGATAAGGTTGGAATCGTTGGTTTAGGTGGTTTGGGCCATATGGGAGTTAAGTTTGCCAATGCTCTAGGGGCGGATGTGGTGATGATTACAACATCGGTCAAAAAAGGTGAGGATGCAAAAAAACTAGGGGCGAAGGAAGTAGTGATTTCAACTGATTTGAAGCAGCTTGCTAAGCATAAAAATAGTTTTGATTTCATCATTAATACGATTCCCGTCAGCCACGATGTTAATCCTTATTTGGATTTGCTGAAATATGACAAAACCATGGTGTTGGTTGGATCTCTAGTTCCACTGCCAGGGGTGCATGGAACCTCTTTAATTCGCGGCAGAAAAAACTTAGCCGGATCGTTGATTGGTGGCATCAAAGAGACGCAGGAGATGCTTGATCTTTGTTCGAAAAACCAGATTGCTTGTGAGATTGAAAAAATTGCTATCGATCAGGTAAATGAGGCCTACAAGAGGATGCTCAAAAATGATGTAAAGTATAGGTTTGTGATTGATATGGGGACGCTTAAGTAAGTTACCTGAGCCTGTCGAAGGGTGGTGTTTATTTGTGGGGTAGAGCGAGTGTTATGCCCCCCATTTTTCAACCAATTTCATAAAGAGTTTCCGATTTGTTTTTGCTGAAGAATTTCAGGACGGATTTCGGCTTTCCTGATAAAATCCAACGCAAACATGATTGGGCTTTTGTAGTGTAATTTCGAGTGAAGATAATTTTGGTTATACTCGCCAAACCAGTGCTTAAGTGATTTTGTGAGCATTTGTAAATTCTCCCACTCATTGATCCAAAGGCATTCTTCTTTCATAGTTCGCATAAAACGCTCAGTGTCAGCGTTACCTTTGGGATTGTTATAGCTCGTAAAAGCCAAGTTAATTCCGAGAGTTTCACAAGTTTTCTTAAAGCTGTCAGAAGTAGGTTGGCAGCCATTATCAGCCATGAGGTTTAACTCATAACCACGTCTTTCTACTTCCTCTCTGACCCCATTTGGAAACTGATCATTAACCGCCATATCAAAGGCTTCTAGCCAATCAGAAGATTTGCTCTTGGTTCCAATTGAGTAACCAACCAACTGCTTACTAAACCAATCAATCACGATGGTGATGTAAACCCAACCAAGATGTCGCAATCTGATTTTGGTCATATCGATACCCCACCATTCGTTAAGCCTTTCTGGTCTTGGCTTATCTTTTTGGGGAGATCGATTGGCTCGTAGAAGAAGGTTTGGTTTTGTCAGAAGATCAGAAATCTTCATCAGGCGATAGACCTTCTTACGATTGATTGTGAGTCCATCTTTGAATTTAAGCTGAGCCCAGATTCTGCGATAGCCAAAGAACGGATGTAGTGATTTGAGTTCTTTGATTCGCTCAATCAAAGCCATATCGGATGACGATAATTTACGCATCTTACGACCTCTCTTACCAACACCCTTTACCAACCCTCTTCGATTTTTTTTAACTCAAGAATAGTTTCAGCGAGTGATTGCTTCAGACGCATATTCTCGCGTAAAATTCTCTGCTCTTTTGAGTTCTTTTTATCCACCTCAAACACATCAGAAGCATTGGCGAGGAACTTATCGCGCCAGGAATAATAAAGGCTTTGTGATACGCCGTAAGCTGAGCAAATATCAACCACGGGACGACCACGCAAACCCTCAAGAACGATTAAACTTTTTTCCTTAGCGCTCCATTTTTTCTTCATAGATGAAAGTAATTTTGCTGGAAATTTAGCCATCCAACCATCGCCCAAATTTCTTCAAAATTTACAGAAATTCGCGCGTTTTTGTATGCTCCCTGTTAACAGGGAGCATACAAAAGAATGATCAAAGCTAAATCCTCAGGTGATTGATAAATTATTCTCTATGAAATTTTAGGAATTAGTGGGGAGCGGTATACGTGTCTTTCATTTATCTGATCATAAAAGAATAAATCATAAAAGCGCCTTGGACAAATTGTCTCACTTATGCAATTTGATTTGTTATCAGTTTAGAGAAGAAGTACAAAAATTCAAAATTTATTCCAACAATTTTGAATTAAATAATGAAGCAATCAATTTTAGTTTTAACACTTTGTGCAATTCCATCTCTTGGTTTTTCAGCTGATTTAAAAAATAAGAAATCTCTGGTGCAACTTCCTGCGATTACCGTAATAGCAAATGCAGAAAGTTCTTTAACCGTTCCTAGTAATTCACAAGCTAGAGAAGAAATCAATCAAACTCCGGGCAGTGTTGCTGTTGTCGATTCTAAAACATTTGAAAATAAATATAGCCTAAATCTTCAAGACACTCTGGCTTATGTTCCTGGCGTTTACACGCAAAAGCGTTTTGGCGAAGAAGTGCGTATTTCAGTTCGCGGCTCAGGACTTTCACGCGGGTTTCACATGCGTGGCTTAGAATTATTACAAGATGGCGT